>QHZE01000248.1 GCA_003225335.1 Acidobacteriota bacterium
TAGCCACTGCGCCTGTGAGTCCGCCCTGCGCCGCCAAGGCAAATGCCCTTGAATCCAGGGACGACGGCTTTTATGCCAAACCGGGCCAGCCACTGCAGCACCACCGCGACGACGCCTGGCCACAGGCGGAGCGGTTTCCGAGGAGTCGGCTCGTCGGTCTGAGCGATGGTCATGACACACCATACGTCTCCCCACGAGCCGTTTGTTCCCTAATTTCTTCTGGACTCCTTTATGAACGAGTTGGTTTCGCAAGGCTTCAAGGGTTCCACCGCAGCGTTCGAGCCGACCGAACCTCAGCGCGCGCGGGCGGGTTTTGTTCTGGCGCTCCTCTTTTTTGATGTCTTTGCCGCCGCTCTTGGCTTCTTCAGCTTGATTGGAGAGGCGTGCCGCGGCTCGTAGATGCCGAGCTCGTCGCCGCCGGGCAGCGTGACCGCCGTTCGCAATCCCCAGCCGACATCCTGGACCTCGCGGGTCTCGTACCCCTTGCTCTCCAGCTTCTTGATCAGCGCCTTTACGTCGTCACACATCAGGTAGAGTTCGTGCCGACCTGGGCCTTCTCCCGGGTGGACCGCGAGCTCGGCGGGAGGCAGAGCGAAGATCAGCCACCCGTGGCCGATATCGATGGGTTTAAACTCGAGCGCGTCCTTCAAGAACGCGCGGACCTGCTCCGGTTCCTTGCTGTAGACGAGCGCGTGTACGCCGATGATCATAGCTTCTCCTTCGCCGAGCATTATACGAATTTAGCACGTCCCTGGCGGTGCTGATCCATCCTTGGTGTCTCCCATACTATGAAGCGTGAAATTCTTGCCGGCTGGAAAAGAATTCCTTCTCAGCTAAAGCCCGGCAGCTACTTACGGAACTCGCCGCTGCACTCGGGTATCAGTTTCATTTTCGCTCATGCCGCAACGCCAAGATTTCGCACTTTTTGGATGAGATTGATCCAGCATCTGTTCTTCATGTTTGAGGCCGCGCTTGAAATTGGTCGACCGGTGGTCTTACGCGGGGTGCCAGACGGCGCATCAGGTAACAATTAATCCTTGTGCGGAACCGATCCCCTCAAAGCATCGCGGTTGCTTTCTATGGCCCGGGTCATCAGACCCGGGCCACAAGAGGCAGTTCGTTTAGTTTCATAGGAGGCGCCAAGACATCAAGAATCACTGGGGCTGGGCGCTCCCGCTGCCTGTAGAAGCCGTCGATTTACTCTTTTCGATCTTGTTCCAATCGGGGGGTTCCACTGAAAGCAGGTGATGGACGAAAAAATCGAAGCGTTTCCTCTCCCCGTAATCTCCGCCCGCCGAGTGCCCCTGTCCTGGAAGAACAAGAAGCTCGAAGGTCTTGTTGGCCTTGATCAGCGCGTTGACGACCTGCATGGTGGACGCCGGATCCACGTTCGTGTCCATCTCTCCGACCGATAGCAGCAGCTTGCCCTGGAGCTTGGATGCGTTGTCGACGTTGGAGCAGGCCGCATACTCGGGGCCGAGAGGCCATCCCATCCACTGCTCGTTCCACCAGATCTTGTCCATCCGGTTGTCGTGACAGCCGCAGGACGATGCGGCAGCGGCATAGAATTCGGGATGAAAGAGCAGCGCGGCCAGCGCGTTCTGCCCGCCGGCGGAGTGCCCGTAGATGCCGGCCCGGCTAATGTCGTAGTACGGATATTTTTCGGCCACAGCTTTGTGCCATAGAATCCGATCGGGAAATCCGGCGTCGGCGAGGTTTTTCCAGGCGACATCGTGAAACGCTTTGGACCGGTTCGACGTGCCCATCCCATCGATCTGCACGACGATAAAACCGAGTTCGGCCATCGACTGCATGCCGGAATTAATGCTGAAGGATTTCGGCACAAACGAATCCTGCGGGCCGGCATAGATATTCTCAATGACGGGGTATTTCCGGGACGGATCGAAATTCGTCGGCCGAATGATGATGCCCCAGATGCCGGTCTTGCCGTCGCGCCCGAGCGCGGTGAAGACCTCGGGCGGACGCCAGCCGATTTGCAACAGTTCCCGGATATCGCCGCGCTCCAGCTCGGCAAGTACCTTCTTGTCCGACGCGCGGCGCAGTTGGCAGACGGGGGGAACGTCCACGCGCGACCAGGTGTCGATGTAGTACTTCATATCCTGAGAGAAGGCCACGGAGTGGTTGCCGTCTGCCTCGGTCAAAGCGGTCAGTCCCGTGCCGTCGAAGTTGATGCGATAGTAATGGACGAAGTAAGGATCCTTTCCGGGAACCATACCGCTCCCCCGTAACCATATCTGCCGGGCTTGCTCGTCGACTTTCTCGACTCCGCGCACAACCCAGTTTCCCCTGGTGATCTGATTCTTCACGGCGCCCGTAACGCCGTCGTAGAGATAGAGGTGATTCCAGCCGTCCCGCTCCGACATCCAGACGACTTCTTTCCCGTCACTCACGTCGTGACGGAACCACTTACCTGAGTAACAGAAGAATGTTTGTGGTTCTTCGCTGATGACGGCGCGCGCCTTTGCCGTCCGGGCGTCGACTTCAATGACTCGATAAACCTGGTGCCCCCGCTGATTGTATTCAAATGTGACCGCGCGACTGTCCTTACGCCAGGTGAGCGGCGACAGCTCGTATGGATTGGGGAAGAGAGTGTTTTCGACAAGTAGCTGTTTCCTTGTCTCGATTTGAAACAGCACCGGTTGCCGGATGTCGAGGGCATCGCCAGGCTTCACGTATTCCCGAGTCGAGTATTTCGGTTGAAGCTGGTCTTCCGGCGAAGACTCGATGTACTGGATCTTGCGATGATATCCCGGCCGCTCGCGGTACACGGCCAGCCTGGTCGAATCCGGAGACCAACGGATCGAAGCCGGCGTGTAGTAATTCCCCTCCGACCCGTCGAAGCTTAGCGGAACCGTGTCTTTGCTTCCCTTGGCTCGGACGTGCACATTGTAATTCTTGACGAACGCCTCCCACTTCCCGTCGGGGGAAGCTTTAGGCTGATCATCTTCCTGAGACCCGCGCAATGGAGGCGAGCTGCCGCGGCCACTGCGCAAATCGCCCGGCCCGGCCGGGCCAATCTTCTTGCAGTTGTATTCCGTCAGGTCGCACCGCCACTTCGAATCACCAGCGGCAAATTCCAGGGACTTTTCGTTGTCGACGAATGTGATGAATGAGAAGGGCAGGGTGACACCGGAGTATTTTTCGGCCGATCCCGCCGCAAGCGAGGCGGCCAGTTTTTCGTGATCGAAAGCGGGTCTCTTCAACAGGTCCGCGACATCAACGAGCACGAATTGATTTCCGCCTTTGACCGACTTTCTGTACCAGAAACGGCTTGTTCCCTCGATCCAGTTGGCTTTCTCGGGCATATTCACGGCAAGCCCCTGGAGTTTCTCTCGAACCGCGGCCGCCCGTTGATAATCGGCGATTGTTCCCTGTGCAAGGGTGGGTCTCGGCAGGAGCATGCTGCAGAACAGGACCGCATTACAAAACAGGTGTCTCCGGTTCATCTTGTCGCTCCTTCCTGTCGAGGCTGATGCTCAAAGCTGAACTTCGATCCGCCGTCCCTCAAACGTGACGGCGCGTTTCTCCTTTTCCGCAACGACACGCGCTTCGATCGCGTGCCGCCCGGGAGGGAGCAAGCGCGAGCCTTCGGCGAGTCGCAAGGTGAGCCTGCGGCGGTTGTCCTCCCACGCAGCCTGGATTCCCATCCAATCGCCCTTGCGGTAGTTGAACGAAATTCCGTCATCTTCATACAGGGTGAATGCGGCATTCGCGCCGGGATAGATCCGGAGAGTCACCGGGGCATCTGTTTTCTCGCCCGTGTACTGCTTCACCGGTCCCATAGGAAGAATAGCGCCCGCGCGGACGTAGAGCGGCATGGTCGCGAGATCCACAGACCTGCGGATCTCGCGGCCTCCTTCGAGTTTCTCCTCCGTCCAGAAGTCATACCAGGTCCCGCGTGGGAGATACAGTGTACGCGAGGTCGCGCCCTTTTCGGTGACAGGCGCGACCAGCATATCGCGGCCCCAGAGATACTCATCCCCCCGCGCCACGGCAGCCGGATCGCCGGAGTAGTGAAGCCAGAGTGCCCGCATTACCGGTAAGCCGGTCCCGTGGCTCTCTCGGATAGCAGTATAAAGATACGGCAGGAGTCGATAACGGAGATCGAGATACTTGCGGCAGATTGGCTCCACGTCGGCGTTGTGCAGCTCGCTGGGATCGGGGTTGGCGGCACCCCCGGTGTAGGTCTTGACTTCGTCCGGGCCAAGCTCACCCGTATTCCACCCCCAGGGCAGGCGCAGGTGCCAGGTGCGCCCGTGCGATCGGAACAACGGACAGAAGGCGCCGAACTGGAACCAGCGCACGTGCAGCTCGCCCGTGTATTCCTTCGTCGGCACGAAGCCGCCGATGTCGGTTCCCCAATACGGGATCCCACTCAACCCGGTGTTGATGGCGACCGGAACATGCGTGCGCAGCGTCTCCCAGGTGGAATAGACGTCGCCCGACCAGAGGAAGGCGCCGTAACGCTGCATGCCCGCGTGCCCGTTGCGGTGGAGCGCGAACGGCCGCTCATTGGGCCTGTCGAGTTGCGGGCCCTCCCAATACATCCGGTTCCGCGTGAGCCGTGAAGCTGCGTTCAGCGGATCACCTTCATCGGGCCACCAGCCGCCAACGCCGAGCGCAAATACCTTGCGATGCTGATTCCAGTAGGAAGCGGCCTCTTTCTCCTCGAACTTTTCCATGTCGAAGCGGTCCTGGACCGTGCCACGCAGCTCGCGGGCCTGGATCACGACGTGCAGTACGATGCGGAAGGACAACGCATGCAGTTCCTCAATCATCCGCCTCGGATCCGGAAACACCGAGGAGTTGAAAGTAAAAGAGCCATGACCGGTGTTCCAGCCCGAAGGGCAGAAGCCGGTGCCCAGGTAGATCAGCGAATCACACGGGAGCTGCTTCTCGCGGAATGTCCTCGCTACAGACAGGATCTCCTCACGGCTCGCCAGCGTGCGATGGGACTGCTGGTAGCCCAGCGACCACAACGGCGGCATCTGGGGGAGTCCCGTCAGTCTCGCGTACTCCGCCATGACCTGTGCTGGATCGCGCGACGCAACGATGAAAAGGTCGAGCGGAAGCGCCGTGTCCGGAGTGCCCGGATCGAAACGACCTTCCTGTCCGCTGAAGTCGAAGGCTCCCGACGGGTGGTGAATGAACATCGCCCAACCGCCCGTTCCGATCAGCCACTGGATAGGCAAGCGCCCGCCGTGCGTTCGCAGCATGTATCCGCTTTGTCCGCTTCTCATGCGGTCCGACGAGCCGCGGCGATCGAACTGCGGGCCGCCTTGCCCGAGGCCGAGCAACGGCTGATCGCCCAGAAGGAAAGACAGAGAACCGGTTTGGCTATCGAGGCGGAGATGCTGCACCAGGCGCCCATCCCGAGTCTCGACATGGACGGCCAGCGGATCGGGAGAGAGTTTTACCACGACATTTCCGCACTGGACTCGTTCCTCACGGACAAGTCTTCTGAGGCGCGCCCGCGGCGGATTCCAGGCAGGGTGAACGAGTGATCCGTCTTGCGGCACGGGCTGAACGCGGCCGTCCTCGATGGGGAGTACGATGATCCGGACTGTTTCGGCGCTGACCTGCGAGACCGCGATTTCGATCGGACGGCCGGTAACCAGGATGGCCGGGTCCCAAGACGAGGCACTCCGGGAGGTCACTAGTGAAACCGAGCCGGCGGCGCCGAGACGTTTCAGCAACTGGCGCCGAGAGACAAGTTTCTTCATTTGTAACCTGTAGTTTCCGATCCACCACGCGGATGCTGAGCGATTGTCTCACGGCGCGCCCTGGCCGCAATCAAATTCGAGAGTTTTCAGATACTCGCGGTTGTGTAGAGACGTCCCGCCGGGCAGTCTCTATGGCGCACCGACTTACTGTTCTTGTTCCACTCAGGGTAGTGGAGCGCGAGATTCGCCGCCACTACGTTCAGGTCGGCTTGTGCCTGGGTCAGGGTAACACCCGGCTTGAACCGGGCAAAGACGCGCAAAAAATGCGTATTGCGTTGAAGTTTCTCCAGATTCAGCGCCAGAGGTACCCATACGTCAAATTGATTTCGCGCCGTCCTCCCGACCTTTCCCGAGAAATGGCACACACTCGGCCAAAGCGACCCCTGAGCTCGAAGTTTACTCATATCTCAGCGCTTCGCTCGGGTCCACCGAAGCCGCCCGCCGCGCCGGCGCGAAACAGGCCAACCCAGCGACGGCGACCAACAGCACCGCCGAGCCGCACAGAATGATCGGATCTCGCGAACTCTCCGTCAGCCACTTCTGCGCTAGGTTGTCGAAAATCAGGCTCAGCGCCAGGCCAGCCGCCAGCCCTCCGCCCACACTCGCCGAGGTGGCGGAAAGCACGAGCCGCACCACATCCCAGGCCCGCGCCCCCAGCGCCATGCGAATCCCGAATTCATTGGTCCTGGTCGCGACCCCGTAGGAGACCACGCTGTAAAGCCCGGCGGCGGCGAGCAGTACTGCGAGGCCGGAGAATATGGCAAACAGGCGGGCCACCAGGCGTTGCTGGGCGTACTCGCGCATCTCGATGATCCACGTCTCCAGGTCACGGACTCGCATCACCTGCTGTTCCTTGTCGATCTGCACCAACTCCGCCCGCACCGCGTGCAGCAGGGAAAGCGGAGGCACGCGAGTGCGCACCAGAATCTGCGTGAACATCCGCATTCGCAGGGAATAGGGCACGTACACCGCGGGTTTAACGGGGTTGCGCAGGCCGTCGTTGCGAGCATCGGCCACTACGCCCACGATCCGGAGCCAGCCTTCGCTTCCGGCCGCGGCGGGTTGGTACGGCGGCTGATCCTTCAGGCCCGGGATGCGCAACTGGCGCCCGATTGCATCACCCTTCGGCCAGTATTGTCGCGCCATCGTCTGGTTGATCACCGCGACCACAGCCCCGCGCATGGTCTCGGCATGATCCCACAGGCGCCCCTGCGACAGTGGAATGCGCAGCACTGGAAAATACTCGGGGCTGATAAAGTTCACCCGCACCACCGGCTTCTCCGATTCGCTGGCCCCCATGATTTCAATCCTGCTGTCGCCTCCGTTCGCGGGCGGCGTTGCGTTGGTCGAAATGCCGGCCGCAACCACCTGTGGCAGGGCCGCGATCCGGGCGCGGATCTGCTCGAAATATTCGGACCGTTCCTTCCACGAGCCGTACGTCCCATCGTGTACGGGGATAGGCACCGACATGGTTCGGTGCGGGTCGTATCCAAGGTCCATATTCACCAGGCGCAGGAATCCCTTGCCCGCCGCCGCGGCTGCGGTCAGCATCAGGAGCGTCAGTGCGACCTGCGTCGCCACCATCGCGCTATGAGTGCGCTTACCATGAACACTTCCCATCACCCGGCGTGTGCTGCTTTGGACGACCCGTGCCACGTCCGGCCGCGAAAGCTGTAAAGCCGGCGCGATGCCGAATATGATTGCGGTGGCGAAGGCCAGGCTGGCGCTGAACAACAGCACCGGCAGGTTCATCTCGATGACCGATTCTGCCGGGAAAGCGCTGGACGGCAGCCAGGCGATGATGATCGCAAGGCTCTTCCAGGCGATGAGTATTCCGAGCGTAGTCCCGGTCAAGGCGATCGCCAGGGATTCGGTAAATAGCTGCCGCACAATCCGGCCGCGCCCGGCTCCCAGCGCGGCGCGGATCGCCAAGTCATGTTGCCGTTGCGCGCCGCGCGCCAATAGCAGGATGGAGACGTTCCCACACCCGATCAGAAGCAGCGATGCAACCGCGCCGAACAGCAGGTAAAGCGTTGGCCCCAGCGGCCTGGCGAAGAGTTCGATGATGCTTCGCAGGTTGACGCGGAATGCGTCCGGAAACCGCGTCGGGGTTTCCTTGGCGAACTGCTCCAGGATCGGCTGCAGCTCGGCGTTCGCCCGTTCCGTCGAGATGCCGGGGCGGAGTTTGAGCGTCACCCCAAAACCGGTGTTAGGGTCCAGCGTGAACTTGAGCGGCAGGTAGATATCCGCTTCGCGCCATCGGAAACGCGGCGGCATCACACCCACGACCTGATAAGGCTTCCGCACCAGGTGGATCGTTCGCCCGACAACGTCCGGATCGCCGCCGTAGTATCGCTGCCAGAACCGGTAACCGAGCACCACCACTCGTTCCGGCTCCTTACCGGTAGGGGCATCCGAGGGGATCAGCCACCGGCCCTTTAACGCTGGCGTGCCCCAATGATTCGGAGCGTTTGGAGTAACGTACGTTGCAACGACATCCTCGGGGAGATCGCCGTCGGTGGTGGTGAGGTTCCACCCATCCTCTCCGACCACGCTTTCGATCACCGCAACCTGGCGAAGCCCCGCGATCTGCGGTCCGGTCAGTCCGGGATACCGGTAGTTGCCGGCCTTGTCCTTGAGCGAGACTTGCATCATACGTTCCGCGCCGACATAGGGAAAGGGATTGATCAGCACTGCATAAACAACGCTGAAAACCGCGCTGGTGGCGCCCACGCCGAGCGCCAGCGAGAGGACCGCGGTCAAGGCGAACCCCGGCCGCCGCAAAAGTTCGCGCCCCGCGTAGCGCAAATCGGACGCAACTGAGTGCATCATTTGAATTAGACTCCCTATACGTGCCGCTGTTAGGCCGCTTCAACTTTCCGCACGCGCGGGAAATCCCTTCCACCGCCCACTGCACCGTTGCCCAATTGCAAACCTTGCGGCGCCGGGCAGCAGAACGGGAAGAGCAATGGCGGACCTGAGCATGAATACCTCACCCTGCGGAAAAGGTTACGCTCAGATTCCGCCTCGCGCGCGTGGAGATCGCGGATCGTCTGCTCGACGGTCTCGTCCGCAGGTCCTGGGTCACTCCACGCGAGCCCGGCCCGATCGTAGGAGCTCGGGCGTTCCCTGCGGCTCTCGGTTGTACGAGAGCCCCGCCCGATGATGATTACACGAAGTTTGGAGTCCCATATATCTCATCTCCCTCGACAGAATCGTTGGCCAGGTTGTCGATTAGACGCCGGCAACGCAACGGCGGTTAGGTCAAAGAGACGGACTAACGAATAGTCGGCTAAAGGCAGGCTTTCGTCTGATCAATCCTGAGTGGTCGCCCAGCGTTTACGAAACAGGTCGGCCGCTCCGTAGCGCGAACGTTCGACAGGCCAGAACAAGTTTCGCGCGTAAAGAGCACTCACGACGCTGGCTCAGTCGCAAGGCTGTTCACTGACTGATAGCGAGGGGCCGCGGATTTGTCTCCTGCGTATGTAGTAGTCTTGCGCTCCAGAACACGTTCTGATCGCAACGCGGGTGCGCGCCTCGGTGTGAAAGGGAGATGCTGGAGTCCTGATCGTCGCATCGGACCCAGCTTCCTGATTATTAGGGACAGGAGCGGAGGAGCCTCCATGCAAACCAAATTACTGAAACCGATCCTGCTGGCCGTGTTGCCGCTGGCTCTTGTGGGATCCATGAACGGTCAGATGAAGAGCACGGGTGCGGTACTTGGCCGTGTGACGGACCCCAGTGGAGCGGTTGTCCCCGGCGCCACCGTCACGCTGACCAATGTGGGTACCGGTGCGGTTCTTAGAACCCAGGCCAACACAAGCGGAGACTACTCGTTCCCGGTCGTGCCGGTGAGCAGGTACGAATTGGCCGTCGAAGCATCCGGGTTCAAGACAATGGTGCTGCGCGCCATCAGCGTCAGCGCGGTGGAGAACGTTCGCCTCGATGTGACTCTGGAGGTGGGTCAGGTGGTGGAGCGAGTTACCGTTGAGGCCGCCGCTCCTCCCGTGAACTCAGTGACGGCCGATGTGGGCGACACCGTGAACAGCTCGCAAATCAAGACCTTGCCGATTTCGAGCCGTCTGTTCACCCAGTTGATCTTCCTGGAAGCCGGCGTCGTGTCGAACAACCCGGAGGGCGGCGGCGGGTTTGGATCGAACTCGATTGCGAACTTCAGCCTCAACGGGGTTCGATCCGAGTCCAACAACCTGCAAATCGACGGAATCCGCAACCTGGACACGTTTGGCGGCAACGCCTTTGTCTCGCCGAACATCAACTCGTTGCAGGAGTTCCGCATCGAAAACAACTCGTACTCGGCGGCAACCGGACGGGTGGCGGGCGGCCAGGTGAACCTCATCACCAAGTCCGGCACGAACCAGTTGCACGGCAGCGCGTTCGAGTACTTCCGGAATGACACGCTAAACGCCCGAAACTTCTTTGCCGGCGGCAAGCCGAAGAACCGCTACAACAACTTCGGGTATACCTTCGGCGGCCCCGTGAAGAAGGACCGGGTGTTCTTCTTCTGGTCGCAGGAGTGGAGGCGGATTATTGAGAGCGGCGGAACCCGCACCGCGCAGGTGGCGACCCCGACGGAACGCGATGGCGACTTCAGCGCGCAACTGCCGTCACGAGTCATTCACGACCCCGATACAGGGATACCGTTCGCGGGAAACGTGATCCCGGCCAGCAAGATTGACCCCAACGCACAGCTTTTGCTGAAGACGTACTTCCCGTTGCCGACACCCGGCTTCCAGTCAGGTTCGCAGAACTTCACGGCGTCGAATCCCGATACGACCTTCTGGCGTGAAGAATCCGCGCGCATCGACTACAGGCTGGCAGACACGCTAAGCCTGTTCGTCCGATATACCGGTGACAGCGCGGACTTAAAGAACCCCTTCGAGCTGTTCGGCCGCAACGTGCTGCCGAATGTCGGCGGATCCATTCAGGAATTTCCCATTTATAATGGCGCGTTCAATGTGACCTACACGCCGAAGCCCAACTTTATCGCTGAGTTTCGGTGGGGATTCTATAAGGGGAACGACAAGCGCCTGGAACATACCGCCGACTCGAATCGGGATCGTGCGCCGGGACTGAACATTCCCGAACTGTTTCCATTCAATGCGCAGAACCGGATCCCGTCGCTCTCGTTCGGACAAGGCTGGGCGGGGATCTCCCTCCCCTGGCCGTTCCACAACTATGCCTACAGCATGCCGTTTGAGGGACACACCACCTGGATCAAGGGCCCACACACGTTCCGTTTCGGCATTGGGGTGACGCGCGAGGGGAAGGGCGAAGTCGCTTCGGCCACCGGCAACCTGACCAATGGCTCGTTCGTCTTCAACGGTTCGGCAACGGGCGACTCGATGGCGGATTTCCTCGTGGGGCGGGCATTTAGCTACACGGAGACCGCCGAAGATCCCTTCGGAGTCTACCGCTGGGTGAATGTGGAACCCTATGCCGAGGACCAGATCAAGATAAAGAGCAATCTCACTCTCACCGCCGGCGTAAGGTACACCTACTTCCAGCCGGAAATAGAGAAGGTCAACCTGCAGAACTTCCTTGACCCGCGCCGCTTCGATCCCTCCAAGGCGGCCGTGGTCCAGCCGGATGGATTGATCGTTCCCGGCACGGAGAATTTCCTCAATGGACTGGTTCAGGCCGGAGATAATGCGCCGTTCGGGCGGGCCGTCATCGACAGCCGGAAGACCGACTTCGCTCCTCGCATCGGGGTAGTGTGGGATCCGACGAACCGCGGCAAGATGGCCCTTCGCGCGGGATATGGCATCTTCTACGATCGCTGGGGGTCCTTCTCTCAGTTCTCCAGCACCAACCCGCCCTTCACCCAGCGCGTTCAGGTGTTCAACACACTCGTGAGTCACCCCGGTCAGCGCCCCGGCGGCGGCTCCTCCGAGAAGCCGGTGTTCCCCGTCAGTTTGCGCACCGACCTCACTCCCTGGAAGTATCCGCAGGTGCAGAAGTGGTCGGCCGGCGTGCAGTATGATGTGGGCCGCAACGTCGGGGTGGAAGTCGCCTACGTAGGCACCAAAGGAACGCATCTGCTGGGGCTGATCGACCTCAATCAGCCCTACCCTAATCTGCGGGTCGCGGACAGCGAAATCTCGCCCGATTCGGTGCGTCCGTTCCCCGGTTTCGGCAGCATTACCTCCTGGGGCACAAACCGGAACTCGACGTACCACAGCCTGCAAACAACCTTGAAGCGCCGCGTCGGCGCCGGGCTGGCATTCGAGGCTTCCTACACGCTCTCCAAAACGCTGACCGACGCTTCGGGTGTATGGAGCGGACCACAGGACAGCCGCAACATTCGCGCGGAGAAGGGACTCGCCGACTTCGATGCTGCTCACGTGTTCGTGGCGAACTATCTCTGGGACGTCCCGATCGGCAAAAACATGAAGGGCGGAGGCAAGGCAATCCTCGGAGGCTGGCAGTTGAGCGGCATAACGCGATTCCAGAGCGGCTCGCCGCTGACTGTTTATGCCCCCGGCGACGTTGCCGGCATCGGCGCCGGCGGACAGCGGCCAAACGCGATTGCCAGCCCGGACGGCTCCAAGACGCTGGCGTCATGGTTCAATACGAGTGCATTCGCTCCGGCCACGCGGGGCACCTTCGGCAACGCGAGTGTCGGCATCATTCGCGGACCCGGAATCAACAACTGGGACATGGCTCTTTATAAGATGTTCCCGCTGCCGACAGAACGGTTGTCCATGCAGTTCCGCGCGCAGTTCTTCAACATCTTCAACCACACGCAGTACGCCGGAGTTGACACCGGTCTCGGTTCAGGAAGCTTCGGCCGCGTCGTCAGCGCGCGAAGTCCGAGAGTGATACAACTCGCGTTGGAACTGCAATTCTGATAGCGAGCGACCTCATACCGCCGAGGGGAACCACAGATGAACACAGATTCACACAGATGGTTCCGAGCAACATCCGTGTCCATCTGTGTTCATCAGTGGTTTCAAACTCGCATTGCTCTTGTGCCCGGAGCAAATTTGACCATTTTGTGAATTTTGTTCCCAGCAATGCGACTATAGTAAGGGCCCCTGCGCCAGTTGACGCAGGGGCCTTCCTCCTTCACTTGAGAGAGAATGGCTTCAGTCAGGATGGGTGTTCTCAGTCCAGCTCAGGCTATCCGCTCCAGTCCTCGGGCGGTGTTCCTTGGTTTGGCCCTGCTCCTGTCCGGTCCTCTAGCCTGGGCCTTTACCGATTCCGCAGGCTGGGCACCCGCATACCAGGACGCAGTGGCGCAGTTGCGCAACGGGGAGGTTGAAGCGGCACAGCGCGTCTTTGCGTCGCTTTGGCGGGCCAACCCGCGAGACTTCACCCTTGCAAACGCCGTCGGAGCGGCGTTGAATTCCATCGGCAAGCACGAAGAGGCTGTCCTCTGGTATCAACGCGCGCTCAAACTGAATCCAGGATTTGCTCCGGCGCACAACAATCTCGGACTCAACTACGCCTCCCTCGGAATGCTCGAACAGGCCGCCGGCCCTCTGCGAAAGGCTTGCGCGCTGGACCCGGGAAATCTGGGCGCGTTCTACAACCTGGGCCTTGTACTGCTGCAGCTTCGCCAGTATCCCGAGGCCGCCAAAGCGCTGGAGAGAGCTCATCAGTTGTCCCCCGAATCGCCGGATCCTCTGACCCGCCTCGCATATGCCAACTTCGCCGTGGGCCGTGTGGCCGCAGCAAAAGCGGTCATTGCGAGTCTGTTGCAACTCCCGGGAGACCGGACGCCGCGGCTGCTCGACGCTCTTAGAGTGCTGAACGGCGCTGGCCGGTATGAGGAAGCCTTGCGCCTGATCCGCGAAAGCAGCATCACGGGCGATGCAATCGAGTTGCGGGTCCAGCAGGCCGAAGCTCTGCTTGGGTTGAAGCGATATGCCGAAGTTGTCGCGCTGTTTCCGGAGCGGCTCCCGGCCGGAACTCCCCCACAGGCTTACCGGCTGCTGGGCTCCGCCGAGGCATTGAATGGCGATCTTTCGGATGCGGTGGCCACTCTTCAGGAAGCCGTGCGGCTCGCCCCATCCGATCCGGATGGCTACTACCGGCTCGGCCTCGTGTTTGTCGCCGGCTATCGCGAAACGGAAGCCCTTGACGTCGTGCGGGAAGGGTTGCGAGCCGTCCCCAACTCTGCCCGGCTTCACAACGGTCTGGCTACGATCCTGGAAGTCGCCGGCAAGCGGCAGGGGGCGATTGACGCCTATGAAAGGTCGGTACAGATCGACCCGCAGCGGGCGGAACCGTGGGGACGGCTAGGGGATCTGTATTCGCAGACGGGACAGCCCGAGAAAGCGCTGGCCGCATATGCGCGCGCCCTGCGAGTGGGGGCTTCCGCGGAGTTGTACTCGAATTACATCGACCACCTCATTCAGCTGGATCACGCCGGTGAGGCCGAGAAAGTCGCCGCGGAGGGCCTGGGGAAGTACCCGAAAAGCGGCGAGTTGTACTATGAGCTCGGGAAGCTGCGGCAGCGGACGGGGAATGAAGCGGAGGCGGAGAAGGCGCTGCGGCGAGCCCTGGCCCTCGGTTTGAACGATGCGTCGGTGCACTACCGCTTGGCTCGGGTCTTGCAAGACCTTGGCAAGCCGGAGGAGGCCGCGGCAGAGTTCCAGCTCACGAAGTCGCTGAAGGTAGAGGAACGGGAACGCAAAGTGCTCCGCACCAGGCTCGTGCCGGTGGGAGAAATGCCTTCGTGGATAACCGGAAAGTGAAGACCCCGTGACGCTCGGTATCCTTTTTGCTCTCCTGTCCGGTTTGTGCAATGGGCTGTTCAGTGCGCCGATGAAGATGATCCCGCGGTGGCGGTGGGAGAATATCTGGTTGATCTTCATCCTCACATCCTGCCTTCTAATGCCGGCTGTGATGGTCTCTATCACCATTGGTGACTGGTCTGTTTTGCATGCCGAGGCGCCGAGGAGTGCCGTGGTTGCCGCCGCGGGCTTCGGATTCGCGTGGGGCTTTGGCGCCATCCTGTTTGGCTTGAGCGTGGACCGGCTTGGCGTGTCTCTTGCCAACAGCCTCGTCATCGGCCTGAGTTCGGCTCTGGGATCGCTCCTGCCGCTGATCATGCAGGGTGCGCTCCGGTTGGAACCCCGTCAAATCGTGCTGTTCCTTGGAATCGTGACGTTTCTGGTTGGGGTGTGGCTGTGCGGGTCGGCGGGACGCCTTCGCGAAACGGTCGGCGCTGCCGGCAGCGTGAGCCGCAATGTCACTACCGGCATCCTGTTCAGCGTTGGATCAGGCATCATGTCCGCCATTTTCAACGTCGGCTACACCCTGGCGCTGCCGATTGCCGACACCGGAGAGCGGCTTGGGTACACGCGATTCTCCGCCACGAATTTCATCTGGTTGTTGATGCTTGCCACAGGAGCCATCCCGAACATCGCGTTCTGTCTCTATCTGATGCGCAGAAATCGCACAGGTCCGCTCTACTCAGGCAGTCAGTGGAGCAGGGGGCTGGCTCTCAGTATCCTGATGGGGCTCCTTTGGGGCGGCAGCATCTTCCTGTACGGAGCAGCAACACCACGGCTCGGCACTATCGCGCCGTCCATCGGCTGGCCGCTCAGCCTGGCGGCCGCCTTGCTGGTGGCTAATCTGATGGGAGTCCTGTTGGGCGAGTGGCGTAGCGCGAATGCCAAGGCTGTTCGCTTCATGCGGTTGGGAATTCTCACGCTGGTGTCGGCGATGGTGATTATCGCCGCTTCCACCCGAGTAGGCGCTTGATGAAGCATGTTCCGGCACGTTGCGAATCTTTCTTTCAAAGCCTGATTGTTTCCTGCCAGGCTCCCGATGGCGATCCTTTTGGCGAACCCGATTCCATGGCGCGTTTCGCCCGAACTGCAGCTCTGGGCGGGGCCGCCGGCATACGCACCAACGGCCCCGACGATATAGCGGCCATCCGCCAGGCGGTGAGCCTGCCGATCATAGGGATCCAGAAACGCCTTCAGGCGGACGGACGCATCCTCATCACGCCAGATCTGGAAGACGCGCGAAAGCTTGTGGCGGCAGGGGCGGACATCATTGCGCTCGATTGCACCGCGCGCGGGCAGCGGTTCGGCGCTGTCGAGCGCGTTCGGCAGATCCATGGACAACTCGGTGTGCCCGTGATGGCCGACATCGCCACGGTGGAAGAAGCGGTTACTGCCGCGGCGGCAGGCGCCGATCTCGTCGCCAGCACGATGCGCGGCTATACAGCGGAGACCGAGTCCGTCCGGAACTTCGAGCCCGCGTTCATTCGTGAGCTCGTTACGCGGCTCGGCGTGCCCGTGGTTGCGGAAGGACGCATCGACCGGCCCGAGCAGGCGGCAGAGGCGATCCGTGCCGGCGCCTTCGCGGTCATTGTGGGAACTGCGATCACGCGCCCGGGGGTGATCACCTCGCGGTTCGTCGGGGCCATCCATCGGGAGCGCAGCCGGTCCAACGGGCGGCACTATGTCATCGGGATCGATCTGGGCGGCACGAACACGAAGTCGGCCATCGTCTCCCGCGATGGAAAACTCGCTTTCGAGTTCATTTCGGCGACACCTCCCGGGGGAGGCCGGGATGCGCTGCTCAAGCACCTGAAGCGGGTAGCGTTCCACGCGGTCGAAGTCGCTCGCGGCTCCGGCTGCAAGCCGACGGCTCTTGGAGTCGCCACGGCTGGTTGGGTGGATCCGCTTACAGGCCGGGTCGTTTACGCTACCGACAATCTGCCGGGCTGGACCGGCACTCCCATTGCCGACGAACTCCAGGCTGCCATCGGATTGCCGGTGGCTGTCGAAAACGACGCGAATGCACTCGCGATTGCCGAGCGGCACTTTGGTCGTGGCAGGGACGTGGACGATTTTGTGTGCATAACGCTCGGCACCGGAGTCGGTGGCGGCTGCTACATCGCCGGGAGATTGAATCGCGGCGCGCACTTCTTCGCGAATGCCCTCGGACATATTCCAATCCAGCATGGCGGGCTGCCCTGCACCTGCGGCCGCAAGGGCTGCCTGGAGGTTTATGCGAACGCCGCCGCGCTCCTGCGCTACGCGGGCCAGGAATTCGCCACGGCCGAAGACGTGATCCGCGCCGCCAACTCCGGAGAGAACATTGCCCGGCGCGCCTTACGCACTTATGCCGCTCACTTGGGTACGGGAATTGTCTCGATTGTTCACCTCCTTGACCCGAGCGTGGTTGTGCTATCGGGCGGCATCGCCCAAGACAACCCGTTGTTGGTGTCCGAGTTGAATGAACAACTGCCAGAGTTGCTCATCGCCCCGGGGCAGCGGCGGCTTCAGGTAGAAATTTCGCAACTCGGCTATTACGGAGGCGTGCTCGGGGCGGCGGCGATCGCCATCGAGAAGAGCCCTTAGTTCAACGTGCCAGGGGCGAATCCAGCCGGCCCGTCGCGCCGTGCGAGTCAACCCGATCCTGGCGCTGAGACAGGGGTGACGTCGGCGCGCCCACCTGGAAATGAGCTGTTGTGCGACCCTGATCGAGTACGGCGTGGTTTCCTCAGCGGGGCTTTAGATGCCGGTCGGCGAACTCGAGAAATGCGTTCCAGTCCGCGGGCGAGATCGTGTGGCCGCCCGTGTGGTAGTGGAAGCCTAATGAGCCGCTGGTGAGTGGCGTATCGAGCGGCGGGAGCGTGGTCGTGCCGAGGTCCTTCTTGCCGAGGAGCCTGTACACGGGTCCCGCGCCGACCTGCGCCAAAAACATCCCGTGTGGGTCGGCCCACTGGTCCTGGGTGCCGCCGGTGACGAAGACCGGGCGCGGAGCACACAGGGCGATCAGCATGTGCGAGTCGACCGGCATGTCGCTCCAGCGCCCCGAGAACTTCTGGAAGTTTTCAGCCATCCACCACGGGAAGTTCGCCGCGACGTCGTCGACCGTCTCTCCGTAATCGCGCCGGGCGAGCGAGGCGCCCATCTCGCCCGAGCAGCTGGCGAAGACCAGAGCGAAGCGAGGATCGAGCGCTCCCGCCCAGAGCGCCGTCTTGCCCAGTCGCGAGTGGCCGAGCAGGGCGACGCGCCGGGCGTCGACGGCGCGGTCGGTCTCGAGGTAGTCGAGGACGCGGCTCGCCGCCCATGCCCATGCCGTGATGCTCCCCCACTCGTCGGGCTCCGGTTTCGTTTGCCCCGGCGCCAGCGCGAGCGCGATCACGCCGGATCCGCCGCTGTCGCGGGCGTCCGGTTGAACCTCCGTGTAGCGGAAGTGCGCGTAGCCGTAGCCGCGCGAAAGGATGTCGGCGAGCGGCCCGGTCTCCATCGGCCGCGCCGGCTCGCTCGACGGGCGCGGTCCGAACATCAGATGAAGGACCAACGGCACGGGCCGCGTGGCCTTCGCCGGGACGTACAGCGTGACGTTCGCCGCCGGACCGTCAGGTTTGTCGCCGAAGCGCACGACGATGCGCTTCCGGATCGCGGCGCCCTCCATCGCCGCCGCGTCGGTCTCGGCGACTTCGAACGAGGCCTTGGGCGCACGTTCCGGCACTCGGCCGTAGATGTGGGTCTTGTAGAGCTCGAGGATCTCGGGGCGGCGCCGGTCGGTCCAGGTCTTCGCATCGCGCACGCGCTGGCCGTTGGCGAGCACGAGCGGATCGGGAAGGGTGTACCCGGCGGCCTTCGCTTCGTCGTAGTTCGAGACGTGCCCCGTGGGCGCTCGGCGGACCGGATTCCCGGCCGCGTCCTGTCGCGGGGGCGCGGGTGCGGTCTGCTGCGGCAGCGCCAGCGGTGGAAGACCGACGACGATCGTAAGAATCGTAACCAAACGCGCCGCGGGTTTCATGACGATGCGCTCCTTTCCAGATCATCGATGAAGCGGTCCGCCGCCTCGAGCTCGGCCTCGCTGAAGACGCGGGCCGCTCGAAAACGAGCCGCGCAAGATCTTTGGCAATGACTTCTGACAGGTCATTCATTTTTCCACACTCTCTGGAGCATTCGAACGGCCGCTCACTGCGGCTTTTCGTTTTTGTAGACTACCCCTTCCTTCATCACAAAAAAAACGTGCTCCGTTTGCCGGATGTTTTGAACTGGGTCGCCTGGCACGGCCACGACATCCGCGAGTTTGCCCGCTTCAAGCGTTCCAATCTTGTTAGCGAGTCCGAGAAGGTCTGCGTCGCTCGAAGTTCCCGCCTTCAACGCATCGATCGGTCTCATGCCCAGGTCCACCATCTGGTGAAACTCCTCGGCATTGCGCCCGTGCGGATAAACAGCCGCGTCGGTACCCAGACCAATCTTGATGCCTTTCGCAATCGCTTTCTGAAACGTTTGCTGGACGTGCGCGATTGCGTCTTCTGCTTTCACCTTGATTGCCGGTGGAATCGGCACGCCTTTCTGAATCTGCTCGGACAATCCCTGCACCGCCATCAGCGTTGGCACATAGTAGGTGCCTTTATGCTTCATCAAGTCGAGTGCTTCATCGTCAAGAAAGGAGCCATGTTCGATCGAGTCGATTCCCGCGCGAATGGCGCGCTTCGCGCCTTCGGCACCGTGAGCGTGCGCAGCGGTTTTCAGCCGTAGAGCATGCGCTTCGTCAACCAGGGCGTCGAGTTCGGCTTGCGTCAATTGCGGAGTGTCCACCGCGTCTGCGAGCGAAAGCACTCCCCCCGTGGCGCACGTCTTGATGACCGTCGCGCCGTATTTGTGAGCGAGGCGAACCGCGCGCCGCGCTTCGTCGGGTCCGTTGACGACGCCGACTTCGGGGCCTGTTTCTTTTCCAACAGCGCCTTCGCGCCATCCGGTGTCGTCACAGTGTCCGCCGGTTGCGCCGATGGCATGCACGGCCACGAGCATGCGCGGACCTGGAACGACGCCGCGATTGATCGCATTGCGCAATCCAGCGTCCAGATACTCCGCGGACCCGACATCGCGCACCGTCGTGAAACCCGCCATCAACGTAATCCGAGCATTCACGCTCGCGTCCAGCGCCATTTCTGGAATCGGCTTCCGCAAGGCGTCCAGCGCTGCCTTCGAGTAATCCTCGCTATACATCATGGTCAGGTGCGTGTGGGCGTCAATAAAGCCGGGCAGCAGTGTTGCGTCTCCCAGATCGATCACTTCCGCGTCCTCAGGCACACTGGCGCCCGCACCAACGCCCGCGATTTTGCCGTCTGTAACGATCACGACTCCGGGCGCGACCAGCGAACTGCTCCTGCCGTCAAACATCCGCGCGGCTTTTAGAACGTAAGACTTCGCCGCCTTTTTCTGTTGCCCGATCGCCGGCACCAATGCCAAACCACACAACACAGCTACCGCCATAATCCTGCGCAACATTACAAGTTCCTCCGAGACAGGCCAGAAAATCTGAACGCTCCAAAGTAGCTTGTCAGCCGGAAATGTCAAGGACTCCGCCAGACGCGACACGGGCGGATGACGGCGGACTGGACCTGAGTGATACTCCCGGATTGGGGATTGGTTCCATCAGCCTCCCTCAGAAAGGGAAAGAGTGTACAGACCTCAATAGCCATAGGCATGGAACGGTTCACTGACTGCTTCCAGATCCGGCGCGCGCGGTAGGGACCCGGCGCTTCAGCTCCTCGAACCAGTTGAGGACCACAGCGGGGCATGAACTCGAGCCGGGGCGAGCTGGTCAGGCGAGTCAGGACGCCGCGCGCCGGCTCGAGCAGCCAGAGATCCGCGCTCCCCTCCTCGTAAACCGAGACCGCGATTCTCCGGCCGTCGGGGGATCGGGCCGGGTATTGAAAGCCGCGCTTCTCCTCGGTGATGGGAAGGGGACGAGCGGCCGCTTCTGCCCACATGATCCGGTTCGCGGCAGCGCCGGCCGCGAGATAGAGGAGCGTTCCGTCGCCGCCGATGCTGAAATAGGGGGCCGCGTTGCTCGGGTCCACATCCAGCCCTTCGATCACCGGCACGGGCTCCCCGGTCAGGGCCCCCCGGCTCACGTCGAAGGGCGCGGCCATCAACGCACCCGGCCGCGCATAGACGAGGTGACCACTGCCGGCATAGCGGCCGCCGAAGCCGCCCGTGACGAGGAAGCGATACTTCCCCGTTCGGAGATCGAGGAGCGCGATCTTCGTTGCGGGCAGCCCGCCCCTCGTCCATACGGTGAAAAGGAGCGACTGTCCGTCCGGCAGCAAGAACGGGTGCCAGTGGCCGAGCTCTCCCTGCGAGGGGTCCGGCGTGGTCAGCGTGACCGGACTCCCGCCTTCGGCGGAGATGCGGGCGAGACCGGAGTTGTAGGCCAGCGAGTAGATGATCGTGTCGCCGGGCGCCCAGGCAGGCGCGGAGGGCATGTAGGAATCGGCGAGCGTCACCGGGCTTCCTCCGGAGCGCAACCTTCTTCAGCTTGTCGTCGGTGACGAAAGCCACGAACCGGCCGTCGGGCGACAAGGTGACGACCCTGGCTTGACGAGACCGTGATCGTACACTGCGGTTTATCTGCGATCGCGTTCCTTCTTACTCATAACGCAGCGCAACCATTGGATCGACGCGCATAGCCCGTCGTGCTGGGATGTAGGATGCGAGTAGGGCCGCCAATATGACGCTCGCCGGTGCGATGACAAGAATCAATAATGCGCTAAACCATGAATCTGAGTAAGCGGCGCTAGCGAGAATTCGAACGACGAAAACTGCCCCGACGAATCCCACCGCCGTTCCGGTTGTAGCGAGAACGATTCCCCTACCCACAATCAAACGGAAGACATTACCTTTTTGTGCGCCGAGTGCCATCCGCACCCCGATCTCGTGAGTCCGCTGGGCAACCGTGTAGGCAACTACACCGAAGATTCCGATTGTCGCGAGTCCAAGCGCAGTGCTCGCGAAGCCGGCAAGCATCCAGCCCAAGAAACGGTCACCAGCGCCCTTTGCCTCAATCACCTGGGTCATCGTCTTGATGTCCCCAATCGGTTGATCTTTGTCGATTGCCCAAATGGAGTCGCGCACAGCGGTGGCGAGAGCGGTTGGGTCCCCGCTCACGCGAATCACGAGTTTCATAGAGCTCGTTGGGTCTTGAACAAAGGGCAAATAAATCTGGGGCACGTTTTCTCTTTGTCCCACGCGGTCGATCACGTCTGCCACGACTCCTACGATCTGGCGGGAAACCGGCACGCTGGTGAGGTTTCCGTAGGTGCGAATGAACCCGCCGACCGGATCGGCGTTCGGAGAGTACTGCCTCACAAAACTTTCGTTGACGATAGTCACCCTTGGCGAACGCCCGCTGTCAGAGCTCGAGAACTTTCGTCCCCTCAGAAGTGAAATTCTCATCACTTGAAAATAGTCGGGGGAAACAAAGTAGCCCCCAGCCTGAGGTCGCTCCTCGGGTCTTGAGGCTGAATGGACTCCTGTTTCAAATGCGACTCGGCGTGGGAACGACTCTGGAACTTCCTGAGTCACGGCAGCAAACTGAACTCCAGGGAGCGCTTGAATTCGCTGGACAATTTCGCTGAAAAACGCGGCCTGACTGTCAATAGTGTGATACTTCGAACTGGGAAGGGACAAATCCACAGAAAGTACACCTTTGGGATCAAATCCCAGTTGAGCCCGCAGTTCTCTTATCACCAGTTGGATTGATGCCCCTGTTGCGGCGATCAGTATTACAGTTAAAGCGATCTGGCCGACCACGAATCCACTCCGTAGACGGATTTCTCTTCGCCCTTGAGACGGTGCTGATCCACCTCCGTGCAGGCCCGCCTGTATTTCAGGTTTCGAGCTCTTGAGTGCCGGCAGCACGCCGAACAACAGCACGGTTAGCAAGGAAACGGCGCAAGTGAAAAGAAAGACCTTGCTGTCGACTTGGACTTTTCCAGCTAGCCAGGCCGTTTCAGCGTTGAAACTAAGTTTGGCCCGCAGCAGATGAACACTCCAGAGCGATAGCAGCAGACCGAAACCACCTCCAAGGAGTGCAAGAAGCAAGCTCTCTCCCAGCAACTGTTGAATCAACCTTGAGCGCCGAGCTCCCAGAGCCACGCGAACGGCGAATTCAATCTCGCGACCAGCATAACGGGCAAGGAAAATGCCTGCGACGTTGGCGCATGCGATTAGGAGAACAAACACCACGACTCCCATTAGAAGCAGGACCGCAGTTCGAGTGTTCTCCTCGACCAAAGCGGCCTGGAGCGTCATCACATTGGCAACCCAACCTCGATCAGCGGGATTGTCGTGCGCCAGGCGTTCGAGAATCGCGTTCGTCTGGACCTGGGCTTCACGAACAGTCATACCTGTTTTGAGCCTTGCGAAAACGTAGAGATTTCGGTCTTCGCGCCGCGCTGAACCAAGCGACTGCGCATCAAATGAATCTGGAATCCAGATTGCACACGGCATAAATGCGTACTTAAACTGCTCCGGCATAATCCCAATGACTGTGTAGATTTGCCCACCTAGCGTAACGATCTTCCCGACGATTGCAGGATCGGCGTTGAACTTTCGTTGCCACAGATCGCTGCTGATTATCACGTTGAACTGTTGTTTCGCTGGACCCTCACCCGGCACAAACGTTCGCCCCACGTGGGCCGGGACACCAAGAAGTGCAAAATAGTTGGAGGTCACCCGGGCGACTGTGACGCTTTCTGGATCACCTCGCCCAATCAACGGCAGATTCTCAATCAAGACTGCTGCCATGCCCTCGAATGAATGCACCTGCCCGCGCAGAGCCGAGAATTCTGTTGGCGTAACTGGGTTCCGATCCCAGCTTTCCGCAGGATTCGCCATCGTCAACATCACCACGTTAGGCGGATCTTTAACCGGAGGCTCGCGGAGCAGGAAGCCGCTTGCTACGGTGAAAATTGCCGAGTTCAGTCCGATTCCCAATCCCAGCGTGAGAATTACGGTGGACGCAAATCCAGGATTCTTGCGCAACACACGCAAGCCATAGCGAAGGTCCTGGATGAGGTTTTCGATGATGTTCACCCCCGCGCGTCCCGGCATTCTTTTGCGCGCTCTATGCCGCCGAATTCGATATTGGCACGGCCGTAAGCTTCTGTGTGAGGAACGCCGCTGCGGATCAAATCCGCAGCGTAAGTCTCGATGTGGAAACGGCGTTCCGCGTCCATCTCGCTTTTCATCTGCGAGCGCCGCAGAATTGCACGTAACCAGGAACGAAAGCGACTCCAGAGAGTTACACTTCCTCCGGTGTGATGGGTAATCTGCGCGCGAGAATCACCACGATCATTCGTACCTCAGCGCGACCATCGGATCGACACGCATCGCACGCCGCACGGGGATGTAACCCGCAACGAGGGTAACGGCGAGCAATACGGTTGCCGCCGCACTGAAACTCAGCGGATCACCTGGGCGTACATCAAAGCCACGCCGCGAGCAACCTCGTCGTTGTAAATCGCCTCCGAACACCGCACCTGTCAAAAGCACGCCGAACCCTTGGGGAGAAATAATTGAATTACGTCTTGAAAATTGGCGGCGAGCGCCATGCGCATTATGGCTGACGGGCGCGGGAAACTCCATCGAATTGCTCCTTTCGTGAGGTGATGGCATTGATCGGTAGCCGGTACTCGGGTATCCGGTCCCGAACACCCCAATCCCGAAATCGAACAGCCAAGCGCGAGCGGTTGACCCTCGGAGCTGTTGTTATCGTCCGATGGGTCAGCAACTTAGCTGGGCTGGTACAAGCGGCACGGAAGATGCTCGATCGCCGATTGGTAAGTACGTCTAAGAATGATGTCGAGCGAGGTGAGTCAAATGGGACTATTGCAGGACTTGCGCTACGGCGCCCGACTGCTGCGCCGAAGTCCCGGCTTCGCGCTGGTTGGCATCCTATCGCTGGCCCTGGGAATCGGCGCGAATACGGCGATCTTTCAATTGCTCGATGCCGTTCGGCTGCGCAGCTTGCCAGTCTCAAACCCGCAGGAGCTCGCCGAAGTGCGGATCGTAGGTGGCAACCGCGGCATGGGCCTCACTAACGCCCCTTATGGGCAGTTGACGCGGCCGGTATGGCAGGAGATCAGGGAGCACCATGAGCCCTTCTCCGGCGTGTTCGCATGGTGGGAGTCCGTCCCGCACTGGGCCGGGTGCTAGACGCCGGCGACGATGGACTTCCGGGCGCGAGCCCCTTCGCGGTGCTGAGCTACGGTTACTGGTCGCGCCGCTTTGGCGCGAATCCTCAGGTGGTCGGCCAGAACGTCGTCCTCAACAGCTATCCGTTTGCGGTCGTCGGCGTTGCGGCGCGCGGATTCAACGGCCTGTTGAAGGGTCAGAACGTGGATGTTTTTGTGCCCATCGCCATGAAGCGGGAGCTGACGCCCGGCTGGAATGGTCTCGTCGAGCGCGACATCATGTGGCTGAACATTTTCGCTCGCTTGAGGCCGCGGATGTCCCTCGAGCAGACAGAGGCGGCTTTACAGGTGACATACCGTCCCCTTCTGGAGACGGAGCTGCAGTCGACCAAGAATCCGACCCAACGCCTTCGGGAACGATATCTCCGCCAGCACGTCTCGCTGCGGCCGGCCGCGCAAGGAATCAACCAGCAGGCGGCGACTTGGGGCGAGCCGCTGCTCCTCCTGATGGGCATGGTCGGCCTGGTGCTGGTCATCACTTGCGCCAACGTGGCCGGGCTGCTCATGGCGAAGGGAGCGGCGCGCCGCCGGGAGATCGCCGTCCGCATGGCGCTGGGCGCAAGGCGCCGGGCGGTGGTGCGCCAGTTGCTGCTTGAAAGTCTGCTGCTGGGCGTTGTTGGCGGTCTCGCCGCTCTGTTCGTAGCCGTCTGGTCCTCGCAATTGCTGATCCATCTGCTGCCCGAGGATACCACCCTTGCCGCAACCTTGGATGCTCGTGTGCTCGCCTTCAATATCGCGGTGGCCCTCGGGGCGGGCTTGCTTTTCGGCGTTCTGCCCGCCTTGCAAGCGGCCCGAACGGATATTTCCGCGACGCTCAAAGGCGCAGCCGGCAGCATCGCTTCGCAGCTTTCGCACGCGCGCTGGCGCAAGGTCCTCGTGGCCGGCCAGTTCGCCTTGTCGCTTCTGCTTCTGGTAGCTGCCGGCCTCTTTGGCGTCAGCCTCATTCATCTGCTCACCAAGAATCCGGGGTTTGAGGCCGAAAATCTCGCGACCTTCGCGGTCGATCCTCTGTTGAACGGCTACAGCAAGGAACGCAGCCTCACGTTCTTCCAAGACTTGGAGAGGCGGCTCGCAGCTTTGCCCGGCGTGACCGCCGTCGGCGCCGCGAGTGGCGGGCCGTTCGACGGCTCGGACCGCACGGGGAATGTTACGGTCGAAGGCTATCGCGCACACGAAGACGAAGACATGCAGTGCGCCATCGATTCCGTCAGCGCGGAGTACTTCCACACCATGCAGATTCCCTTGCTTGCGGGGCGCGAGTTCACAACCTCGGATGGGCCTGCGGCGCCTAAGGTCGCCGTAGTCAACGAACAGTTCGCCAAATTCTTTTTTCCAGACCGGAGCCCCTTGGGGCGGCATCTCGCCCTCGGAGCAGGCGATGTCAAACTCAACATCGAGATTGTCGGTGTGGTGCGTAACAGCTACCACGACAGCCTGCGTGAAAAGATCGACCGGTTCATTTACATCCCCTACCTCCAGGAAACTCACAGCGGGTCGCTGCATTATTACGTGCGGAGCGCCCTGAACGCCACTGCGTTTGCCAGTCAGATTCGCCGAGCCGTTGCTGAGTTAGAATCCAACGTGCCCGTCTACCACTTGCGGACGGTCCAGTCACAGATCGCCGAGTCGGTTTACAGTGACCGGCTGGTAGCCTGGCTCACTTCGGTCTTCGGGCTCCTGGCCACGACGCTGGCAGCCATCGGCCTGTATGGGCTGGTGGCTTACACGGTGGCTCGGCGGACAGCAGAGATTGGGGTCCGGGTAGCGCTGGGCGCGGACGCGCGCAGCGTGCTCTGGCTCATCATGCGCGAGGTGTTGGTGTTGGCGTCGGTGGGCATCGCCCTCGGTATTCCCCTGGCACTCGCACTCGGGCGCGTCATCAAATCGCAACTCTTCGGCGTAGCCGGCGGCAACTTTGTCCTATTCGTCGCCGGGGCTACGCTCGCGCTACTCGCTGCTG
>QHZE01000485.1 GCA_003225335.1 Acidobacteriota bacterium
ATCGTCTGGAACGCCGCGCACCTGCCATTCCGGATAATACGCGTTGAAACGAAACGGTCGCGTTGATCCTGTAAGCTCACGCCCTGAGATTGTCTGTCAAGTATTTTTTGCAGCCCCCACGATCGAAGTGAGTAGCGGCGAGCCGCGGCGTTTGAGCGCATTGAGATAGGTGGACTCATCGTAAGGGGTTCGGGTCTGCCAACAGCGATACAGAATGCGAATCCATTTGAAGGCCAAGGCGCGCACGGCCGCCTGGTGGGTGCTACCTTTGTCGCGTTGCTGTCGATAATAGGCAGCGGCCCAGAACGATCTTGGAATGGTGGCGCCAGCCCATTCGACAAAGGTCTGCCGTAAGAACGTGGGGCATTGCAGTCGCCAGTGGACCCAGTGCTTGTTGCCACTGCTCTCGGTGACGGGAGCGATGCCGGTGTAGCGCTGAACCTCGGCGGCGCTCTGATAACGCTCACGTTGTTCACCGAAGGCGGCGAGCAATCGGGGCGCGAAAGCAGGACCGGCCCCAGGCAGCGCCCGAAACAGCGAATAGTCAGGCAGGGTTTGGCTGACGGTCGCGATCTCGGCATCGAAACGATCGATGGCCTGCAGCGTCACGCGCAACTGTTCGACGAGGGCGAGCATCAGGAGTTGGTTGGGCCTGATCACGGCCGGGTCGTCGGTCAATGGGGTGGCGCTCCTGATGGTGTGCAGCCGCTCATCGATGCGCGATTGGGAACGCACGTGGTGTTCATGAAAGAAAGACTGCAGAGTGGCCTTGCGTGCGTGCTTGACGTGTATTAGCGTCGGCCAGCGACTGAGGAAGTCGCAGAACAGCGGCGTGTCCTTGTCCGCAAACCACTCGAGGACATCGGGGAAGTATTGCTTCAGCGCGTCGGTCAAGCGGTTGCTGATGCGGTTCTTGTCACCGACTAACCGGCGGCGCTGTTCGACCAACCGCAGCAACATGCGCATGGCAACGCTTTGCGGTTTGAGGGCTTTCAGCTTAGCGCGGTGGCGAACAAGCAGTTCCAACGCGAGCTCGGCATCGGTGGGATCCGCCTTGGCATGACTCGGGGTAAAGGCCTCCCGGTATTTTGCCAGCGTGCTGGGATGGATAGGAAAGAGCACAACGAAATCATATTTCTGCAACGCATAGACGAGGGGTCCCTTGGCAAGCTCCAGGCCGACCGCCACGGGCTGGCCCTCAAAGCGATGCCTGAGCGAACCCACCCATGCCTCGATCGCATCTGCGCGATGCGGAACGACGGCAAACTCCCGCTCTTCACTGGTGGCGACTTGCAAACAAATGTCGTGCTTCGTATCGGCCCAATCGATACCGACGAAGGCGGCAAATTCAGCGTCTGATTGTAGCTTCATGACTCATCTCCCGAGTGCTAAAGTAGCGCCGCGGGACGTGCGAGCTTGAGCTCTGCGAAGGCAATATAGTGAGCCGGTGCAACGGCAAACCCTGAGTGTTCGTTGACGAACTCAAGCGCACCCGCGGATTCGAAACTGAGCTTATGAACATCGCATGTTTGTTCGTAGATATTCGTAATCCGCAGGCGCATGTCCCGCCTTCACTAGCAGATACCTGCCAGCCGTGTTCAGTATCACTGAATGCAGGACAGACCAACTATATTTTCGTAGACGACTTAATCGGAGATGATTGTGAAGGATGTCGACCGAGAGGAGTCGTTTGATGGAGAGGTTGAAGCGGCGGCAGTTTACGGCGGAGTTTAAGTTGGAAGCGGCCACGTATGTGCTCGATCAGGGCATGAGCTTTGCGGAGGTGGGCAAGCGCTTGGGGGTGTTGCCGAAGCTGGTGCGGGATTGGGTCGTGAAGTATGAGAAAGGCGAACTCGTTGCGGGTGCGCCGAAGCTACGGGTGACGCCGGAGCAGATGGAGCTCTCTCAGCTGCGGCAAGAGGTGCAGCGGTTGCGGATGGAGCGCGATATATTGAAAAACCGCCCTCGCGGCTTTCCGCGCCCCTATGCGTAGAAACACCAGGCACCTAGACTGGGCGGGCGTTCGGAGAGTGGCCGCATGCTTTTTGGAGGCATCGTCCCCGTCAAAAAACCTGGCCCAGGGGAAGCTACGGACCCAACTGTGGTGGCACGATGAGTGACCCCGTTTAGGAAAGTGATCGATTCCGAGTCCCCGTCCGACGCGCTCAATTGGAAGGAGGATGAGATGTCGAAGAATGTGAGTACGCAGTCGGGATTGCCAGTGGTGCATGCGCGAGCGGCCGGAATAGACATCGGTTCGCGATTTCACGTCGTGGCGGTTGCACCGAATCTTACCGATGAACCGGTACAGACCTTCCAAGCCTTCACTGCTGATCTTGTGCGAATGGCGGACTGGCTGGTCACTCTTGGCATAACGACGGTGGCAATGGAATCGACCGGCGTCTATTGGGTACCGGCATTCGAAGTGCTGGAGAGCCGTGGCCTCGACGTGATCTTGGCCAATGCGCGCGAGGCGAGAGCGGTGCCGGGTCGCAAGAGCGATGTGAATGACGCGCAATGGCTGCAGCGGCTACATGCGTGCGGACTGTTGAGGGCCAGTTTCCGTCCAGGGCGCGACATCGCTGCGCTCCGAGTCTATCTACGGCTCCGAGAGCGACTTGTCGACTACGCAGCTGCCCACATCCAACACATGCAGAAGGCGCTGACCTTTATGAACCTGCAGTTGCACCATGTCGTCAGTGATGTGACTGGCGTCACGGGCATGAAGATCATTCGGGCGATTGTCAGCGGCGAAAGAGATCTGGAAGTGTTGGCCGCCATGCGCGACGTGCGCTGCAGGGCGAGTACGGAGACCATTCGTAGCGCACTTACCGGAAATTATCAGCCGGAGCATGTGTTTGCGCTCAGACAAGCACTGGCGTTGTATGACTTCTACCAGTCACGGATCGATGAGTGCGATGCGCAGATCGAGCAAGTCTTGGTCGCGCTGACGGCCGGCAAACCCAACCCCGCCACGCCGCTGCCCCAGCCACGCCACCGAACGAAGCAGCCCAGCGACCTCAACTTCGATCTTCGTCCGGTGCTGTATCAACTGACCGGGCTCGATTTGACGCAGATCCACGGCATCGGTCCACACTTGGCGCTGCGCCTAATCGGAGAATGTGGCACTGATTTGAGCAAGTGGCCTTCGGCCAAGCATTTCGCCTCGTGGCTGACACTTGCGCCGGGCTGCAAGATCAGCGGCGGCAAGGTGCTGTCGGCACGGACACGGAAAACGACCAACCGATTAGCCGCGCATCTGCGCTTGGCAGCGGTCACGGTCGGACGGACCAGCACCGCGCTCGGCGCTTTCTATCGCAGGCTCGCTGCCCGCATCGGAAAGGCCAAGGCGGTAACTGCGACAGCACGTAAGATCGCCATTCTGTTCTACAACGCCATGCGCTTCGGCAGGGATTACCGAGACCTGGGTGCCGATGAATATGAACGCAAATATCGCGAGCGCGTCATCAAGCATCTCCATCGACGGGCGGCGGAATTCGGTTATACCTTGCAGCAGGTCGTGGGTGTTTCTTAGGAAAGCGGCGGCGTACTTTGCCAAGGAGAGCAAGTGAAGTACGCCTTTGTGAAAGCGCATCTGCAGAGTTACCCGCTCTCCATGAGTTGTGCGGCGCTGGGGGTTGCGGTATCGGGCTACCATGCGTGGCAGGAACGGCCCCCGGCACCGCGGACGCTGGAGGCCCAGCGGCTGTTGTTTCTGATCAAGACGATTCATCAGCAGAGCGGTGAGACGTACGGTGCGCCGCGCGTTCACGCCGAGCTCAGAGAGAAGCACGGTTACACGGGCAGCCTTAACCGGGTCAAGCGGTTAATGCGCGAGCATGGCATTCGGGCCAAGGGCAAGCGCAAGTTCAAGGCGACCACGGACTCGCAGCATAAGCTGCCGGTGGCGCCGAATCGCTTGGAGCAAGACTTTCGTGTCGCGGCACCCAACCGGACGTGGCTTGCAGACATCACCTACGTTCGGACGCGAGAGGGCTGGCTCTATCTTGCCTGTGTGCTCGATCTGTTTAACCGCGAGATCGTCGGCTGGGCCATGAAGGAGCGCATGACCCGCGACCTGGTGATGGATGCATTGACCATGGCGTGGTTTAGAAAGCGGCCCGCTCCCGGGCTCATCCACCACTCGGATCGGGGCAGTCAATATTGTAGCGGCGACTTCCAGACGCTACTCACGCGATACGGGATGCTCGCCTCGATGAGTGGCACGGGAAACTGTTTTGATAATGCGCCGATGGAAAGTTTCTGGCACAGCCTCAAAGTGGAACGGGTGCATGGCGCCGGCTACGAGACGCGAGCGCAAGCTAAGCACGATGTCTTCAGTTACATCGAAATGTTTTACAACGTTGAACGCAGGCACTCGTCGCTGGGGTATCTCTCGCCACGAGCATTTGAGAAGCGCTATTGGAGTGCGCAAAACGAATCTGTTCGCTCAGGTACCGAATAAGTCGTCCACGGAAACTTGACAAGATCACACTCAGCACTTCATTCGTCGTCTGCGTACTCAGTACTTCCCGCGAGGGATGACGTACGCCGCTCGATGTTCATCGTTGCGAATTCTCCGAGCGAAGAATTTCGTATCAAGT
>QHZE01000486.1 GCA_003225335.1 Acidobacteriota bacterium
AGATTTCCTCCTCACGCAGTTTCTGCATCAGAAGTAGTACTTTTCACAGATACGCCAACGTGGTTTTTGCGCAACGTCCCATGGGACACGGATTTTCACGGATTCGACCGATTTACACGGTGCAGCCGCAACCAAAACTATGGAATGAATGAAACCACCGATGAACAAAACAGCGGCGACACCGCCTGGACCCGCCGGTTCTTCACCAACATGGCCGAAAAAGCTCGCAATCAACTCGACTCCATGTATGGTTGGGCGCTGCACTACTACGCCAATACCACCGGAGATGGAAAGGCGCTCGAATACACAACCGATGAGTGGTACGAACTGATCGGGCGCTCGGACCGCATGGAGAGCCTCATCGAGCAGCACTGGGCCGTCATGGGCGAGACCGACGCCCAGCACCGCGTAAAGCTCGTGGTTGATGAATGGGGCGCGTGGCACTCCCAGGATCCGAGTTTGCCTCCGGGGTATCTGTTCGGTTATCCCGGCACACTGCGCGACGCGTTGATCTCAGGGCTCACCTTGGACACATTCAATCGTCACGCCGACAAGGTCGTCATGGCAAACGTGGCTCAGCTCGTCAACACGATTCACTCGCTCTTCCTCGCCTATGAGGACAAGTGCATTGTGACGCCGAACTTCCACGTCTTTGAGATGTATGCCGCGCATCAAGGCGGCCAGTCGGTTCGGACGCTATTCTCCGCGCCAACCCTCAGTTACAAGCGGAATCCTCCGAACCTTCCGCCGGGATTCGCCGGGCAGCTCTCGCCCCAGGCGCGGGCCAGACTGGCCGTAGACGCGCAGTCAAGCACCGCGACGCTCTGGGGATTGCAGGGCTCTGCGTCCTTGAACGGAAAGCAACTGACTTTGACGGTCGTCAACCCATACGCAACCGAACCAAGAGAAACCGAGGTGGTGGTGCGAGGTGGGACCATCCAGTCCGCGCAAGCGACGATTTTGTCATCCAGTGATATTCATGCGCACAACAGCTTCGAGAATCCACGCGGGCTCGAGCCTAAGGAGGAGAAGCTGCCTGTCACGAGCAGCTTGTTCTCCTATCGTTTCGAGCCAGCTTCCGTGACGCGTTTGCAGATCACTCTGGGATGAGCTCAAGACAGCATGCTTGGGATCTTGGCGACCTAACGGCAGGCACGAGCCGCGCGCTTCAGCGCGGCGCCTCCATGCCCTTGTTGGCTTTCGTCGAGTGGACTTCCCCAATGACTTTCTCGATCTACTGCGTGGCTGCGGCGGGTGGAACGGCTTTGTTAGGCTTCTTACTCAGGGGCTAAAGCCCCTTCTCAACACGCTCCGTGACGGCACGACTGAAGTCGCGCCCTCCCGTACCCGAAAGGCGTATTTCCATAGGAGACACAGAGAGGATCCCGACTCGGGTCAACGAGGACGCGGTGTCAGGGAGACGGGCTGCCAGCCCGAGGAAACCCGCGGGAACGCGTTCCACTTGTGCGGGACCAGGAACTTGCATAGACTCGTCTGGCAAGAATCCGGCAGAAAGAGATCTCTCGATGCTTGTGTTAATGAAAGCGGGGGCGACCGAGGCGCAGATTCGTGAGGTCTGCCGCAAGATCGAGGAAATGGGGTACAAGGCGCATCCGATTCCGGGTGCGACAAGAACCGCAATCGGCATCACGGGCAACCAGGGCCCCGTGGAGGCTGCGCTGCTCGATGACATGCCGGGCGTGGGCGAGTGCGTCCCTGTTTCCAAGCCCTACAAGCTCGTCGCCCGGGAGCTGAAGGAAGAAGGGACGATCGTAGATTTGGGAGGCGGCGTCCTCGTCGGAGGCAACGATCTGGTAGTCGCCGCCGGGCCCTGCGCGATCGAATCGCTCGAGCAGGCGCTCACAATAGCTCGCTCCGTGCGCGCCGCGGGCGCCCGGCTTTTCCGAGGCGGCGCCTACAAGCCTCGGACGTCTCCTTACAGCTTTCAAGGCCTGGGCGAAGAAGGCTTGAGAATCTTGTCCGAGGTTCGCTCGGAAGCCGGCCTCAAGATCGTAACCGAGGCTGTCGACCGTGAAAGCCTCGATCTGGTCGAGCGCTATGCGGACGTCATCCAGATCGGCGCCCGGAACATGCAGAATTTTTCGCTGCTCAAAGCCGCCGGCCGCGCGAAGAAACCCGTGCTCCTCAAGCGCGGGCTCTCCGCCACTCTCGACGAGTTTCTCATGGCCGCGGAATACATCATGGCTGAGGGGAACTACCGCATTATCCTGTGCGAGCGCGGGGTCCGGACTTTTGCAGACCATACCCGCAACACGCTCGATCTGAGTGTTGTCCCTGCCGTGCACCGGCTCAGCCACTTGCCGATCATCGTCGATCCCAGCCACGGCACGGGACGGAGAGAAAAAGTCCTGCCGCTGTCGCGCGCCGCCGTCGCCGTGGGCGCGGACGGGCTCATCATCGAAGTGCACCACAAGCCCGACCAAGCGCTCTCGGACGGTCATCAGTCGATTTTCCCGTCTCAGTTCGAGCACTTGATGCGGGACGTTCGCCAGATTGCCCCCGTTCTCGGGCGCTCCATCCAGTAGGCCTTTGGTTCATGCCAAGTACATCTGTTCGTAAATAAGGATTTTCCGTCAAATGACAAATGAACAATGACAAATAGAAGTCAGAAGCCTCGGCAACGAACTGCGATTTGTCATTTTTCATTGGCCATTGGTCATTTGTCATTAGTTTCAAAGAAAGCTTCGCAGCGCTCGAGGCTTGGCAATCTGGTTCTGATCGCGACGATCGGTCTGGCTGGACTCTGCCCGCTTTCAGCTAGTTTAGACGAGCCCCTGTTTGAAGAGGTGGCGCCGTCCCGAAGTGGAATCCACTGGGTCCATGAAAACGCCCGCTCGGAAAAGCGCTATCTTCCCGAAACGCTCGGTCCGGGTTGTGCTTTCCTGGATTACGACAATGACGGCTGGATGGACATCTACCTGGTGAACTACGGCCCCTCCGATTTCTACAAGCCGCCCGAATCCCTTCGAAGCGCGCTCTATAGGAATAATCGTGACGGCACGTTTGCCGATGTCACCCTCAAGGCAGGCGTGGCAGGAAACGTTTTCGGGATGGGGGTTGCAGTAGGCGACTATGATAACGACGGGAACCCGGACATGCTGGTGACGGCCTACGATCACAGGCCCGTTCTCTATCACAACAATGGCGATGGCACCTTCACTGATGCGAGCGAGAAATCGGGAATCGTAACCGACAGCTGGACTACCAGCGCCACCTGGTTTGATTATGACAACGATGGCGATCTCGACCTGTTTCTCTGCAGCTTCGTCGAGTACGGGCTGAAGCTGCACGTTTTCTGCGGAGATAACAAGATCGGCCGCGCCTATTACTGCATCCCGCGCGTTTTCAATCCGACGCCCAGTTACTTGTTCCGCAACAATGGGGATGGCACCTTTGCCAACGTCAGCGAGGCCAGCGGCATCTCCAAGGCCCTGGGCAAAGCGCTCGGCGTGGTCGCCACAGACATCAACAACGACGGCTGGATGGACCTGTTCGTGGCCAACGACACCGTTCAGAATTTCCTCTTCGTCAACCGTGGGCAGGGGAAATTTGAGGAGACCGGCCTCATGGCTGAAGTGGCCTACAGTGAAGACGGACGCCCGCGTTCCGGGATGGGCGTGGATTCCGCGGACTTCGACGGCGACGGTTGGCTGGACCTGTTTGTGGCCAACGTGGACCAGGAAAAGTTCTCCATTTACCGGAATAACCGGGACGAGACCTTTCGCGATCTGGCCATGGCCACAGGTATTGGCCACGCCACTCTGCTGCTGAGCGGCTGGGGGCTACGGTTTCTGGACTTCGACAACAACGGCGAAATGGACCTGTTCCTGGCCAACGGTCATCCGGACGACATGGTCGAGCTCAACATGACCAAGGTCACCTACAAGGAACCCCTGCTGCTCTTCCGCCAGGAAAACGGGAAATTTCACAACGTCTCGGCGCAGGCCGGGCCCGCCTTCTCGCGCCAGTTTCCCGCGCGAGGAGCCGCCCTGGGTGATTACGACAACGATGGCCGCCCAGACATCCTGGTCGCCAACAACGGCGGGCCGCCTCTGCTGTTGCGCAACAAGGCAGGACAGGGCCAACACTGGCTTGGCATTCGCCTGGTCGGGACCGCAAGCAATCGTGATGCGATCGGGGCCCGCATCACCTGGTCTGCCGGCGGGGTCAAGAGGTCGCGCTTGAAAACGTCCGGCGGCAGCTACCTCTCCTCGCACGATCCCCGCCAAATCCTGGGCCTGGGCGCCGCAAAACTCGATTGGCTCGAAGTGAAGTGGCCCGGCCCAAAGGGGAAGGTTGAGCGCTTCACTGAAGTACCGGTGGATTGCTACGTGACGATTACCGAAGCCAAAGGACTTCAGAAAACGGTCGCCCAGACGAAGTAGTCCTTTTCACGAAATACAGTAACCCAATTGTTCACCGCAGAGACGCACAGGCCGCAGAGAAAGAAACCACAGACTTCTCTGCGAACTCCGCGGTCGTGAGAAAAAATGTAGCGCCGGCTTCCAGCCGGCAAACGGTCCTGTTGACGCAAAAGGAGTTATCCAGGCTCACATGCCGGCGAGACGCCGGCGCTACGATTCTTTCTCATGACC
>QHZE01000249.1 GCA_003225335.1 Acidobacteriota bacterium
GAACTATCCTGTCGCTCTCGCTGGAACGTCCGCCCCCGGATCTGCGCTGCCCGTCGTGCCATTGAAACTCGAAGACCGGGCCGCCTTCGCCCAACTCGACGCGATCCCCATCCTGCAGTTGCGTGGCGCGGACCCTCTCGCCGTTCACGAAGGTTCCATTTCTGCTGTTGAGGTCTTCCAGCTCGCAGCGGCCGGAGTGAACACGAATCTCCGCGTGGTCGGTGGACACCACGGACTCGTGCTCCCGGCCCACAACGATGTCATTGTTCGATCCGCGCCCCAGCGTCCGCGTGCCACGCTGAAGCGGAATCGGACCCCGCCCGTTCTCCCACGCCCCGGAAATCGGGATGATGCAAGCACCCTTCTTTCCCTGGTCTGTTCGGAATTCGAAGACGGGACCGTCTTCCCCCAACTCGATTCTGTCGCCGTCGCCAAGCAGCGCCTTGTCGACCCTTTTCCCGTTTACGAAGGTGCCGTTTGTGCTCTCGAGGTCTACGAGGGAATATTCATCGCCCCGCCGGCGAATTTCTGCGTGGTAACCGGAGACGACGTTTTCTGAATAGATAACGTGGTTATCGGGCTTTCTTCCCAGGCGGATGACGTCGTGGTGGACCTTGTCTTTCTGTCCCTGAAGCGAGCCTTTTCGATGCACGAGGACGGCACTCATTGCCTGCATGATAACGAATGACAGTGGGAAAAAGAAGTTCTGCCCTGACGCTCATTTCGGATTGCGGATTGTCCTGATAGAGAAGCTGTTCATTAATTCCAAATCCGAAATCCGCAATCGCCAATCCGCAATCAAAGGGCCCTCCGGGTCTTCGTGGTGAAACAGGACGTCATACCGCCGCAGGGTCACTGTCTGAATCGCAGGCTGACACTCCATCCGATTCAGACAGGAGCGGTATCGTTTTGAAGGCTCTGTGAGGTCCGGTTTATTCGAGGTTTAGCCGAGAACAAATAACGTCATTCTTCCTGCTCGGACAGAAGGATCAGATCGGCCCTGTCCCTGGCCCGCCCCGTGGCGCGTTTGTTCGCGACGAGATCCTCCCTGCCGAGAACGGCGACTTCCAATCCTTCGATCTGGACCGTTAACCTCCGGGGCCAGGCTTGCTCCCATGACACTCCGGTTATCGCGGTCAGGATGTCAATTCGGCTGGGTGCCGTTCCGATCTGAAAAACTGTCCCCGGGCGTATGAGGTCGCTCTGAGTGAGATCCAACAGCGGCGCTCCAAACTTTCTGAGAGCGCGCAGAACTCGCCCCGCATTCTCTGCACCAGGCCGGATCCAGATATCCAGGTCGCCTGTCGCACGCGGATGTCCGTGCGCCGCGAGCGCATGGGCGCCGACGATAATGAACTCAGCTCCGGTTTCGGATAGTGCGCACAACATCTCGACGAAGTCGCGGTTCATCGACCCGCCCTTCCTTGAACATCCAGGCCTGCAGGGTGAGCGTCCATACCATCATGACGCGCTCCTCCGGGGTAAGATGCTCCACATCCGTCACGGAGCCCTCGTCCTCGAGCATGATTTTTCGGACGCGATAATGAGAACGATCCATAGAAGATTCGCCGAATCTGCTCGGACTATATCACACTATTCCGCCCTAAATCCGTTCGCCCAGTGTAAGGGGGCTGAGGGCGGAAATTCTCATGGGCCGCACACTGGGGTGCCGGTACACCGGTACCTTGGTTCTATTCCAATCGGGTCTGTGGCCCGTGATATACTTCAGCCTAAATGACCAAGAGTCTATTTCAGCTGGGGGGTGACGATCCTTCTCCGGCTACCTGGGGTTCGCAGGGCAGGGCGGAACTCGATGTCGAGAGTGTCGGCAAGTTCCGCGTTGAACGTGTGGCTACCATTGGCCGCGCCCCGGAAAGCCATGTTGTGCTCAGCGCGCGGTCGGTCTCTCGCCACCATGCGCGGATTTTCTTCGAGGGAGGGCATTTCTGGATCAAGGATCTTGAAAGCGGAAACGGCACGACCGTAAACGGCAAGAAGATCAAGCTGCAGATGCTGGGCGATGACGATCAGATACAGTTCGGTGAAGTCAACGCCGTCTTCCGGAGCGCTAACTGCGCGTCTGGCCCGGCTCCGCTGGCGAAGGATCCGCTGGAAGATTCCGATCCGCTCTTTCAAGACGGGACGCCGACCGGTGGTTTGAAAGGTTCTTTTCCCTCGGGGGCCGGGGAAGAATACCCGGTACACGGGCTGGACCGCACGATTGAAAAGTTGCGCGAAGAAGCTGACGGAAAAGAGGCCGAGTTGAGCGCTCTCCGCCAGAACATACAAACCCTCCAGGCTGAGAACGAGGCGCTGCGCAAAGAGCTTCTCCAGTACAGGGACATGGCTTCCGGGAATCCTGGCGCCGGCGGGCCGGGTTCAAGCAGCCTGCAAGTGGAAAACGAGAAGTTGCGGCGCCTGGTACAGCAACTCGAACGCGCCCTGGCCGACAGCAACCTCAAGCTCCGCAATCTTCAAGAGCGCCTTTAGCCAGTGGCCAGTCGTTCGTTCGAAATTCTCCGCTCAATTCGCAACGCACCCGTTAATTAAGAGTAGGGCAGCGACTAAACAGTGGCCAGTGGTCAGTGGCCAGTTGGAGATTGTCGCTCACTCGGAGGAGGGTGTATGAAAGTTAAGAAATACAGCGAGCTGATTGCGTGGCAAAAGGCCGTGGACCTCACTCAAGAAGTTTATATGGATACGGCGCGATTCCCGAAAGAAGAAATCTACGGATTGACGAGCCAATTGAGGAGAGCATCGGTGTCCATACCGTCGAACATCGCTGAAGGACAAGGGCGGAAGTCAACGAGTGAGTTTCTGCATCACCTCTCTATAGCGTATGGATCGCTGATGGAATTGGAAACGCAATTGATCATTGCCGAAAGACTCGGTTACCTCGGACAACTGGCATTCGAAAAGCTGATGAGCCGAGCCGCTGAGGTCGGAAGGTTGATCAACGGTCTCTACAACTCCCTGAGATTGACTGGCCACTGGCCACTGTTTTACCGACTGAGGCGCTCGGGGCAAGCAATCCCGCCAAAGAAATTGGGCGCGAAGGGATTCTGAATGCTTTTCGACTGGAGCCTGTACCGTATCTCGAATTTCCTGCCGTCGGCGCTCGTAACCCTCCAGATGATGGTGTAGGCTGCCGGGCTCTGAGGCACTATTTCCGCCAGCCGCAGCAGCCGGAAAAGGGCCCATTCGCCGTCCGCTACCGGGAGGATCGGCCGGTCCCCCGTCCCCACGATAGTGATCTGAAGCTTCGCGTGAGGAGCGCCGGTCTTACCCGGCCACACAAAACTCTGAGGTGCCTGCCTCCAATTACCGTAACTTAGCTGCTGGCCGTCGATTTCCAGAAGGCTTTGCGAAACATCCCGGGTTTCACCCGGAGTCAGGTCAAAACTTACCGTGGGTTCGGCGCCGGAACCGTAAAAAGCATTGGTCAGGGCGGAAGCCCTGGACATGAAGTCCAGGAACGGCGGCGAAAACTCCACCTGGGACCCGAAAAGCTCTTTCGGCGCGTAGCGGTCTCCCGCCTGGTTCAGGAAGAACCGGAGCTCCTGATCGTAAAAGGCCCAGATGAATCCTTCTTTGGGTTTAAGGTACTGAGACAGGAGCGCCAGAGGAAGATCCGGTCCCTGCGGGTTGAAAGGGAACTTTGTTTCGGCGTTCGACGTGAATCCGTCGGCAACCCTGCTTTTCCAGAGGCCGTCGAGCCGAGAACCGACGTCGCGCAGGATCGCTGCCCACGATTGCCGCAAAGGCTGCTCCAGGAGTTGCCCGATAGGCGCGGTGCTTCTCGTTCCGCACAGCTGCTTCACGCGAGATATGGCGGCGTACCCGTCATGGAACTCGTCGCCGGAAATGTTGTTGGCTATCGTGGAAACATAAGCTTTTACCTGTTCCCATTGAGTGCCTCCGCCGAAGAGAGCCTCCAGCTTCTGCTGGATTTTGGCGAGTATGAGAATGTACCTGGCAGCCGGGGAGGGCTCCTTCCCGTCCGGGGACGTAACCAGGTCGTGCAAAGGCTGGAATTCCCGGGCGACCGCGTCGACCAGTTCCTCGCGGTTCACTTTGCTTCCCAACCCGACAGAACCCAGCGCGCTCGACACCATGCTGCCGATACCGTCGCTCTTCTCCGGCTCCTTGGGAAGCATGGTATTCTTCGCGACGTTCATCAGCAGGCGGGACAGGGCCGATTCCGCCTGAGAAAAAGATTCCAGGGCGGCGCGGGCCCGGTCGAGATTGGCCAGCGGGTTCACGGAGATACCCTCGAGGAATTTGGACCAGTGGTGGGCATATTCGTCGAAGTACAGATCGAGAAGCCTGCGGCGATATTCCGCGTCGCTGACCTGCCCTGTTCCGGTATAGGACGAGCACCCGCCGAGTACCCAGTCGTCTTTCGCCACTTCGCCGCTGGCCTTATCCACGGCGTTCTTGAAGTAGCTGGTCCACCCGTCTTTGGTGAATACGCCCGGCACGTCGTAGGTGGAGCTTAAAAAGTCGAGACTCTTGCCCCCGGTGGCGTGCGCAAGCGTAAAGGGACGAACCTTCGAGTTGCCTTCGTCTTTCAGGTTATTGTAGACGCGATTCAGGGCAGGGTACTGGCACAAACCCTGCCGCGCGCGGGATACTGTCGTCGTCTCCGCCGCAAGGACTATCTCGGGGTCTTTTCGGGACAACTGCCCGGCATAGAACTGCAACTGTTTGAGCGCAGCGCTTTCTCCTTCAGGTCCCCCCATCTTATTCCAGATGGGCGCAAGGGCGTTCACCAGGAAAGACGCATTCGAGTGACTCGGGTCGGTCATCATCATGTACGCTTTGAGATGCGTGTAGAACTCGTCGTAGCTGGCGCTCCTTCCGGGGTCTGACGAAATGGCAACCAGCCGTTGAAGCAATGCGTTTGCCGTAGGCCGGACAAAGGCTTGCATCAGGCGCTGTAAATAGACGTGCCGCGCCCTGGCATGGATCGCGCCCCCGCTGTATAGACCCCAGCCCAGCATGAACCCCGGCCCCTTTGCGGCGTGTTCGTCCAGAGTCGCCACGCTCAGGCGCAGGTCTTCAAGCGCAGTCAGGTCCGTGATTCGGCGGCCGTCCCAACCGGCATCGACAACCTTGAGGGCTCGGGATCGCGTGGTTTCGATCAGGCTGCGATTCTCGAAGAAAGAGAAGAACATGCCGATGATGAGCACGGCGCAGAGAAGGAGTGTCGAAACGAACACGATGTCCAACCAGAGCCTGCGCCGGAGACGGGTGTCTACATTGGCTCCGGCCATCGGGCGGTCGGCAAAGATGATCTTCGGGAAGAGGCTTTCCAGGAAATAGCTCCTGGAGCCTTCTTGGGGCGCTTCCTGCATAGCCGCCAGCCGGCGGCCTGGCTCCCATCTTTCCGTGGACTTCGACCGCGGCGCCTCTGCCGCCAGAGTTTGAGCGCCTACTGCGGCGCTGGTCAGGTAGAAGCCCCGAAACATCGGACGCTCCGAATAAGGGGTCGGTTGGAGCAAGGCTCCTACAAAGCTCGTCAGGCGGTCCCGGAGCGCAGCGAATCCGGCCGGAAAGTTGTAGATGCGCGACAGCTTCTGGCTGTCCTTTTCGCCTGCCATCAACTCCAGGCGGCAGGCATGAAGGGACTCGACGAGACCGTCAAATTCACGCTGGAAGATCTGTTCGGCTGAAGCGCGCTTTCTTTGGGATCGTGAGATGGTGGCTCCCCAGACCTGGGTTCGATCCCTGCCGCGCAGATTTCCGAAGAATTCGCGGAATCCAGGTATCTGGTCGCACTTCGTAAACAGGACGTAGATCGGAAAGCGAATTCCGAGACGACGGATCATTTCATCAAAGCGCAGCCGCAGGCGATGGGCCAGCTGCTCCGCGTGATCGCGGGAGCTTCCCATGATGTCGGGCAAGCTCGCTGTAACCACCACAGCGTCGAGGGGACGCGCTTTACGCGCGCGTTTCAGCTGGTTCAGAAAGCCCTTAAAGATGTCGAAGTTTTCATCGTCTGCTCCGAGCCGGCCCGCCAGATCCAGCACGATGCCGCCGCGGGAAAACCAGAATTCCACTGTTGCCGGCTGCTTGGAGCGCGACGACTTCCCGTCTTCGGCCGTGGTGTAGGGAAAATCGACCCCGCTTTCCCGCAGCGCGGTTGTCTTTCCGGACTCCGGCGGCCCCAACAGAAGAATCCAGGGGAGCGCGTACAGGGCTTCCTCTGGTCTGCGGCCCTTGGCCAGTTTGGATTCCTGAATGACGCGAACTGCCTGCTTCAGCTTGTCCAGCAGAGCATTCAGTTCGGCCTGCTCCTGCGGGTTGGCTCCCGGCGTTGGAGTTGCCTGGGATGCGTCCCTGCGCGCCCGAGCCGAGGAGAATGCGAAGATGATCTTGCGGATGATCCAGTAGAGGAGCCACAGGATGAGGACCAGCGCCAGGAAGACGAGGATGAAGAAGAGAAGTATTCTCGCCTTGCCTTGCCCCGCATAAGTATTTACAGCCCATAGGATCGTTCCGACCAGGGCGAGCCCGCCTATGACGAGTGCGGCGATCTTTGAAGAGGACGCCCGGGATGGAGGATTCGGATTCATCAGCTTACAAGATCATTCGGCTGCCCGCTTCGGCCGCATCGGAATTGAGCCAGAGCGCCAGAATGATAAACAAAGCGATCACCAGGACTAAGGACGCGACACCTGTGACCAGCACCCAGCGCGGTATAATGCTGGGCGGACGTTCCACAGGCTCTTCGGGGATCTGCCAGTGGGGCGCAAGAGAAGAGGATCTGCCTCTGTAATTATTTGTTTCCTGGACGATGTCGCGGATCAGGTTATCCAGCTCCTCACGCCCGCGTAACTTGTACTTTCCCTGGAACCCCAGGATGAGGCTCATGCAGAAGACTTCGAGGAGATCGCCCTTGCGCGCTCCCTTCTTCCGGATGCGGTCCAAAAGGTCGAAGAAGCGTTCTCCGGCCATGTGTTCGCCGAAGTATTCGAGCTGCAACGGCCGGTCAGCCCATTGGTCTTTGAATTCCCAGCGCGAGTTGAGAATCATCTCGTCGATGAGGGAGCAAATGGCATAGCGGGCGGCCTTGACGTCCTCCTCGGGATGGCCGTGGCGGCCGGCCTGACGCTCCAGGTCCTCAAGAAGAAGTTGGATTTCCTTCCTAAGCTGATCCGGATGCCCGGGGTCGTTGCCGCCCAGGATGTGAAAGATCAGCAGGAAAGCTTCATGGCAGAGATCGGCAAGGCTGCGCCTGTGCTCAGAGTCGGCTGAACCGTAGTCCGTGCTCTCAAAATCATCGCGCGCCGAAGGCATCGCGCATCCACCCCTAAGAAGCTATGAAGGAATTGTAGCGCCGGCGTCTCGCCGACACACAAGTCGTCGTACTTCAACGACGCCTTCCGCCGGCTGGAAGCCGGCGCTACGATTTTTCCAAAGCATCTCAATCCTTGACTGCGTACAATTCCAGTCGAAGCTCCGGGAACTCGGCAGGGAAGTAGATGCAAATGGTTCGCGATGCCGCGATCGTGTCCCAGTAGGTCCCGAGTTTTTCGAGGCGGAAGTACTTGAAACCCATGCGCGCCGGTATGGGGCCGGGCGGGACCGGGACAGGGCGGAGCAGAACACCCGGCAATCCCTGGCCGAGCAGGTAATTGATGGTGTCCATGGAGGCAATCTTGCTCTTGCGAGGCACCCTCTCGATGAGTTGCGCTTCCGGCATCTTCGCGTAAACCGCGAGGAAAAACTCAGCCGTGGCAGGCAGCCGCTCGTCGAGTATCCGCCCCGCGTAATGAGACTCCTTGGTTCGCTCCAGTGGGATCGGCACGCAGCGAGTTGGAATGACGGTTTCCAGAAGCACCCGAAGCCTGCGATCCAGTTCTGTGAAGGTGCGCGTGAGGTCGGTATGAATGTATTTCGGCAGCTCGCTCGGATGCCCTTCGGTCACGAAGGTCATCAATTCGCCCGCGAGGCGTGCCATGGCCAGGTATACCTGCTCCGGGTGGATGCGCTGCACGTGATGAAAGTGCATCGTAACCGGGAGATAGGAATTCACCGTGTGCAGCAGCCAGAAATTCGCCACATCCGAAGTCGTGAAATCTGCCACTCCCAGACCCTTTTGCCGGCGTTGCTCAGAAAGGGTCGAGCTCTTGGCAGCCAGGATTTCGAACAGGCGACGCACGATGTCGATGAGCGGCCGGGATGCGGAGAGGCTCAGCGCCGGGGGGATGTAATTCTCATCCAGGACCAGATTTCCTTCTGTGGTGCGGCGCACTTCGGCAATTTTTAGAACCGAATGGTTGTCGAGCGGCTCTTCGCCGAACAGCAGCCGGAGGTTCTTGGCGGCGAGAGTTACCTGTTGCGGATTTTCTCCCGTGTTTTCATCCGGGACCGTGGAAGTATGAGGAACATACCGCGCCAGGAAGTCAGAGCCTTTGCCCGCAGTCACGCTTGCAGTTCCCACTCGCATTACCGGAATGGTCAGGAACACATCCATGCGTTCGCTCGATGGCGCGAAGAATTCCGTGAAGTTTCGCGCCGGCGGAGGAGCGTCTACGCCCGGGATATCCACGGTGGACCCGTCCGGGAGGATCGCCCGGCAGCGCAGAACTTCGAACACCCCGTTTTCCAGGGCCTCTTCGTTGAACTTCAACTCCTCGGCCCCCCAGAGGAAGGCGTTCATGGAACGGAAGCGGAAGTTCAGGAGATCCTCGTGATATCGATCCCATTGCTGGAAGTGGTGAGGGGTCAGGAAGAGCCCTTCACTCCAGAGGATTTTCTGCAGCGATGTCATCGTTTCCCTTCCCTGCTACCCGAGCAAGCAGCATCGTTCTTTGCCTTTGCGTCTTCGCGTCTTCGTGGTAAGGGCCGGACGCAATCCACCACGAAGACACGAAGAATCGCGAACATCCTTACTTTCCGCTCGAGGTAAGAACGATGTTTTGCTCCTGCAGGCTCAGATTCACTTTCTGGGTTTTTCCCTTGCCCACAGGGATGACGCGGCGCCAGGAGTCCCCTTGGGGATTCCGAAACAGGGCCACGACTCCGATATAGTTTGCGGCGGGGTTGGCGCGTATCTCGAGGGTGTCCTGGGTTCCCGGCTCCAGCGTACGCTCCTGACGCTCCAACAGATCGTCCGAGAGCGTTTCTTTGTCGGATTTCCATACGGCGTTATAGTCGGCGGATTCCAGCCGTCCTTTGTCCTTGAGCTGGTAAACGCGCACGACAACCGAAAGGGGCTGCCCGTTGGCGCCCGGATTCACGTTAGCGGCGGCATTCATCACCATGCTGACCCGCGTCGGTTCCTTGGGGCAACCCGTTAGCGGGAGCAGGCACAGGCTCGCTAAAGACCAGAAAACCACTCGCTTAGCGTTTCTCATGACAATCTCCACGGGGCGGAACAAGGGCCAAAGGGGCCGAGGGGCAAAAGGGACCGACGGAAGAAAAACTTTACCTCGCCCTTTGCATTCTGTCCTCCGAACAAAAAAGGCCTATCTGCTGAGCTTGTCCAACTTCTCCCAGAACTGTTTGACCTCCTTTGCCTTGTTGGAGTCCGCCGCTTTGAACTTTTCGAGTTTGTTGTTACGCGCGTCGACAAGCTCAAGATCTCTGTTATCTACCGACAGCTTTAATGAAGGGAACGGCCATTTCCCGCCGTGGTTTTTCTCCTGGTCCGGCCGGTACTCCACCTGGAAACCATTCATAACCAGCTCACCCTCGCATCTTCCAAATCTGTGGCTGTGCTCGACTCGCCATTTCCTGGTTTCCTCGCGCGTCTTGCGCCTCACCCGTAGCTCTGCGTCCCCTTCCTCTGCGAGCCGGATGAAGTTGTATCCGTCGTATGCAAAAGTGTACTGGCCGTCAATGAGGTCGCGTCTCAATGAAGCAGTGCGGGTCCCTTTGACCTCCAACTTATGCACGCCGGCCGGGATGGTCAGACTGGTCACTTCCCCTCCGGTCGTGACGAGAACCTCACCGTCCAGGGAGATGGGGACAGGCTCGCCCAGGCGCCAGATGGTGAGAGTGGCCACCGCGCTTCTTTTCTTGTTGGCCGCAGCCGCTCGCATCTGGCTCACATTCGGATCCTCGGGATTGATCTTCGCCAACTGCTGTACCGCATTGAGCGCCTCGTCATACGTTTTTTCGCTCATGTGGGCGTCGTAAATCCCCTTGATCCGCAACGCTTGTTTGGTTTTCGTCTGCAACTCGCTGGCCTGCTCGTTCTGCGGATCGTCGACGAGCCAGCGGTCTATGATCGTCTGAGCTTCGGCGTACTTTCCTTTACTGAATTGTTCGCTTGCTTGCTTGTAGGATTCTTCCCCTACCTTCTTCTTCTTTTGGGCGCCCGCGGCAAGTGTTTTATCCACCTTCGCCTTCTCCGGCTCTCCTTTCCATTGCCTTTGAAGCTTCACTGCCCTCTCGTCGTTCGGTCTCAGCTGGAGCACCCTGTCTATGCTAGCTTTCGCCTGGACGAAGTTTTTGGCTTTCAGTAACTCGGGGATTTTTGCCAGGAGCCCCTCGATTTCCTTTTCCGGATCTTCCGGGCTCGTGGTTGGGGGGACCCGCTTTTCCAGCTCGCCGCGGATTTGCAAGGCTCCTTGATTTTCGGGATCGAGTTGGAGAATCTTCCCTACGATCTGGGTGGCTTCCTCTGACTTCCCCTGAAACCGCAGCGTTTGAGCCTCCATGAGCCATGTTTCAATAGTCTGTTCCTTATGTTTCTGGCTGGCCGCATCGAGCAGGGAGCGTGCCTCGGGATTCTCCGGAGATTGTTGCAGCACGTGCTGCAGGATTTCGATCGCTCTCTGAAAGTTCTTTTGCTCGATATAGGATTGTGCATCCGCCAGCTGCATTGAAAAATCAGGAAGTGGAGTTGGAGTAGGCTTGTTCCGGGTCCTCAGATATCCACCCACCGCAAAAGCGATGACGAGAATCGCAGCGCCGGCCCATAGCGCCACCGGGGGTATTCTGCCGGCAAAGATGGTTGATTTCGGCAAAATGACGGTCTCGTCCAGAGGATCGGTCGCTGCCGCGACGGGTGAGGCAGCCGTCCGCTCTGCTGCCTGCCTCTCCTTCTCCAGCCTCTTTCTCTCCCTGGCCTGCTCCTTTTCGTCGGCGCGCGCATCCTTTTGAATCTGCTTGAGAAGGGAACGAGCTTCTTTGTTCTTAGGATCCAGTTCGAGAACCGACTGCGCCTGGCCTGCAGCTTCGTCGAATTTCTTCGTCTCTCGCGCCTGCTGACATTCAAACAGCAGCTTCGCGATTTGATCCCGCTTTCGTTTTTCTCTGGCTTCTTCAATCCCTTGGAGGAGATTGGTGGCATCGGCATTCCCGGAATCGACGGATATGACTTCCTGGGCCAGGCGCCCCGCTTCCTCGAAGTCGTCGCGGCTTAATGCCTGCCGGCCTTTGGAAAGCAGGGCGTTGATCCGGGCTTTCTTGCGCTTCTCGCGCAACTGTTCGATTCCTTGGAGCAGATTCGCGGCTTCCACATTGCCGGTATCCAAGCGCAGGGCTTCGCGAGCGTGGTTGGCGGCCTCGGTGAGGTTGTCCGCGGTCAGGGCATTCTGTCCTTGGCTGAGCAGAAGCCTGACCTGATCTTGCCTGCGCTTCAACGCCTCGGCTTCCTCGATGCGCTTCAACAACTGCTCTGCGCGAGCGCTCTTGGGTTCCAGAAGGAACACTTCTTTGGCGCGAACGGCAGCGCCCTGAAACTCTTCCTGGAGAAGCGCCTGCTCGCTTTCGGCCAGGAGTGTGGCGATTTTTTCCCTTTTTTCTTTTTCCTTCCGCGCATCGTCGAGCCGTCTCAGGATGTCCTGGGCCTGCGCGTTCTGGGGATCCAGGAGCATGACCTCTTGCGCCCGCAGTCCCGCTTCTTCGTGCTCGTCGCGGAGCAGAGCCTGCTTTCCACCGGCGATGAGCTCGGCTATTTTGTCCTTCTTGCGTTTCTCTTCCTGAGCCCGGTCTATTTCGGCAAGGAGATCCGTGGCTTGGTCCTGGTTGGAGACCAGTTCCAGCGCTCGCTGGGCGTGTGCGCGGGCGTGATCAAACAACTCGGAGCCCAGCGCTTTCCTGGCTTCCGCGACTTCCGCCTGGGCCTGGGCGCGAAGCTCGTCGGCGCGAATGGCCTGCCCCGCTTCTTCAATGCCGACTCGTAGGGTTGCATCGTCCCCTAGAATTTCGCTCGCGCGCTGGAGGGCGTCCAGGCTTTTGCGAAATTTCTTTTCCGCCAGCAGCTTGAAGCCCGCAGCTTTCTCGCGCTCGCCGAGCTGCTGCCGCTTGGCCTGTTGCGCCCGATCAATCCGGCGGAGCAGATCCGCCGCTTCCGCATTTTCTGGAACCAGCTCCTGTGAGCGGCGCACACGAGCGCGCGCGTCGTCGAACGCTTCCGCGCGCATCAATTTCTGTGCTTCCGAAAGTTCTGCCTCCAGCTGTGCGCGGAGATTGTCCTGTCGGATGCCCTCCTCCGCTTCCTCCATCGCCTTTCGGATTGCCGTATCTTCGCCCAGCAGTTCCCTGGCTCGCCGGAAAGCAACCAGACTTTCCCGGAAGCTTTTGTCCGCCAGTAGCTTGAGCGCAGTCGATCTCTCTCCTTCGCCTTGCTCCCGTTTTGCCTGGCGCACCCTTTCTGCGTCCCGTTCGGACACTGCCTGCCGAAGCAGTTCGACCGCGTCGGGGCGATTGGGCTCGAGCTCCAGGATTTCGTCCGACTGCCGGATTGCCGCATCGAAGTTCCCGGCTGACAGTGCCCGGCGCGCAGATTCCAGGAGTTGCGTGACGCCCGCGCGCTTGCGCTCCTCGATCAGGTGCCGGGTTTGCGTCAGTGCATTGACCAGCTCTTCCTCGGGACCCAGAAGCCGTAAAGCTTCCCTCAGCTGCTCCAGTGCTTCCTCCAGTCGCCCCTCGGTCATTAGAACCTGGCCGGACTTCAGCAGTTCGCGACCCCGCATTTGATCGGGTGTAAGCGGAGGAGGAACTTGGACGGGCGCAGCAGTGCCGGAGACGCCGCGAGGCTCAGACGCCGTCCTCGGAGCGGGATCCTGGCTCCTTCCGGCACTTTTCGGGTCGGCCCGCGGGCTGACCGGGCTGGCCGAAGGAGGGATCTTGGGAATCGTGGGAGGGGCCTCGGCCTCCAGCGCTGCCGATTCGGACGAGAGCTCTCCCAGGAGCCGTTTCAGAGAAAGATAGTCCGGCCTTTCGTCTCTCCTGAGGAGCTCTTCGGATTCCTGGAACAGCCGCCCGAGCTTCGGTGATGCGCGCGGCCGCTCTGCGGCCAGTTTCAGACGTGGCACGATTCCCTGCAAATCCTTGCTCATTTCCAGGGATGCATCGTTTAATTCCTCCAAAAGGTCCCGGCAGGCGCGACTGAATTCCGCCATGTTCCCGTATCTCTGGTCCGGCTCTTTGGCCAGACACTTGCTGAGGACGGGCCAGAGACCGGGAGGAGCGTCCGGAAATTGTTCGGCAAAAGGGAGCTGGGTCTGGAAGAGAATGTTGTCCAGGGTCTTCGCTATGTTTTTGTCCCGGAAAGGATGCACGCAGGTGAGAAGCTCGTAGAACACGATGCCCGTCGAGAACAAATCAGACCGCTCGTCGTAATCTCCGGCCCGAATTTGCTCCGGAGACATGTATATGGGTGTGCCCAGGCGGACTCCCGACCGTGTCAGATCGGAGGACGGAATGCGCGCAATGCCAAAGTCCAGGATCTTTACCGTGCCGATCGGCGACACATGGATGTTTCCCGGCTTGATGTCCCGGTGAATGATCTCATGCGAGTGCGCATGATTCAGACCGTCCGCGACCTGGACCATGACGGAAAGCTTCTTCTCCAGTGTCATCGGGATCTTTTCCTTTATGATCCCCTTCAGTTCCTTCCCCTCGAGAAGTTCCATCACGATGTAGGTTATCTTCCCCTCCTCACCCAGGTCGTGAATGGTCACGATGTTGGGATGGTGCAGGCTCGCGGCCGAGCGAGCCTCGCGATAAAAGCGGAGCTTCAGTTCCGGGTCCCACTTGATGTCCTCTGCCATCGTTTTTATGGCGACGTGACGGTCCAAAATCTCGTCGTAGGCCTTGTACACCGCCCCCATGGCCCCTTCGCCGAGCCTCTCGATAATGGTGTATTTCCCGAGTCTGTGTATCATCGAGTCTTCTTCTTTATCCGCGATTCAGACAGGAGGCAGTCTCTTCTCGAAATTTTTAAGCTGCGGCCGTGAATCCAGAGGCAGTATGCCGGCTTTGACTTGGTCGAGACCTCCACGCCCTCGCCGACCGCAAATATCTCGATGGCATCTGCCCCGAAGATCCGGGATAAAGATATGGTTGAGGACATCCGGACGGAAACACTGTGTCGAGGCTTTCTTGCCGGCCGTTCCAGGGAGAGCAGGAAGACTCTCGGTCCAGGCCAAAGCCATGGCCTCGTGGAATAGATCTCGTGCCGGATCGAAGACCAGTCCGCAGTCTGGAAAGACAAGAAGGAGGGTGCAAACCAACATCCGTGGGGTGCAGGAGCCATTGCCTCAGGGATACAACGCGCTCAGCCCTGTGGGCCAGCCGGTGTCTTGTGAAAAACGCCGAGATTATAACACAATCCGGTCGCTCGGAGTTCAGCTTCAAGCACTTTATTCACCAAGGCGAAGTACACGGAGAACCTGTTGGATTTCGGATTGCGGATTTCGGATTGCGGATTGCCGTTCATCAATTCCGAATCCGAAATCGCAATCGCCAATCCGCAATCAAAGGGCCCTCTGTGTGTCCCCGTGGTAAACAGGACGTCTTGCCGCGGCAGGGTCAAAGTCTGAATCGCAGAGCCGCCCCTGCCATATTGTTGTTCGCGCCGTCGAATTCTGGTAATGTAAGGGGTATCAGAGGTTTTCGTGGAGTTCGAGCTTCCCCAGAAGGCGCAGTTGCAGCAAGCGTTCGCCGACCATATCCGCCGGCTCTGTCGGGAGCGGGTGAAGGTTCTCTGCTACATCGGGATCGTTCTGGTTCCGCTCTTTGGCTTGTTAGACCACGTCCTGGTTCCCTCGTCTTTATTTCACTTTTTCCTCGCCTTGCGCCTCGGGACCGCCGCGTGTTTGTTGGTGGCTCTTTTCCCGTTGCACCGCCTTTTCGGCGAGCGCCGGCCGAGCCTGATCGGCATCCTGACGGCGGTGATCGTAGGAGGTTGCATCTCCTTGATGACTCGTTACTTGGGCGGATATGAAAGCTCATACTACGCAGGCCTCAATCTGGTCCTCTTGTCCGTCGGTCTGATTGCGCCTTTCAGCGTGAAAGAATCCTCCGTTACTTGTGGAATGGTCTACGGAACTTACCTGCTTCCGGTAGTCCTGCTGGACCGGATTGAACGGGTGGATGTCTTCGTAAACAACAATTTCTTTCTCCTGGGCAC
>QHZE01000250.1 GCA_003225335.1 Acidobacteriota bacterium
CCGGGTCAAGGTCTTCGATCTGGCGGACCGGCTCGGAAAGGCGGCGGCCAACCACCCCGAAGACTTGGGCCTGCTCCTCGACCGCCTGCAGAGGCTTCGCACGCTGGCGCCCGTCGGGCGCGAGGCGCTCGTCCCGACCCACGGCCAGTACACGCCGGCCAACGTGTTCATCGACGGGCCGGACGTCGTCGTAATCGACGTCGACCGGATCAGCCTCTCCGACCCCGCCAAGGACGTCGCAATGTTCCTGTTCCGCGCCGCCGCCCTGCGCGCGAAAGAGGCCGGCCTTCCGGGGGAGGCCGAGCGGCTCGTCCGCGAGTTCTTGGACGCGTACAGGGAGCAGGCGGCGCTGCCGATCGAAAACCTCCCGTATTACACGGCCCTGTTCTCGCTGAACGCCTTCGCGAAGTGCGCCAAGGACCATGCGGCCGGCGACCCCGTCCGCCGCCAGGCCGAAGCCATTCACCTCGACCGGTTCGAGCGCTGCTTCCCCGGCGAGGCGCCGCCTCGGACCGACGATGCTCCTCGCATCGGCAGTCGACCGTCGGCCTTCGACAGCGGCGCCCGCATCATCACCCAGTACCTGACCCCGCACCCGCCGTCGCGGGGCGGAGATCCCCGGGAATGCAAGAAGGCCACACTGGTCCAGGACGCCGGCACGGGGCGCGTGACGACACGCTACGAGTTCGACGCCGCCACAGTCGTCTTCGCCAAGCGCTACACCGACGACCTGGGAGCCCACAGCTATCGGGTGCAAAGGGCGTTCTGGGAGCGCGGCTTCGGGCACGACTCGCGGTTCCGGGTACCGAAACCGCCGCGCTGCTCGGCAAGGGCTCCCGCGAATGGACGACCGGCGTCCGCGAAGCGGCCCACTGGCTGGCTGCCTTCCACCGCTCGTCGCTGCGCGTCGGCGATCCCGAGCCGGAGTGGGACTCGCTCAAGACCTTCCGGCTGGCGAACCGGCTCGTGAAAGCGGCGGCGGCGCGGCCTTCCGAGCGCGTACTTCTCCTGGATCTCATGCACATGCTGAAGGAACGGTTCGCGGCACTGCCCGAGGGACGGCTGGTCGTGCAGACACACGGCCGCTTCCACCACGACCACGTGTTCCTGAGCCCCGAAGCGGTCACGGTCATCGATCTCGATCGCAGCCGCCCGGCGGACCCGGCCAAGGACGTGGCGGAGTTCGTGCGCGTGCTGCGCCTCGCGGCCTTCCGGGCCGGCGTGGACGAGGCCTTGACCGGCGAGGTGACCGAGGCTTTCCTCGCGGAGTACCTCGGGCTCGTGCCTGCGGCCGCGGCCGGACTGCCGCATTACTGGCTGTCGTTCCTCGTCTTGAGCTACCTCGGACACCTGAGAAAGGCGGCGCCCGGCGGCGCTTCGGCGGCGCTGAGGGCGTTCCACGAGCGGGAGATCCGCCGCGTGAGGGAGATGAGGCCATGAAGACGGGAGGAAGATAATGAAGCCGCAGCCTCGCGCGGGCCCCGGCGACCTGGTCGCGCTGTCTCCGCGGGCCGCCCGGAGCAGCCTGGCCAAGCTGATCCCTTACGCGGTTGGCGTCTGGCCGCTGCTCGCGTCGGCCCTCGTCTGCATCCTCGCCAGCTCGCTCCTGGAGCTGTCCGTCCCCTGGGTCATGGGGTTCCTGCTTCTGGACACGGTGGTCAAGCAAGCCCGGCTGGACGAGCTGCCGCGCGTGGTGTTCCTGCTGGTGGCGATCTTCCTGGGACAGAAGGGGGTCGGGTTCCTCCAGGACTACTTCCAGGAGCTTGCGAACCAGCGTTTGGTGCACAGGCTCCGCTGCGACCTGTTCCATCACCTGCAGTGTCTGCCGGTGCGCTTCTTCGATCGCGGGCGCACCGGCGAGCTCACCGCCCGCGTCACGAGCGACATCGACTCGGTCGAGGGGTTCCTGCCCACGCTCGTGGACGACGTCGTCACCGACGCCGTGCTGCTCCTGGGCACGCTGTACTTCCTGTTCCGCGTGCAGCCGAGGCTCACGCTCTACGTCGCGCCCACGGTCCTGGTCCTGGCCTTCGCGCTCATCCTCTTCAGGCCGCGGGTCAAGCGATTCGCCCGCCGGGTCCGCGCCATGATCGGCGACCTGGCCGCGATGGCCAGCGAGACGCTGGCGGGGGTGAGGGTGGTGAAGGGGTTCCTGGGCGAGGACTATGAAGTCCGCCGCTTCGCGGCCCAGTCCTTGCAGGTACTGCGGGCACGGGTGGGCGTCGTCACGCTCCGGTCCCTCTGCTACGCGACCGTGGATCTGGGGGTGCTGCTGGGGACCATCATCGTCGTCAGCGTCGCCGCCCCGAAGGTCGTGGCGGGCACGTTCTCGGTGGGCGCCCTCGTCGCCTACCTGGGCTACCTTGGCAAGCTCTACGGTCCGGCCAAGAGGCTGAGCAAGGTCAACGTGTCGATCCAGAAGACGCTGGCCGCCGCCGACCGGATCTTCGAGGTCATGGACCTGCCGCCCGAGGAGACCGCGCGGGTCGCGGCCGCGCCCGTCCTGAGACCGGCCTTCCCCGCCGGCGTCTCGCCGCAGTCGGCTCCGGGCGTGCTCTTCGAGCAGGTCACCTTCAGCTACGGAGGCGGGCGGCCGGCGCTCAAGGACTTCACGCTCGACGTGGCTCCCGGAGAGGCCGTGGCGCTCGTGGGGCGGAGCGGAGCCGGCAAGACCACCGTGGTCAACCTGCTCCTGCGTTTCTACGCGCCGGATTCGGGGCGGATCCTCCTTGACGGCGTGCCGCTCGACCAGATCCCCCTCGGCGAGCTGCGAGGTCAGATCGGGCTCGTGTCGCAGGACGTGTTCCTCTTCTCGGGGACGATCCGGGACAACATCGCGTACGCCCTGCCCACGGCCACGGACGAGGACGTCGTCGAGGCCGCGCGGCGCGCCAACGCCCACGGCTTCATCTCCGCGCTACCCCAGGGCTACGCGTCCTCGGCGGGGGAGCGCGGCGTGCAGCTTTCGGGCGGCCAGCGACAGCGCATCGCCATCGCCCGGGCCTGGCTCCGGCGCCCGCGCCTCCTGATCCTCGACGAGGCCACCTCGCACCTGGACTCCGAGTCGGAGCACTACGTCCAGGAGGCCTTCGACCGCGTGGCGCAGGGCCGGACCGTATTCCTGATCGCGCACCGGCTCTCGACGCTCTGGAATGCCGACAAGATCGTGGTCATCGAGAACGGAACGATCGTGCAGGCGGGCCGGCACGAGGAGCTGCTCCAGAGCGCGGGGATCTATCGCCGGCTCTACCGGCTGCAGCAGCGGCCGGGGCCGCAGAGCCGGACCGCAGAAGAGAGATAGGCGGGCGAGGCCATCCCTGAGCGTAACTAGATGTTGGCTTGTCCTTCTGTTCGATAGCTTCGCCGTTTGCCGAGAGGCTCGAAAAGCCCTGGACGCCGAAATCCTCAGGTGCTCGTTCTGCAGCAAGTCGCAAAGTGACGTGCGCAAGTTGATAGCCGGCCCAGCTGTGTATATTTGCGAGTGCGTAGACGTTTGTCAGGAAATCATCGCGGGCACGGTGATCGACAAAACCGAGTCGACGTGAAGGCCCAGGCGAGGCTCGCGCGCGTCAGTCCTTCCTGGACATAGCGGTTCCCGGTCAGGTAATCCCCGTCATCGAAATTGAGGAAATCGAAGCGCGCGGCGCGGGCGTAGACCGCGGGCGTCAGCGCCCGGAGCGCCAGACAGACCGCGCCGCCCGCTGAGCGAGGGAGGGCCTGTGTGGGTTCCGGTCCGGCCAGGGGCGATATATTCTACAGCACCGTGGAAGCGCGGACTTTGCACTATAATGATGCTCGCTCGATCAACCAGCACCATTCCTGCCGGCGCCGCTGGCCCGATGGCCGAAAGCTGCGGGCCGGTGAAGATGGAAGGAGAGAACATCCGATGACTTTCCCTGCGCGTCGACTCACGCTCGCAGTCTTCGTAGCACTTGCCGTTCCCGTCCTGGCCGCCGATCTGCCCCGGGAGCGTGCCGAGAGGCTCGGCATGTCCACGGACCGCCTCGCGCGGATAACGGCGCTCACCCAGCGCTACGTCGCCGAGGGCAAGCTCGCGGGCGCCGTCACCGTGGTCGCCCGCCACGGAAAGGTCGCGCACTACGAGGCCGTGGGCAAGCTGAACCTCGAGACCGGCGCGCCAATGGCCAAGGATTCGCTCTTCCGCATCTACTCGATGTCGAAGCCCATCACCTCCGTCGCCGCGATGATCCTCTACGAGGAGGGGAAGTTTCAGCTCACCGATCCGGTTTCGAAGTTCCTCCCCGAGCTCAAGGGGCTCAAGGTGATGAAGGACACGCAGGAGGTCCCGGCCTCGTCGGAGATGACGATGCAGCAACTGCTCTCGCACACGGCCGGGTTCTCGTACGGGATGTCCATCTCGGACCCCGTCGACAAGCGCTACCGGGACGACAAGCTCCTGTCATCGAAGGACCTCAACGAGTTCATCGCGAAGCTCTCGAAGATACCTCTGCGTTACGAGCCCGGCAACCGCTGGCACTACAGCGTCGCGGTAGACGTCACGGGCGCGGTGATCGAGCGCATCTCCGGGCAGCGCTTCGACCGCTTCCTGAAGGAACGCGTCTTCGATCCCCTCAAGATGCACGACACCTTCTTCGAGGTTCCCGAGGCGAAGCTCGCCCGCTTCGGCACCAATCATCGCTGGAACGCCGAGGAGCGAAAGCTCGAGGTTCTGCCGGTCCCGGATTACCCTGCCTACCGCAACACGACGTTCTTCTCGGGGGGCGGCGGGCTCGTCTCGACCGCGATGGATTACATGCGCTTCGCTGAAATGCTGCGCAACGGCGGCGAGCTCGAGGGCGCGCGCCTGCTGTCGCCCAAGACGATCGAGCTGATGACCATGAACCACCTGCCCGCGATCCTGAAGGCCGGGAACAGCGGCGAGACGCCGACGGTGAGCATCGGCGCCTCCGCCGGCAGCGGTTTCGGTCTCGGATTCGCGGTTCTCACCGACGTGCCCCGCAGCGGCGCCATCGGGTCGCCCGGCGAATACAGTTGGAGCGGCGCCGCGGGCACCACCTTCTGGGTGGATCCCGTGGAAGACATCGTTGTGGTGGCGATGATCCAGCTCATGCCCTCGCCCTGGCCGCTGCGCGCCGAGCTGAAATCGCTCACCTACCAGGCGCTCACGGAGCTGAACCGGAAGCGCTGACGCGATCTTTCTCTTCAAGGACATCGGCGAGTTTCACGTATCCCAGTAATCAGTTGGATCCCTCGACCGCACTGCGGCCCGTTCAAGGTTTCCCTCCGGTCGGCTTCGCTGACGGCAGATTCGACAATCGATTTCTCAACATCAATGGACGGCCCTACGACTTCCCCGCCGCTTACAGCCAGCAATGGAACTTCACACTGGGCAGGCAGCTTCGTGACTATGCCATCGAAGTCGCCTATATGGGCAACAAGGCCAACAAATTGATGGCGAACCGCAACATCAATCAACCTTTACCGGGCGCAGGCTCGGTCAACAGCAGGCGCATTTTCCCAGGTTGGGGCAGCATCACCTTCCAAGAGCCACATTGGCTGACAACCGCGATATCCAACTCGCGCTGCGGTTCATCTGGTGAACTGACGCAAGGACGACCACCGCAACGGCTCGGGGAGTTCGTCGACGCCCCAGGAAGGCAGGCCGCCGTGAAACTGGGTATTGGGAATGGCTTGGGCTGTGGCTTTGGTGGATTTCATTTTTGGCGCGGCTCCTCCTGCCAAACCTTCAGCGCCGCCGTCACTTTCGGATCCTCTCAATTTTCAACGAATGCTCCGCCACGAAGGCCAGCGCTTCGTCGAACTTGAATACGCCCTCGGTGCATCCCAGGGCCCGAGTACAAGAAGCACCCACAGCGCTGGCAAAGCTGAGAGTCTTTTCCAAGGACCAGGCTTCCAGCAGCCCAGTAATGAAGCCGGCGGCAAAGGCATCTCCTGCGCCAGACTCGTCAACGGATTTGACCTGGTAGGCCCCCGCTCGGATCACTTCTCCCTTCCGGCAAGCCACCGCGCCACGCTTGCCTAGCGTGATGACCACGTCGCACTCGGGGTTGAGTTGCGAAAAATAATCCACTTGCGCCACGGGATCCTTGAAACCAGTCATGGCATAAGCTTCGTCGTCATTGGGGAGGAAAACATCGGTGCAGTCCAGCATCTCTTCAAGCTGTGACCGGGAAAACGCCAGCCCTGCAGGAGTCACGACATCCAGTACAGTCTTGATCGACCTTTGTTTCGCTGCGCGAAAAAGCTGGGTCAAGTCCTCGGCACCAAACTTTGGCATCACCATATAGCCTCCGACGTAAAGTGCTCGGACTCCATCCAGAACCGAGCAATCAATATCGGCAAACGTGAAGTCGGCGTTGGCGCCAATGCAGTGGAAATAACGCCGGTCTTCGCCTTCGACGTTAATGATGACAGTGCCCGAAGTCGGATGCGTCCGGCTGCGCGAAACGCTGGAAGAGTCCACTCCCAAACGTCTGAGGTCGTTCAACACAAAGTTTCCGAAGAGATCGTTACCCACCTTGCCCAGCACCTTGACGTGGCGTCCCAGACGGCTAAGGCAGGCGGCTGTATTCGTCGCACAGCCTCCAGCCCCCAGCAGGAACCGGTCCGTCAATCCCAACTGGCCGGGAGCTGGAAGCGCCGGCATGGGGCTGGCGAAAAGGTCGGCGACCAGGATTCCCAGGCAAATCACATCCATATCGATAGCGCTCACCTGAATTGACCCGGGGTCTGCTCACATAAACTGACCCGCCCCTGGAAGCCGAACTGCTTGGAAAGAGCATGGCTCGGTGTCGGGGGCCGCGCCGACAAAAGTGCCTGTAACCGGAGTTTGAAAGTTTTGATCTCATAGGCGCCCAGGTCGAACTCAAGCGTGTCGCTTGACACCGAAAGCTTGCGTCCGGCGTCTTCGAGGAGATTGGATTCTTCCGCAGAGATCACTTTGACACGGAGTTTCACTCTCACTCCTGGTACCGCCTTTCCGGAGGACTCATAGAGCCTGACAACACTAGACCCATCGGCAAAAGAAACCCGGCCTCCCAACGAATTGTGACTACCCAACCTCGGGCGCTCGCTTGATGCGCGGGTCAGTAAAGAAGTCTGCCTCATCCGTGCTTCGGGTGGAAAACTCGGAAACGATAGCCCCTTCAGGCCCAGCTTGGAACCAGTGGAGTGTGTCGGGAATCAGCGTGTATTGCTCGCCAGGCTTCAAGCAGATTTCTCGATAGACGGTGTAATAGGCCTCGGAGCCTCTTGGCGGCGGACAAGAGACAGGAGCAGCCGGCTCGCCTGGCACATACAGATAGACCGTCCCCCAGCGGCAACGGAACGTTTCCTCTTTTCCCGGGATCCCGCCAATCGGCGGATGCTTGTGCTCTGGACAGGTTTGACGGGGCGTCATAATGATTTCTTTGGCACAGCAGCGCTGGGTATTGACATAGGTAATGATCTGGAGGCCGGTTTTCTCCAACTCGCCTAACCCGAAGTCTGCCACCTCAAACCGCTCGCGCTCGGCAGAGGTGATAACCACTCCGGCTCGTTGCAACATGGCTGAGGCTCTTTCAACAGCCCGTTGATATTGCTGATGGTCAATCATGGAAGATCTCCTGAAACCTGGGTCCCGTTTTGCGGGTAGCAACACCCCGCCGGTCGATACTATTCTTTCCTCACGAGGAGCAGGGAAGCTGACGTGAAAGCGGAGTGTGTCATAACAACTATGAGTTGAGCGGCGGTGCGCACAGTGCCTGGTCTTCCTTTTTTTGAGTGACGCTTCACGGCCCACCCAGCTTCAAGATGGCCACCTGCTGCCTAAATCTAAGCGCGACTCACAGCCTTTCCAGCAAAGCCATACTGCTGGATCAGCTCCTTGACTTTCGCCTTAACCGCCTCACGCCCAGCAACCATGATATCCTCAGGACCTCCCATTCCCAGAAAGGGATGAGGATTCATTGGCTCATGATAGGCTGCCAGTTTGTCTCTCACTGCTGCCAAATAGGCCTGCTTCAGGGTCGTCCCGAAGTTAAACTTGGTTACACCCAGGCCAATCACATCCGCAGCGCTCTGGGATGGAAAGCCCGTTCCACCGTGAACTACCAAAGGAACCTGAACCACCTCACGTATCCTGCGTAACGCCTCAAGGTCTATAGCGGCCTTGCCGCGGGTCATGACGTGAACGTTGCCAATCGAGACTGACAACGCGTCAATCCCTGTTTCTTCAACGAAAGACTTTGCCAGCAATGGATCCGTGATGATACCGCTTCCGTTCGGTCCATCACAGCCATCTGGCAATTCGCCAATCTGCCCCTCCACAAAGACTCGCTTCGGCTGTCCCAAGGCCACAACCCTCTTCACCAGGGTCTTATATTCATCAAAACCTAGATGATGGCTTTCAACCATGACCGCGTTGAACCCCAATTCAATACCCGCGGCGATCTGAGAGAAGTCATCGCTTTCGTTCAAGATCAGAGACACAGGAACGCGAGCCTTCCGGACTGCCAACGCCATTCCCGTATAGAAAGAAAGGTCTTCAGGCTTCGACCTGGAAGGATGCATCAAGAAGCCGCCGTTGAACCCGACAATCACGGGCGACTGCAATTCTTCCGCACCTTCAACCACCGCTTGCAGCGACTCCAGGTTCCATGATTCGCAATAGCACACCGCATACCCGCCGCGCCTGGCGTCGGCCAGCAGTCTATCCATGGGAACGAATGGCATAATCCTCCTCCCGTCGGGATCAGGCTGCACCTACACCGAACATCTCGACATCATGAATGATTATTATTCAATAACTGCATATAATTTATGAATGCAATTCATCCGGACATCGTCACTCAAACCGGGGGCGCGATGCCGGCATCCGTGTGACGGTAAGTGGTGGTTTCCTATGAAAACGCCCTTTGGTAAAGAGAGAAGCCGAAGTCTTCTTCGGATCGTCTGGATACTGGAAAAGCTTGGAGAACAAATCTTAACGCACCGTCCGACTGACAGCACCCAGTATCGTTTGAGAAGTAAATTTTCCCGATATCGGCGTTCCCTTCGACTGCTTCTGCCCTTCCTTTTCTCCCTGTATCTCCTCAACGGAGTTTCCGGAGGGCGGATGGAATCCAGAGCCCAACAGGCTTCCGAGGCTGACGCAGAGTTTTTTCGAAGTCAGATTCTGCCTCTCCTGGCGAAACGTTGCCAATCCTGCCACAACGACACGCTCAAGCTCTCGGGGTTGACCTTGGAATCTGCAACAGGTTTACAGAATGGCGGATCGCACGGGCCCGTGGTGACTGCTGGAAATCCGCAGCAAAGCAGTCTATATCGGCGCGTGGCCGGCCTGGAGAAGCCGTCCATGCCGATGAATGGAGATCCTTTACCTCAGGCGGAAGTCAACTTGCTGAAGGCCTGGATCGAACAAGGAGCCGCCTGGCCAGAATCTGTGAGGCCTAACCACGCGGGGATTGTTCCTGGAACCGCTGCTCTATCCACCCCGGACGAACCGCCTCAGGCGCTTTTAGGCAACTCGACCTTCTTTAAGAAGAAAGTCCATGCCATTTTCTCCGCCCGCTGTCTTGGCTGTCACAATGACGAGCGGAAGTACTCCGGGTTCACCCTGGAGACCCGATCCGGTTTTCTGAACGGCGGCTGGCATGGTCCGGTCGTAACTCCCGGAAAGCCAGACGACAGCCGGCTGTATCGCCGGGTGGCACGACTGGAGAAACTCTACATGCCTTTGGGACCCGGAGGCGGTCCGGGCGAGCCGCTTCCGCAAGAAGAGGTCGCGATCATTAAGCAATGGATTGAAGGTGGCGCCGAGTGGCCGCCAGACCCGAATGCCGAAGAAGCCGAAAGGGTGCGGCAGGCCAGGCTGAAGGAGTTGCAAAAACTTGAGAATCGGCCTGTAACTGTAGAAGAGAGGCAGTGGTGGTCTTTCAAGACACCGGTTCGACCGCCTGTGCCGCAGGTGAAGCATCAGGCCAGAATCAAAAATCCCATCGATGCTTTTGTTCTGGCTCCCCTCGAAGGCAAAGGGCTGCGGCCTGCCCCGCAGGCGTCACGCCGCACACTGATCCGCAGGGTCTATTTTGACCTGATCGGGCTGCCACCCCGCCCGGAAGAGGTGCAGGCGTTTGAGAATGACCCCGCGGCGGATGCCTACGAAAAGCTCGTCAATCGGTTGTTGGACTCGGAACGCTACGGGGAGCGCTGGGCCCGTCACTGGCTGGACGTGGCCCGCTATGCAGACAGTGACGGCTATGAATATGACCGGCTTCGCCCCAATGCCTGGCGTTACCGCGACTACGTCATTCGTGCCTTCAATCAGGACACACCCTACAATCGATTCATTCTGGAGCAACTCGCGGGAGACGAACTGCCGGACCGTAACTACGATTCGCTTGTGGCCCTGGGCTTCTGCCGTAACGGCCCGTTCATCGGAGATATGGTCTTGATGCAGAATGAAATGACCCGTCAGGACGAACTCGATGACGTCGTCTCCACAACGAGTGCGGCTTTCCTGGGCCTGACGATGCGCTGCGCCCGCTGCCACAACCACAAGTATGACCCACTGGCTCAGAAGGATTACTACCGCCTGATCGCCGTGTTTGCTCCCAGTGTCCGGACCAATATCCCTTTAGCACCAGCATCGATGGTTGAGAAATACGAAAAGCAAGTTCTGGAAATCGACCGCAAAATTGATGCGCTCACCCAGCAGATCCGGCTTCTGCACAAGCCGATGCGAGATCGCCTTCTCGAAACCAAATATAAAGAGCTGCCGGAACCCCTTCAGGTCGCGATTCGGACCGAACCTTCCAAGCGAACTGAGGCACAAAAACGCCAGGCCGAGCAGATCTTCACTTCCACCTCCGTCAGCGAGAGCGAGCTCCTGGCAGCCTTGAGTCCTGAGGATCGCCAGAAGACCGAGGATCTTAAGGCCCAGATCGCCAAGTTGGAGGGAAGCAAACCTCCCTCCTTACCCACAGCCATGGCCATTACGGACCCGACGGCCACGCCGGGGAAGAGCTACTTCCTGCATCGTGGCAGCATCTTCAGCAAAGGCTCCGAGATGGAGCCCGGGCCGCCGCTCGTGCTGAGTGCCTCGGGCCGTGAAGTCTCCTTCCCAACGCCATCCCCTCAAGCCAGGACCACAGGCCGAAGACTAGCCCTGGCCCAATGGCTGGCGAGCGATCAGAATCCCTTAACAGCCCGCGTGATAGTCAACCGGGTCTGGCAGCATCATTTCGGCAAAGGAATCGTAGACACACCCAACGACTTTGGACGGATGGGCGGCCCTCCTTCACACCCGGAACTCCTCGACTGGCTTGCCACGGAATTCATTCGCCAAGGCTGGAGTTTGAAGGCAATGCATCGCTTGATGTTGACTTCCAGCACTTACCAACAAGCTTCCAACTCTGCGGACCCCCAAAACGCCAAAAAGGACCCGCAAAACAGACTGCTTTGGAAAATGCCCATCCGGCGCCTGGAGGGAGAGATCATTCGCGACTCCATCCTCGCCGTGAGCGGCGCCCTGAGGCTGAAGCCAGGTGGACCGGGCATCTTCCCTGAAGTGGATCCCGGATTGATTGAAGGTTCGCCTAAAGAGTCCGTTCAGTATCAGCGCTGGCCGGTTACCAAAGACGGCCCGGAACTCTGGCGGCGGAGCATCTACGTCACCCAGATGAGAACCGTGACCGCTCCCATCATGGATCTGTTCGATCCTCCGGATATCGTATCGTCATGTCCAAAACGCAACTCAACCACTGTGGCGCCGCAAGCGCTGCAGTTACTCAACAACAAATTTGTGGCGGGCCAGTCGATGCTCTTTGCAGAGCGACTGCGCAACGAAGTCGGCAAGGATACGATCCGGCAAATCCAGCGAGCCTTTCTCCTGGCCTTCGGACGTCCTCCCGAGCCACAGGAACTGGATGCATCGAAGTCGTTTCTGAAGAAACAAGAGCTCTATCATCAGGGATTGATCGCAAAACTCTACGAGCGGGGTGTGGATCCCGCCGAGGTCCTGGCGCCAGACAGATCTGCCCTGGTAGACTTTTGTCATTCGTTGTTCAACACGAATGAGTATGTTTACATCAATTGAAGTACAGCATGAACACGTAGGTGCGTCGCTTTCTGACACACCTCTTGCTGTATCGGTCACCTCGGTGATGCGTCCGAGAGCAACGCGGGTGCAATTGGAAGTGCGACTCGCCTCAGGTTCCGCTTCGGTCAGGTGAAGATGAACAATCACAGCTCTTTTGGAGTGCGGCGACTTGTCGCCGCTATGGGACGGGCGTCAGAAGGAAAGCCGCGACAAGTTGCCGCACTCCATATCGCACTCGTCATTTGTCCGTCTTTTGCAGGCATCCCGCGGCAGAAACTGAGTCGCACTTCTTCTAATTGCACCCAAGCAACGCTCCCTACTTGCTTTGCTAAACTGGATTTTCTCGGGGGCTGTTATGTCTTTTGAAAGACACTCTGCTTGCTGTTCGCTTTCCCGGCGCCGCTTCCTGTGGGAACTCGGAGGTGGCATCGCGGGACTGGCCCTCTGCGACCTTCTAAGACTAGAGAAACTTCTTGCTTCGTCGGCTCCGCTGGAATCGCCACTCTTGCCCAGGAAACCGCACTTCCCGCCGAAGGTCAAGGCGGTCATTTCTCTGTTCATGAACGGAGGGACAAGCCACCTGGACACGTTCGATCCTAAACCGGAGTTAACCAAGCGGCACCTGGAGGCGCCCCCTCCGAGTCTGAACATTCAGACCTTCTTCCCGAATCCCGGGACCTTTCTAATGAGCCCCTTTTCGTTCAAGAAATATGGCCAGTCCGGGATCGAAGTCTCTGAACTCTTCGCTCACACGGCGGAATGCATTGACGACATCGCAGTTGTCCGATCCATCCAGGCGCTTAGCAACAACCACACGCCGGCGATCCTCCAAATGATGACAGGATTCATTCAGCCCGGACGACCCAGCGTGGGTTCCTGGACGATCTACGGTTTGGGAAGTGAGAACCAGAACCTGCCCGCTTTCATCGTTCTGCTGGACAGCATGGGAGGACCGCTCGGGGGGGCCCAGAACTGGAGCGCCGGGTTCCTGCCGGGTATCTATCAGGGAACACCCTTCCGCAATCACGGAGATCCTATCGTGGACCTGGCCTCGCCGAAATATGTCGAGCCCGAACATCAGCGCAGCCGTCTTGACTTCATCAAGACCTTGAATGAGTTTCACGCCCAGCAGAACCCCGCTGAGCCGGAACTTTCCGCCCGCATCGCGTCCTACGAACTGGCCTTCCGGATGCAAAGCCAGGCGCCCGAAGTCGTGGATCTCTCCAAAGAAACGGAAACCACCCGAAAGCTCTATGGCATGGACGATCCGATCTGCGAACATTTCGGGCGCAATTGTCTGCTCGCTCGGCGATTGGTGGAAAAGGGAGTGCGCTTCGTGCAGCTCTTCGGCGGCGGTAATGCGGGGGATGATTCCTGGGACGCTCACGCGAACATCGAGAAGAACCATCGTAAGCGGGCGGCCGCCGTGGACAAACCGATTCGAGGCCTGCTCCTGGACTTGAAAGCGCGTGGGCTCCTGGATTCCACGCTGGTCGTCTGGCACTCAGAGTTTGGGCGGCTCCCGATCTCCCAGTCGGTTTCGGGCCGGGATCACAGTCCATACGGCTTTTCGGTCTGGCTGGCTGGAGGCGGTGTTAAGGGCGGTCAGGTGATTGGCGCCACGGATGACTTCGGTTATCGCGCCGCCGTCGACCCGCATCCCATCAATGACCTGCACGCCACAATTCTTCATATGCTGGGGCTCGAACATACGCGGCTCACCTACTTCCATAACGGTCGAATGCATCGCCTGACCGATGTGGCTGGCGAAGTGATCCCGCAGCTTTCTTAGAGCTCGCGCAGAAATAAATTCACATTTTGGCCCGCTGGTTTCTGGCGCGAAGCTAGCCCCGAAGGGGCGAGACAGGAAAGCCCAGGGCGCAAGCCCTGGGTTCAAAGTCCAGATTGCAGAGAGCCCTGAAAGGGCGACGCAGGGGTTCGGTGTCGAACTCCAGATAAATGTTGGTCATAAAGGCAACCGCTTTGATACCGGCACTACTGCGTCGCCCCTTTGGGGCTTCCGTTGTTGCTCTGCTTGTTCCCAGGGCTCGCGCCCTGGGCTTTCCTGCTGGACCCCTTCGGGGTCCCCGGAGTTTTCGCGCCAGAAATCAGACTGGATAGCCTCAGCTGGATCAGGCAGAAGGCAGCAGCCTCGCTTCAGCTCGTGGGCGGCATCGATACCATGCACGACAACTCTCCCCGAACCACTCTTAGCGAGGGGAGCCGCGGCATAACGGAGGAGATCTCTGCTTCTTTTTGTCCCAGCAATCCTTCCCAGACTCTGCCGCTTTGCTACTCAATTCCCAGTTTGCGTTGAATTTGCTCCAAAGAAACCCCCTTGGTTTCCGGCAGAAAGTTCGAAACCATGACCAGCTGGAAGACCATCATCAAGGCAAAGAACGAGAAGGCGTGGCCGCCCGATCGCTCCGCGATTACGGGGAAGCTCCAACTCACAATGGCACACCATGCCCAGTGCGTGAAACTCCCCAAGGCCTGCCCTCGGGCGCGCACGCGGTTTGGAAAGATTTCGCTCAGAAACACCCAGATCACCGAGCCTTGAGAGAACGCAAAGAACGCGATGTAGCCCATCAGGCTCACGAGTACCAATTCCCCACCGACACCCTTGTAAAAGGCAAAGGCCGTCACTGCGAGGCAAACGGTCATTCCCGCTGCGCCAATAAGAAGGAGCCTCTTTCTGCCAAAGCGATCAATCACCATCATCGCCATCACCGTGGAGACAAGGCAGGTCACTCCGATGAGGACAGACTGAAACAAGGCGCTGGCCCGCTCCGCCCCGGCCATCCGGAAAATGTCGGCCGTGTAATAAATCACCGCATTGATGCCGGACAACTGATTAAAAGTAGCCACCATAAGGGCCAGCAGAATGGGTTTGCGGTACTTCTTGACGAAGAAAGGTTCGCTGGTGCTGACCGTCTCTTCCCGCAGCGACTCGATAATTTCATTCAGCACGAGCCGGGGATCTCCACTTCCGAGTCTCCGTAAGATCTCCAGCGCTTCCTCGCGCTGACGCTGTTTCACCAGCCAACGTGGGCTCTCCGGGATCTGCAACACAAGAAGGAAAAACAGCGCTGCCGGGGCGGCCTCGACTCCAAACATCCAACGCCAGGCGACTGACACGCCGGCTGGCCCCTGAGCGGAGAACATCGAAGCAATGACATAGTTCGTAAAATAGGCTGCAAGGATGCCGAATACCGTGTTGAACTGGCTGACGGACACGAGCCGTCCGCGGGATTGCGGCGGCGCGATCTCGGCGATATACATCGGAGAGACGACAGAGGCCCCGCCAATGGCGAGTCCTCCGATAAAGCGAAAGAGAATCAGCGAGATCCAGTCCCAGGCAAAGCCGCAGCCCACGGCGGAAACAAAAAAGAGCACCGCCAGAACCAACAGGGTCCGCTTGCGACCCATCCGTTCCGCCGATTTGCCGACAACAATAGAACCCAGGATGGTTCCAATCAAGGCGCTGGCTACCGTGAATCCCAGCTGATTGCTGGTCAACTGGAAGACCTGTTTTAAGGCTTCGGTAGTTCCCGAGATTACTGCGGTGTCAAATCCGAACAGAAAGCCGCCAAGTGCGGCGACCAGCGTGCTGCCAATCAGGAGCCGGTTTAGTTTCATGGCGAGAGGAGCCAGGTACCCCAAAAATGAAGTCCAGTGATAGTCTGATCGCTTCTGGAATCAGTCGGTCCAACAAAGAACCGCTTGGTCCTTCACAAAAGCCTGATTGCTCGCGATCACGAAAAAGCGGCATAGCCAAAATGTCTTAGCTTCCCTTGGGCTCCAGGTCAGGCTGCCGCAGGGCAGCTTGGCTCGAGCAGCAACTCGGTCTCCCGCTTTGAACTTCGAAACTCCGCCTCCCACTTCAACAATCTCAGCGCAGAATTCATGCCCAAACAACTGCACCGGAGCTTCCGTTTCGAGCCTTTTCTTGATGCGCTCATAGGCCAAAGTCTTGATCCCGCGGGCCAGTTGGGCCTCGGTCACGCTCGGTTGCACACACCGGAATCCCAGACACATCAGCCCAATGGCGCGCCGGTAGCCGAACAGGCTGGCCAGCCATCCCGCAAAGAAGTTCCCGACAATCGCAGAGGCGATGACAATGAAAAACGATTTACTCACCAACTGCTCGCGCTGCTGCACCGTCCAGGAAGCCAGTTCTGGAAGATTGCGCAAATGCTGCTGGTTCCAGAACTGGAAGGCCCACCAGGCCGTCAGGGTGAAGGAGCATACCAGGATGGTCTTGATGCTGATAGATAGCACTTCACCCCGGAAGATGGTTGAGACAGGGGGCTGATGGCGTCCCGCTTCAGACTTGGCCCGGTGCCACTCTTCAGGTTCAGGGACGGCTCGCCGAATCCAGAAAACCAAAAAAGCCGGCAAGATGCCCACCAGGAAGACCCACCGCGGATTTTGGTCGGCCATCAAGTAAGTCGTCACACAGGCTAGCAAGACACCAATATTGACGCCGGTTTGCAGCACCGCAGCAATCCAGGGTCCCCAGCGTTTCGGCCAGCTCTCCGAAAGCAGCGCGGACCCCACCGCCCACTCCCCACCGATGCCAAGCGCCGACAGAAAACGAAAAATCAGCAAATGCCACCAGGTCTGAGCGAAAGAAGCAAAACCGGTAAACAGCGCGTAGGTGACAATAGTCAGACTGAGCGCCCGGCTCCGTCCCAGCAGATCGCCGACTCGACCAAAGAACCCGCCACCGAGCGCCCACCCAATCAGGAAGGAGGCCTGAATCCATGAGCTGTATTGCTTCACCAGTGGATCTGCCGGGCCGTCGGCCTGCAGCAGTTGCATCACAAAGGGGGCAGCCACCAGCGTGTACAGGTGCATGTCCAGCCCGTCAAAGAGCCAACCCAGCCAAGCCGCAATGCCCGACTTCCATTGTTGAGGGGTGAGGTCTTGCAGACGTTCGGCTTCTCGGACCCGAATGAATGAGAGCTCTCTGACAGGAGGTGATGGTTTCACGGGATCGCTCCTAAGAAAGTCGAACGGTAGGGCACGATGTTCTCATCGCACGCTCCTCGATCGGGAGGCGACAGGCTGAGGGCAGGCTCACTGGCCGCGCCAGTAATTCGTTCCAGAAGCGCGATCATTGTTTCACTTCTCCTGAAATCTCATCTGGGGCAGCACGCCTTCCTTCGCTTTCTTGCCCAGCAATTCATGGTAGCGGAGCAGCGTGGCCAGGTCCTTTCCTTTGCCCACTTCCTTTCTGATCTTCTTTTCCACAATTGCCAGGCGTCTGGCCGCATCCATCACCATCTCCAGACGCTCCTGAGGAACGACAACCGCTCCGTCTTCATCCCCGACGATCCAGTCTCCGGGATGTACAATCGCACCGCCGCAGCTCCATCAATCACCACCCCCTGCAATCCCTTCAGCCGGGCTGCCAAGGTCGTGACCTCACCCCAAAGGGCCGTGTTGAGCTCTCCCTGGCCATCGATCACCAGAACACTCCCTTTCGGGCATTGTGAAAGCGTAATGCCCACCATGAGGATGTCCGCCGTATGGACGCGCACCGTCACGGCCGGTCCAGCCATGCGGCAGTTGGCTGATAAACAGCGCATATCGTGGTCCATGGCGCCGCCCTTGCCGAGGGCGTCCGAAAGAAGAGAAGTTCTGATCGCCCTCGACTCGTCGAGGAGGCGCGGCTGTTGGGCTGCTGTCGTTTTCCGTTTCTGGTTCATAACATGACCTGGGCCGGGCTGATGGCTTTGTATTTTCCTTTGTTGGCAGTGATTTCGAAGGCCTGAGGGACAGACTCGATCCCGGAAAGAACATGAGTGATCATCGGTTTGAGCTGCACCCGTCCAGAAGCCACCAACCGGACGGTGTACTCCAGGTGAGCCAAAGTGCTGATGTCCGGAAAGAGGTAACGCAAGCTGCGTTCGCGGAGAAGGTCGATGTCAACCGAAAAGGGCTCACCAAACCAGGAAACTCCGATGACTTTTCCGCCCGATCGAACAGCATCGACGGCTTGATTCAGTGTTTTGCTTCCGGAAAGCCCCTGCTGGGGACTGCCCCCGGCACATTCAAATACCACGTCCGCCCCATTGCCTTCCGTCTGGTCACGAATGGCAGCCACCGGATCATCCTGTTTGGCATTGATCGAAGCGTCGGCTCCAAGCTCCAGGGATTTCTGGCAAGCCTCGTCCCGCACATCAACGGTGATGATCTTGCCTGCGCAGCAATTCCGAGCCACTTGCAGGCATTCCAATCCCATGCTGCCCTGCCCGAAGATCGCCACTGTATCGCCCACCCGAATGCCGGCGGTTTCGACGGCGGCGACGCTGTCGCTCAATGACTGGAGACAAGCGGCCTCGCTGTTTGAAATGCGATCGTCCACCTTGACGAGAGCAATTTCGGGAAGCAACCCCAGCTCGGAAAAACAGCCCGGCAAATCAAAACCAATGACAGGCCCTTTTCGGCAAAGAGAGCTTCTGTCCGACAGACAGAGCGGGCAGCTGCCGCAGGGCAGCTTGGCTCGAGCAGCAACCCGGTCTCCCGCTTTGAACTTCGAAACTCCGCCTCCCACTTCAACAATCTCAGCGCAGAATTCATGCCCAAACAACTGCACCGGAGCTTCCGTTTCGAGCCTTTTCTTGATGCGCTCATAGGCCAAAGTCTTGATCCCGCGGGCCAGTTGGGCCTCGGTCACGCTCGGTTGCACACACCGCACCTTCACAACGACGTGACCGGGCCGGCAGGCCGGAGGAGAGATGTTATCCAACCTGAGATCGTTGAACCCGTAAAACCGCCATGCTTTCATAGATACATGCCTCTCGAGTAACTCAGCAGGGGTGGCGGTGCAGTGAACAGGCCCCCCCTTTAAAGTCCCGTGTTTTCTCCTCGGATAAGGAGGGTCTGACAAGTCCCGGTGTGTGTTCCCTTCAGCTGAGGAAACCAATTCTGTGTTTTCAGACGAACAAAATCAAGTTGCGGCGAAAACGGTCGCGCGATTACAAGTGGGAGTCAATTGATGCGGCCTTTAACTCTCTCGCAAGCTGTAGAGAGTTATAATTCGTGCTAATTCGTGGAATTCGTGGCCAGTAATCAGTAAAAACCGCCGCGAATTCCACGAATTTCACGAAAGGATCACCTCACGATAGCGCCCTAACAATCTGACTCCGACTTCCAATCGCACCCCGAAAACGGAGCGTCGCCAGTGTGGGGAACGGCGCTCCTGGACTCAACCCTGACCGGTTCCGAACCGAAGCACCGTTGGTACGACGACAGGAGGAAGAATCAGAAAACAAACTTCAGCACCCGCGTTGGAGCCCAGCAAATCCACGCGTTCCGGGCGGTCTGCTCGCCCGCGCGGTATTGCCGCAACAGCTCCTTGGCTTGCTTGCGAAGTTGTTCGAGGGACGGACGCGCGGGAAGGTGCGGCGCAGAATCAGACATGACAGATCTCCTTTCCGATGGCCCGCGTCCGCGCGTCGGGCAGAAAGAAGATCAAAGTGGAATTGCGGAGAATCAGATCATACGCCGGCGTGAGCGCCAAGCCATCCGGCGAGCACTATGGCCATTCCTGCGATCGCGACGGCCCGGCGGCGCACAATTTCGACTCCAGGCGTATTAGTGCGGACCAATCGTGTCTGGCGATAATAGCGGAATAGTGGGTCGACCCAGGAGAAATTATTCGCCGGAATGGACAAGCGGCCTACAGTTCTAACATCAGAATGGCCGTGACTTTGCCGTAGCCATACCAGGCTCATGAGGCTCTTGACGATCGAGCAACTGGTTAGTACAATCTGACCAGTTGCAGGAGGGCGCGATGAGCAATATCCCGGCCACCGAGTTCAAAGCGAAGTGCCTGGAGCTGATGGACCGTGTCGCCGAGCGGCGCGAGACCTTTGTCATCACGAAACGGGGCAAGCCTGTGGCAAAGCTCGTCCCCGTGGAGCGCAAGTCCAAAGACAGCATCTTCGGTTGGCTGCGCGGCAAGGGGTCGATTACGGGCGACATCATGAGCCCGGCGCTTGCATCCGAGGCCTGGGAGACCCTGAAGGAATGGGACGAGCTGAATGCTCCCGGCAAGCGCCGAAAGGCCAACCGTAAACCAAAGACGCGCGAGTCCCCGGAGAAACGCCGGTGATTCTCCTCGACACGCATGCGCTGGTCATGCTTGCCCTGAAGCCCGAAAGACTTTCCAGGGCCGCGGCGCGGGCCATCGCGCGGGCCGAGGCGAGGGATGGTATCGCTATCGCCTCCATCACGTTCTGGGAGGTCGCCCTGCTGATCGACGGCGGCCGCGTCACCTTGCATGGGTCGACCGAGGCATTCCTGAAGCAGGTTGCGCAGCGCCCGCGCCTCTTCGTACTCGATCTCAGCCCTGAGATCGCGGCCCTTGCGTTTCAGTTCCCGCCTGACTTTCCCCATGACCCTGCCGACCGGATCATCGCCGCCACAGCGCGCGCCCATGGCCTGCCGCTTGTTACGAAGGACGAGGCCTTGCAGGAGAGTGCTCTGCTGCGGACGATCTGGTAGGGGGCCTACGCCTGGGGAGCAATTCGACTATCAGAGTGGGACCCTCATCCGCCGGAGCAGGTCCGGGAAGCGCGGGTCGCTGCGCACCATGTCCCAGGTGGGCGAGTCTTTGTAAAAGACCGCGATTACTTCTGCCTCCAAGGCACGCTCCAGGGATGTCAAATATGTCTGATAGCTTGGGACTACACCTCTCCCCCCAATATCTGTGCCCCGTCTGCGGTATTCACCAAGTCTGCTTGGACAATCAATCTGTCGCCCTGCAGCGTAACCTTACCCACGATGATTGCATCGACACGTAGGTCCCGCCCGATTACCTTGGTGTCGCTATCTTTGCCCTTGTAACGGAACGCGGTGGTGCGCGCTATCACCTGGAGTTGCGGCAGCCGTGAAAAACTGTTGATCATATCGAGCGCGCCGCTGGGGCTCAGTGGCTCGCGCTGAGTCCGCTGGCGGAGCGTCTCGCCCTCGACGTGCTCGCTGACCAGGAAGCGCCGGTCGTTGATCCGACCGATCTCGTGAATCGTGATGATGTTCGGATGATTCAGCGCTGAGGCGGCGCGCGCCTCTTGCTCGAATCGCCGCAATCGCTGCCCATCGGAGGAGTTGGGCGGGAACGGACGCGCGTGCGCCGATTGCCACATGCCATCGGAGAACTTCCAACTCTCTCCCGCGGCTGCCGAGGCCCCTCCGAAAGCTGTAGGCGATTTCCCAGAGGGCGGCGTAGTTGATGCGCTCCTATTTTGCCGTGCTTCGCGGCTGGATTCGCTGGCCGCGCTGGTCACCCATATCCCGGACAAAGGGCAGCAGCTTGTGGATTCCACGGGCGTTATTCGAACGTCTGTCAGGGCCGTAGAGAGCGCATGACCGATCCTGCTCTCCAGCCAGACGCGATCACAGGGCGTATGACAAAGACGGGCAATTGCGCAAGCAGTGCCGGGAAAACTGGGCCCGGCTGATTCCATTTGTTGAGCGT
>QHZE01000487.1 GCA_003225335.1 Acidobacteriota bacterium
TCAGCAGTCCGTCGCGATCCATGAACGATGGAAGCTCCGACATCAGAAACTGCCAGCCCTTCCGATCGTGCAGCACAATGGCCCGGGAGACTTCCTGCTCGAGACACGTGTAGGGATAGGACCTCATGTAGTCCTCGACGCCCGAGAGACTCCCGAGCAGCGAGGGACTGAAAGCGACGCGCAAACCGCCGCGGTCCGGGAGCGCATCTCCCGGGCGCTCGACCGGAACGCGCAAATCTCCTTCGAGCTGCGTGAGAGTTGCCTGGAAGGGGCGCACTGCGACCGCGGGAACTGCCTTTTGCTTGACTGCCATCCTGTCCACAAGGCCGTCCGTCGACTTTGCTTCGACCTCGTAGCTCAGGGCGTCCACTCCGAGCGGAACCGAAATCGTCCATGCCACCTCCTTCGATTCGCCCGAAGCGAGATGGAGGCTTTCGGGTTTCAGCGAGTTCGCAATCTCTTTCACGCGCGCCGAAACCTGCACCTCGACAGGCTTCTCGGAGGCATTGCGCAAAGTGAAGGTCGAGCGGAAGCTATCCCCCTGCCGCGCCACCGGAGCGATGCCCGAGAAAATCATCAAGTCCTGCGTCGAACGGATGACCGTGGAGCCCGTCCCGAACAGAGCGGTTGCGGCACTGGCGACGGCGACAATGCGGAAGCTCGTGATGGAGTCGTTCAGCGGAACTTCCACGGTGCCCGTCCCCTGATCGCTCAGGAAGACACGTCCCTTCCACAGAAGGAGTGTATCGAAGAGCTCTCTCGTGATCTGCCTGCCCCCTCCGCCTCCGTCCGGCAGCGCCTTCAGCCCAAAGTGCCGCTTCCCGATGACATGCATTTGGGCCGTCGACGTCTTTACGCCGTAGCGGCGTTGCCCCATCATCGCCGCCAGGATCTGCCAGCTCTGGTTCGGCATCAGCTCGAGCAGCCCTTCATCGACAGCCGCAAGCGCGACCTCAGCTCCGCGCGGAGGCGGCGCCCCATCCGCAGCTCGGACTGAGACTGTAATTTTCGCCTTTTCGCGGACCTTGTACACCTGCCGGTCGGAAGTAACCTTCACATTAAGCTCGTGCGCCTTCCAGCCGACCTTGATCTCCGCGATGCCGAGTTTGAACGCGGGACGCCCGAGGTCGACCAGCGCCGTCGGTTGCACGCCTCCGACGCGGCCGCGCACGACGAGGACCGACACAAAGATGTTCGGCGCGTAGGCGCCTTTGACCGGGATCTCCACGACGGGTTCCTTGCCGGAAAGTTCCTTGACGAGCAGCTCGCCCACGCCTTCACGCTCTATCGTGATCAGCGCCGTCGCCTTTCGGAAAGGCATGCGCACCTGGAATCGCGCCTTCTGGCCCGGCTCATAGCGCTTCCTCTCGGGAAGAATGTCGATCCGGTCGTCATTCTCGGCGCGAAACCACCACTCGTCCTTGCCCGCCACCCAGATCTCGAGATGAGCTCGGGTTTCGCGACCCGCGCGATCGGTGGTCGAGGCTTCGAGGATGATGCTGCCCGAAACCGGCGAGGTGGTGGTGCAGAGCAGGAGGCCTCGCCGGTCGGTCTTCCCTTCGCATGCCGTCTTGATCCTCTTCACCTCCGAAAGATGCTCGTAGGCGTAGAAACCGCCGACGAGGCGCTTGCGGTGCGAGTAGGTCTTGTGCTCGAAGAGGTCCACTCGAACCGGCGCGTCCGTAACGGGCTTGCCCGCGAGGTCGAGTACGGCGGCCTGGAATTTGAGCGCGTCCTTATTGCTCACCCACGAATCCTGGCGGATCCCGACGACGCGGTCCGCGGGCCAGAGCGCGATCCTCGAGGAAACCGTTTGGATTTCGCCGTTGGGGTCCTGGAATTCGAGCTCGGTCCAGATCTCTTCCGGTTTTTCGATTTTGTGAAGACCGGTCACGGTGGCTCGGGCGGAACCGGTGCGATCCAGAGTCAGATCGAGGCTGTGGACCTCGACTTTTTCTCCCTCCTCTTGCGCTCCCTGCTCTTGCTCTCCCTCCTCCTGCTCCTGGAGGCCGCGGGAGATTCCTTCGCGGACCTTCCCGTTGGAGAAGACGAATTCATCGAATCCTTCGAAGGGGGTGACATAACGAGACTGTATCTGATGCCGCAGCCTTACGGGAAGCGCCGGGGCGCCGCCGCCGGCCAGATAGCCGACATGGAGATCGATGGGCACTTCCGAAGGTGAGACGAGGAGTTGCGCGGGCGGCCGCAGCGTTCCTCGCATCAGCGGAACGCGATACTGCTCGACGCGGAAGTTGCCGGCCGCCCATCTCCCTCCGCCGAGCTCCTTGCGCGTGGCGCTAAAGTAGACCTGGTACTCGCCGAGCTTGGCTTCGCTGGGAATCGTCCATTCGGACTCGGAGGTCCCGTTGGCATCCCACCGCACGGACAGCTCGTATCTCTGGTCGCTGCCGGCGTGTTGCACAATCACGCTCTTGGGAAGCTCCGCGGCCGGGACGAGACCAAAGCCGCTCGTGATCCGCCTGCGCAGGAAGTGCTTCATGTGGACGGTCTCGCCAGCGCGCAACAGCGTGCGATCGAAGACGGTGTGAGCCGTGACAAGGCTGCGCTCCCACTCCGTCGGGAGATTGAATCTCCAGCTCTCGATGCCTTCATCCCAGTTCGACTGGACGAAGGCCATATCGCCCTTGAACTGCGCGCTCACGAGCAGCACCTTCTCCCACTGGCCCCGGGAACACTTCGGGAGATCAGTGTCGGAGGGAAGGTTGCCGACGCGCGCCGCGCCCTGCGCATCGGTCGCGCCCTTCCACAGGAGCTTGCCCGCGCAATCACGCACCTGGACGTCCGCGCCCGCAACCGGCTTCGCCGTATCGAGCGTGGTGACCCAAACCAGCGAGGATTCGATCCCCCACTTGAAGTGCACCCCGAGGTTGGTCACCAGCACCGTCGTCGGCACGTACATTGGTTTGGGCTTGCCGAGCAGCGCCGCGCCCAGAATCTCGCTCTGGATCTCGACGACGTAGAAACCAGGTCCGGGCAGGGGAATGCCAACAACCTCGAACGGCTTCGGGCCTGCAAGCTTGGGAACGGTGAAGGATTTGATGCGGGCAGATTCCACGCCGCCAAGAATCGACCTTTCCCGGTTGTCCCACGTGCGCTCCTTGATTCTTTCAATCCATTGGTGGATCTGCGCCGGACGCTCCGATGGCACCCGGAAAATGCGCCCCTGCATCCGCTCTGCAACTTCTTCGGTGCGGCTGAAATCGCGCGCCTCCGGGATCGATGCTTCGCCTTCGGCGACCTCGAGCATGCGGGCGGCGGCCTGCGGCTCGATATTTCGCAAGGTGACCGGGAGAACCGGGCGCGTCTTCCATTCGAGGATTCCGAAATCGGCCGAGAACTTCGCGAGCGGCGGATACTCGTCGGTGTGAACCGTGAGCGGGAATTTGCCGGCATTGGAAAGCGTCCTGCCGTTGTCATCCTTCAGCCCGGACGGAATTTCGATCTCGAACTCCGACTTTTCGGGGAAAGGACCTTTGAATGTGACTTGACCGACGATGGTTTCGCCTTCCTCGCGACGAGGCGCCTCGGGCTTCCAGGTCTTTCCGTTGGGGCCTCGGAGAATCGCTTTGCCGGCGTCCGCCCAGGCAACGGCGGCGGAAAAAACCACGCGCATCGGCGTTATCGGCACGCACTTCGCTTGCGGATTCTCGCGCTGGCACACGAAGGACGCCGTGAAAGGGGATCGTGTCATGAAGGGGAGAACCTGGTCGTTGGCCGACGTCACTCCGCTCACACTCGCCACTCCCCGTCCCCATATCAAGCTTACTTTCCGGTCGTTCGGGAAACGCTGCCTCGCTTGAACGAGGATCAGGGGCTGATCCCTCTTCTGTCGATTCGGGTACTGGCTTTTTAGGATCTCATCACGCTCCGGACCGCTGATGATGCGGACGCCCACTCGGCTGGCGATTCCCTCGACCGCGAAAAAGACGTTCGAGAGGACGGAGGATTCCACGGGCGCGGCGTCGAGCTTCAGGATGAAGATCTGCTCTTCCTCAACCGTCGAACCCTCGTAGGGATTGGACATCAGAATCGCGGGGCCGCCCGTCGAAAACGCGAATTGCCTTGTGCCGGTCAAAGCGTTTCCGGAAAGGGATCGCAGGTCCTGTCGCACCGTGAAGGTAGCGCGGATGCCGGCGGGCAAGTCCCGTTCGAAATCGTAAGACCAGTTTCGGCTGTCCACCCAGCGGCCCCTCCCTTTTTCGGGACAGCTGATCTCGAAAGGTTCGACCGCGGAGCGCGGGTCGCCAAGCGGAACCATCGGCTCGGAAAAGCGGACGCGCACCTGGCGGATCTGCTTCACGACGCCCTGGGGAGAAAAGAGCTCCACCCGCGCCTGCTGTTGCGCCGA
>QHZE01000488.1:0-4335 GCA_003225335.1 Acidobacteriota bacterium
ATCTTTCACGAGCGCCGCAGGGACCGGGACTGTCTCGGTGACCGCACCGCCCGGGTGCAGCTGGAGTGCGGAGAGCAACGCCGGCTGGGTCACCATCACCGCGGGCTCAAACGGAAGCGGGAGCGGAACCGTCCAGTACGCCGTCTCGGTCAACACGGCGGGGGGTTCGCGTTCCGGCACTCTTTCAATAGCCGGGCAGACCTTCACGGTGTCTCAGGAAGCGCAGTACCTCGCCTACTTCGCGCAGTTTGCCAACGGATCGCAATTGGTCTCTTCGATAATCCTGACCAACCCTTCGCGCACGGAAACTGCGACCGGCTTCGTTCAGTTGCTCAATGATCTAGGAAGGCCTCTCTATACTTCGATCAATAGACAGGCGGCCACAGACACCATTGGGTTTACGATCGAACCCCTTGGCACCGCCAGTTTCGTCACGGACGGAGCTGGAGATCTGTCTGCCGGTTCCGTGCGGGTGAGCTCGAATGTGCCTCTCGGGGGCGGCGTCCGATATTTTCATCCCGAACTGGGAGTGGCCGGAGTCGGAGAAAGCGCGCCGCTACGCGCACTCATGACGGTCGTAGTGCGCGATGGGCAGCACGGGTTGAATACCGGTATAGCGCTGCACAACGCCCGAGCGAGCGAACTTTCGCTGCTGCTTTCCCTGCGCGATCTCCAGGGACGTGTCGTCCCGGCCGGCTCTGCATCCGTGACGATCCCGGCCGGCGGACATGTCGCAAAGTTCATCGATCAGTTCTTTCCAGACGCCGACACCTTCGATTTTCAGGGGACGCTGGCGGTGAGGTCGTCTGATTCAGAGGCCGCTGTTGCGGCCACTGCGATTCAGTTGGGCTCCTCCCGTGGAGAATTTGCGGTACTCCCCGTGGTGGCGGTGGACCCGCTCGCGGAGCCATCGGAGTTGCACTTTGCGCATTTTGCCGACGGTTCGGAATTGAGGACTTCCATGATGCTGGCCAACCCCTCGAGCTCCGCGAGCGCGTGCGTTCTGAGCTTTTTTGACGACGACGGAAACCGCCTGCCGGTACCGCTCGAGGGTCAGGCAGCAGCGGAGGGCGCGCCTCTAACCATCCAGCCCCAGGGAGCTGCGCTGATCTCCACCGGAGGCGAAAGCAGCCTGGTTTCAGGTTCTGTGAAGGTTACCGGAAGCGGTCCTGTCGGAGGGGTTTTGAAGTTCTCCTCCCGCTCCCTCGGTCTCGTGGGTGTCGGATCGAGCGTGCCGACGGCGGGATTCATCGTCCCTATGACCCGCAGCAAAAGCGGACAATGGAGCACCGGGCTTGCGATCGCTTCCACAGGAGCGCCTGTAAGCGTTAGCCTGACGCTGAGAAATCAGCAGGGCAAGCCTGTGAGCGAGGGACAGCTTGAGCTCGTCTTGCGCCCCAACGGCCATACGGCGCGGTTCCTGGAAGAGCTGTTTCCGAACGCGGATACCGGCGAATTCCTGGGCACACTGACGGTGACTGCGGAAGGAGGGACCATTGTGGGAACGGCCATTCGAGTCGGTTTTGAAGAAGGTAGCCTTGCAACGCTTCCAGTCACTCCGTTACGCTAATTGAAATGCGCTGGTCCGCTCCGCCGGTCCACGGTCCTCTTTCTTATCCTCCGGCGGCTCGTCACCGATGGATCCCGCAAGTGCCAACGCATCATGGCCCGGTTCATCTCCTTCGAAAACCGTCGCCTTGGACAGTCCCCTGACAACATCCAGGGCGCCGACAGATTTTAAGTACCAAAACGTAACAAGAAGCGGGAGAACATACTTGTCCCACTGGTGAGCCTTCATCATCAAGCCACAGTTCATCAAGAGCGCCCAGAAGGCGAGATTGATACGTGAAAATCTTACACACGCCAGGAGGGCAAGAAAGTACACCGAAGCGATTTTGAAGAGATCATTGGGCAGCAACCGCAACATCTTTGTTAACAATCCATGAGCTTCTAGGGGCGGTGGAAAAAGAACAAAAAGCAACGCAAGACCAAGGATTAGAAAACCGCTCTTTCGAGTCAGGAGATCCTTTAAGACAGTCTTTCTGCGGAAGAGAATAAGTTCCGGGATCACGAAATACAAACCAACACAAGTAAGGAAATAAAGGCCATTATTAGGCTGAAGGCTCCACCAGTTCAATTGCACTGTCGGCACATCTGGCAGATTCGGGTTTCTAAGCGCCATCTGAGGGATCAGACCCTTGAAGAGCAAGAACCACCCCACAATGGAGAGCGAGGCAACCAGCTGAGCCAGCCAACGAATGCGCACCTGAGGTCCCGTCCTCCGCGCGGAGAAGAGCTCAAAAGCAGCGATGGCCAAAGGGAATGCCAGCATGTACTGTCGCGAGGCGATTGCCAGGACAAAAGAAAGGCCGCTAAGGATATTTTGTGAGCGAATGTAGAACCAGAATCCGAGCAGGACAAAGAAGCTTGCGATGATGTCGGTGTAAAGATGACTGCTTAACCATAAGTAATAGGGACATGATAAAAGCGCGCACCCGACGAGGATTGAATGTCTTACCGTCTTTCGGGCAGGCAGACAAATCAGACACGTCATCACGAAGGAAAGGACAAGATTGAGGAGTCGCCCGGAGAAAATTCCCCACTTGAAGAAATATTCCAGGGCCCCGAACATGATAAACGGAAGCGGCGTACTCAGCTCACCATAGTTCCTCAGGTCAGGAATTAAGCTTTGACTAAAGAGCAGGCTCGTTTTCCAGTAGTGCTGTTCATCCCAAATGAGGGGAAAAGTCAGTCTTTGTGAGAAAAAGAATGATACTACATATACGAGAAGTATCGCTAGAAACAGCGCTTTGGACAACCTCGATTCCGAAAGGTCCTGTGGTGTCATGAAAGGAGTATGGCCATGCAAATTGACCGAGAGTCCCATCTTTTGTCTGTTGAGCAGTTGTTTTACCGGGTGAGTGCGAGGCCGGTTTGAGACAGGCACTCCCGAGCGTCGCGACGGGGGGTAGACCAAACCCGATTCGGGTGAGGCGCCTTCGAGCTCGTGACGCCGGTCCATTCGCCCGCGCCCTCGTCTTTTTCCGGAGGCGAATCCCGTTCGCTGCCCGAAGCGCGTACACGAGAGAATCGGCAAGCGTGGACGCTAGCCAGCCGCAGGTTCTATGGTGTATTTGACTCTGCCGCCGTCCAGCTCGGCGTATCCTATTCTCGCTCGCTCCTTGCCGGGGCCATCGATGCCCCATCGATGGCCATCCCAAGTTAGTCTCATTTGACTCCTCTGCCTCCACCACGTATTGACGTCCTTGGGAAGCGCCGTCCAAATCCGGTGGGCAGAACTCAGTTCGCTCAGATATTTCAATAAGGATAGATAGGTGTTGCGCGGCCGTTCCTGGAGAATGTAATCGGGGTGAACGATAAAACTCACCAGACCATGTTTTTGCCTGATGAGACCGATTTGCTGCTTCCACAAGTCAATCGAGTAGTCTTCAAGTATGTGGAAGAGAGAATAGTCTTGTGTTGTGGTAACCGGAAGCTCAAGCATTTTGCCAATGAAATACGGCATGACGGTGCAGCAGCCACCCGGCTGTGGCTCGAGGTGTGAGACATTTGGAAATGACATGTCGTATGAAAAGTCCAAGGCATCGTACCAGTCGGCCTTTCGATACAGAACGGCGGAACGAAAGCCCAGGGCGCCGTATTCCGCGGCATATCTGTTTATTTGCTCGGCGCGCTTCAGGAATAGTTTACGGCTCCTAAAGAGGCGTCCATCATGGTTGAGATCGTGTATATTTACTTCAAAGCCCCTGCGGCGAATGTCGTCGAGAAAAGCTTCAGAAACCGGGTATCTGTCTTCGGGGACGATCTGAAATGAAGCTTTAATTCCGAATGAATCGTCTATGTCCATTAAACGCGGGCAGAATTCCTTGCCCGCAGATGTCTCCACGTCATGGGTCACTATAGCGCAGCTGGGCAAGCCGTCCGGCCAGAACCAGATAAACGGAATTTTCGCGCCATGACTTTGAAGCGATCGGGCCAGCAATTCCTCCAACAGACGTTCGACTGTCAGGTCCACGGGCCAACTGGGGAACCGTATTTTATCCCAACCGCTATGATAGACCTTTTTTATACGTCTGCGAGCGGAGGCGGGTATCAGCGGCCGTAACAGATAGTAGAAATCCCGCAATGAGGTTCCTGTGGCAAGGGATTTCCAGTCTCTACGGGAATTCCCGATGTATCGTTCGTGACGGAGGTTGTCAATAATGTTTGTAAGATTGAACGGGAGATATATTGCCGTTCCCTCGACTCTGATGTCCGCCAGTGCATCATACACATCGTCCTTACGATTCTTATCACGCAAATATGAAGAGTGTT
>QHZE01000488.1:4362-10990 GCA_003225335.1 Acidobacteriota bacterium
GAGAAAGGCGCTATTCACATTCTTGCTTCTTTGGCGTTCAAGGCCACGACCTACGGGCGGCTCGCCAGGGACATAGTGGGGGCTCAAGAGGCTCATCCTCTCCTCACGGGCGCTGCCATGCTGCCCAGCGCCGCCACAATTGCAGCAGCGTAAAGGCCCTGCGGACCCCTGGACCAATCGGCCGAGTAGCGTATGGTCGCGAGACGGTCAGTCAGCGTTGTCATGCCAGCAAGGACGGGGTGGCCCAGCTTCAACAGCCAAACCAAACCGGCTCGCAGTATAACATTGATTGCAATCACCTTTCCTAAGAAACCGACGATCAGGCCCGGGGCCAGGGCGACGATGGTCAACGCCGTCCGGCGCACACCCAGCCCCCATTTCCAGGCAAGCGGTGTCGTTATCAGCGTCAGCAGACCACCAAGAAGCGTGAAATCAAGCATCAAGAACCTCTCTTCGCACAAAGGTAAGGGACGACAGCGAGGCCTGCGTCGCGGCGCGTCGCATCTGCCCGCCCGGCGCTCGCGCCAAAATGTGAATTTATTTCTGCGCGATCCCTAAGGTCGATCCGCCAACAGAAAAGGCCGCGGTCCGCCAGAGCGTCTTTTGATCGCATCCTTGTAGACATTGACGATCGAAGCGGCGATCTCCTGTTGATCGTAGCGTCGCATCGCGGAACGACTCTCAAACGGCACATCTGTCGGGCGCCTTAGAACTGATTCAAGCGCTGTCGCAAGAGACACAGGGTCGTTTGTTCCGCAAATCGTGCAACCCTGGATTCCAGCCATTATCTCGGCTACATCGCCAACATTCGTAGAAACAACAGGAAGGTTACAAGCCAGGGCCTCCTTGACTGAAGTGGGCGATCCCTCCGAATAAGAACACAGCAGCATGACGTCCGCGGCACTGTAGTACCACGACATCTCGTCGTTTCTGACTCCGGAAACCACGAGCAAATCCGTATCAGTCAGGCGTTCACACGCGGCCCTGGCCAGATCGTATCTCTTGACCTTTCTCTTGGGGTCGAATGGAAATAGGACATACCGGCGATTCATAGACAAACCAAGCCTGCTCCGCGCCTCGGCGCGCTCGCGTGGCTTGAAGAGCTCAAAGTCAATGCCACATGGAATGACGATCCCCGGTACCTTTTTCGCGATCCCCTTGGAAACAACTATGACACCGTCGGCCAGCGAACTTACAATCCGACTGATAAGGCGCTGTACTGTTCCGATCAGTACGTCACCACCATGCAAGGTCACGACTAGCGGTACCTTGTGCCGAAAAAGAGCGGGGAAACCAGAGAGGCCATAATGAGCATGGACCACGTCATAATTGGATTCTCGCGTGCGGCTAAAGACATCAAACGCCGACTTCAGGTAATTCAGCCGGGAACGATAACCCAGGAAATGCAAGACATCGACCCGGTGTCCCATCTTACGCAGTTGTTCCGCCTGGTGCATGACGAACGTGCCCGATGCGGGATCCTCCGCGTGCGGATACATGTTTGTCACGAAGAGAACCTTTAGCGAGTTTGGAACGGAAGAGTTTTCGCCCGGCGTTTCGGCCCCGTGTTTTGGAACCTCAAAGCATGCTCCAACCCTGTCGGGCGGAGTCTCGGCGGCCAGACGAGCTGGTCCTGCCGGGGGTCTTTTCATCTTCTGATGCTCGCACTCGCCGAAATCTCTAGATAACATGCTCAAACGAGGACCTGACCTCGTCCTACCATTCAAGACGTGTTCGTACAGCTTTAAAGTTTCGTCGATCATCTGCGTGAGGGAAAAGTGTTTTTCAATGCGCTCCCTTCCGGCACGCCCCAATCTACAGGCGATATCGGGATTATCAAGCAAGAATTCTATTTTCTCTGCCAGAGCGAGCGGATCCTTGGGAGGCACAAGGAAACCGGTTTTCCCGTCCAATACCAGCTCTTTGGATCCCCCTCCATCAGTCACAATCACGGGTTTGCCGGCCGCCATGCATTCCATGATGAAGTTGGGGATTCCCTCCGTAAAGGTCGCCAGGACGCCAACCGAAAAATTGCTGACAATCCTCTCCACGTCTTTTCTGCGGCCCAGGAAAAGAATCCGGTCGCAGTCTTTGGGAACCAGTCTCTTGCATTCCTCCCAGGTCGGCCCGTCCCCTACGGTCAAGAACGTCACGTCTTTCCGGGTCTCCAGTAGACGGAGGGCTGCCCTGATGAATGTAGGGTAGTCCTTATGATTCCTGAATTCAGCGGCCATCCCTATGACATGTCCGCCTTTGGAGGCGCATATCTCAGGATCATCTTGGGCACTGTTGGAAGACGTGGTTCGCTCCAGGTCGAAACCGTTATAGATGACCAAGTCTTTCTCCGAACTGACCGAAAACCCTCTGCTGCGCAGACCCGCCAGTGAGTTGGCAACCCTGTAATCTGAGCAGCGGAGGAGTGCGCGTTCCAGCTTCCAACGCAAGCCGTTGTCCTCAAAAGCATTCCGAATCGATCCATTGATGAGCGGTATTCTGAAAATCTTCGCCAGGGGCAATGCATAGGCCGAGGTCATTAAGCTGTTCGTGTGAACGATATCGGGTTTGAACTCCGCGAAAACATTGTACAAACGGATGAGAACGGATGGATCCCACCGCATCTTACGCGGAAGAAATCTTAAATCCACCCCAAGATTCTTGGCATCCGGCTCGAAGAACTCTCCACGATCCATACAGACGACAAGCAGATTGACGTTTTCGCTCCGCTTGAGGCCCTTTATCAGCTCGACCAGTTGTCGTTCCTTCCCCCCTAGACGGAAGCTGTCGGTGTAGAACAGAATCTTCATAATTGTCGCTATTTACCGGCTCCGTCGCGTGGTTGCGCTGAGGATACATCCCGCTGGGAACGAGAGCTCCCTTGTCGGTTCAACCCTCATTCTCAGAGCCATTCTCCTTGTCAGGCCGTTGCGGCCCCTGGTAGCGCAGTCTCGGCTAAGACGAGCCACAATCGTGCCTCTCGAATGACGCCGCATCCTTGTGAGGTATCCGTCGCCATGCGGAACGGCTGCCGGATGAGACGGTGCGCACGGGCAGCCTGCCCTTTGTTAGATCCCGCGAGTCGGTGTAGCTCTCTTTCCCTTGGTGACCGTGCTGCTGTCCCTGACCCCCGCTATCTCTTTAGGCTACGTACAAACACATCCACGTCGTGATTCGTATCACCGGCGATCAAATCACTGGCCTCACTGAAGAACGCTACAAGGCGTCCGTCGCCACGTCGTGATTCGTATCACCGGCGATCAAATCACTGGCCTCACTGAAGAACGCTACAAGGCGTCCGTCGGCGCTGATGGCGGCCGCGATAGAGAAGCCGTTGCCGCTGTCCGTGCCGGCCCTGTTGACGCTCACCAGAGTCGTCGTGCCGGTCTTCAGATCGCGCACAAAGACGTCGCCGCCGCCGTTTGTGTCGTTGGCGACCAAATCGCCGGCGTAACTCCCGAACGCCACAAAGCGACCGTCGTCGCTGATGGCGGCGTCGATAGAGAAGCCGTTGCCGCTGTCCGTGCCGGCGCTGTTGACGCTGACCAAAGTGGTCGTGCCGGTCTTCAGATCGCGCACAAAGACGTCACTGTTGAAATTTGTGTCATTCCCTGCCAAATCGCTGGCGGAACTCACGAACGCCACAAAGCGGGCGTTGGCGCTGACGGCGGCTAAACCGGAGCCGTTGTTGCCGCTGTCGGTGCCGGCGCTGTTGACGCTGACCAAAGTGGTCGTGCCGGTATGCAGATCGCGCACGAAGACGTCACTGTTGAAATTTGTGTCATTCGCGACCAAATCGCCGGCGAGACTATCGAACGCCACAGAGCGTCCATCGGCGCTGAAGACCGGGAAGCGAGACTGGGAATTGCCGCTGCTCGTACCGGCGTCGTTGGCGCTGACGAACGCCACAAGGCGTCCGTCGGCGCTGATGGCTGGGGCGGAAGAGAAGCCGTTGCCGCTGCCGCAACCGGCCCTGTTGACGCTGATCAAGGTGGTCGTGCCGGTCTTCAGATCGCGCACAAAGACGTCGAAGTCGCCATTCGCATCATCATCGGCGACCAAATCGGTGGCGAAACTCTCGAACGCCACAAAACGCCCGTCGGCACTGATGGCGGGGGCGAAAGAGAAGCCGTTGCCGCTGCCGGTGCCGGCCCTGTTGGCGCTGACCAGGGTGGTCGTGCCGGTTTTCAGATCGCGCACGAAGACGTCGAAGTCGCCATTCGCATCATCGGCGACCAAATCGGCGGCGAGACTCTCGAACGCCACAAAGCGCCCGTCGGCGCTCATGACCGGGGCGAAAGAGAAGCCGTTGCCGCTGCCGGTGCCAGCCCCGTTGGCGCTGACCAGCACGGTCTCGGCCTTGGCCGCATGCTTGCCCGAGCCTAGGGCCATCATTGAACTCAAGGTGAATATTACGGCGCAAGAAATCGTTCGTGTTTTTATTCTCATGCTCATTTTTCCAGATCCTCTTCTTGTTGACGTTATTAAGAAAAAACGCGCCTCTCTCTCAGCGCCACGGGCGTGTCGATTGCGAGATTCCAGCGCGTTTCCGGCCAGGGATGTAATTGGAAGTGCGAGTCACCTTCGGTCCCTGCCGCGGTTGTGTCTCGGTTCAGGGCCGGGAGCGGTAGCGACCCGGTCGGTGGTTGGTCTATTACCCGGAAGCACTCATAGCCAAGAGACTGGTGCTTCCGGTTTTGCAGACCAGGGCGGCGGTTTTACACTCCTTCATTCGCCCTTTGGCTTTCGCTTCGATCTTACCCGCTCCCGTAGGAATCCCCACACACCGCTCACCTTAACTAGGAGCTCACTCACGGCGGCGTCGTCGTTCACGGCAATGCGTCTGAGTTGAAATAGCGGCGTCCGGCGAGAGTTAAATCCGAAGTCCATTGTCAGGGCGCATTCGTATCCCGCTGAACTGGCGATCTCTATTTCACGATTCGAGTAGTCGCCATTGGGGTACGCCAGCGCATAGACCGAGAGTCCGAATTTATCTTCCAGGTCCCTTCTGGATTGCCAGATTTCCCGGACGCTGCGCTGCTTCGAGCAACGGGGCAATATCGAATGAAATACTGTGTGCGACTGAAAATCCGCGATATTCTTCATCTCTTCGATTTCAGTCTGCGAAAGCGCCTGTCGCGTCGCAAATTCCCTTGTTTCAGAGAAGCCCACCTTTTCAAGCATCTCGAGCCGTCTTTCGTCGCTAACCCTCTTCAGGTATTGCCGGTCGGTATCGACCAGGTGCGTGGCAAACCAAAAATGCCGGTTTGTGCCCGCGATTCCGCTGCATAGAAATATGGTTGCAGGGATGCTGTACTTCTGAAAGACGGGTTTCAAGAGGTAGTTCGATTTATGGCCATCATCCAGGGTCACAATCAGTGCTTTTGGAGGGAGTTTATCCAAGGTCCCATTAGATCTGGCATTCAGGAAATCACGCAGGCTTATTATGTTGTATCTCCTGCGCAATGCCGTGAAATGAGCCTCTGCCACTTCAGGACTGACAAGGTGGTAAGCAATTATCGTAACCTTCTTCCTTTGAATCAGTTCGCGAGCAAAGAACGGAACCAGCGAAAACCGTAACAAGAAAAAGGCCAGCCTTCTGATCATGCGCTTGCTGTTTGAGCCGAGCGTATCACACCTGAGCCCGAGGCTTCCGGGAGCGACCTATGTTGCAGTCCCATGATGCGCGTGAAGTTGTCGCTCTTGAGGCGGTCGCTCCGACTCGCGCCCTACGTTGCTATACCATACCATCGCATTAGGGATCGGCGCTCAATTCTTGCCGGCGCCAGGCTCGGCCGTGCGTGATCAAAATCTATTATGAAAACGCGGCTTCCGTCATAGATGATATTCCGTGGGTCAGAACTTCCGTGCAGCATTCCAATCTGGTGAAGGCTCGAATAACTCGCCCTAATAGCCTCCTTCAACCTGCAGGCGTCTTCAGACGTGGCATCGCGAAACCTCGAGAAAGCCTCAGCAACCTGGGCATTTGTATCCAGGCCATGGAAGTTCTGAAAATCGGAAAGAACAGTGTTCCTGCCGCCGAATCGCTCCAGCACCCATTCCAACACCCGTTGCCCGTGAATGTAGGATAAACATAGTTCCCTCTTCAACGGCCGGAACGCCAGAACTTTTGGAACTATCGGTATCCTGCTCGCAACGTACCTGGTGGCAACATACTCTCGCAGCATTAGCCCCATGAAACCAGGCCGGTAGACCTTCAATATCACCTTCTCGCCGCTTCCCTTTTCCAAGAGATGCACCGTCGCCCTGAGGCCGTTCGTCCAGGAGGTGGCTACCGCTGCGTCATCCGGCATCGGCCACATAAATAATCCGGTCCTTCATTTGTTTGAACTTTGGATTGTAGTCCCAACTTCCCAGACAGCGGGCCCGTGAAAAGCCAGCACCTGTTAACTCGGCGTTGAAGCGCTCAAAGTCTACTTCCTCTCTCTCCGCAGGGTTATCGTACTCATAAGGCATCTCAACAACGCACTTGCCCCCGTCTGCCGTCAACTCCCTCAACACCCGCAACTGCCGCCTGAGGACCAACCGATCCTCTGCGAACTCATCCAGAGCGAGAACCTTCCATAGATCCCTTGTAGATAGAGAATGGTGCAGCACAGAAAGGCACAAGACA
>QHZE01000489.1 GCA_003225335.1 Acidobacteriota bacterium
CTCCGATGAGCTGCAAATCTTTGGTATTCAAAGTACCCGAGCCTGGCTTCGATCCGCGCGGCGTCGACGTCGATAGCAATGGCGTCGTTTGGACGGCTCTTGCGGCGAGCAGCCATCTGGCGAGTTTCGATTTCCGCAAATGCATGGACGTGAACGGCACCGCGAAACCGGATGGCAGCCAGTGCAGGGAAGGCTGGACCCTGTATGAGACCGACGGTCCGAAGTTGAAAGGCACGCAAGTTCCGGCCGATTTCCACTATTACAACTGGGTCGACCAGCACAACATTTCCGGCTTTGGAACGAATACACCTTTCGCTACCGGTTCGAACTCCGATGCCCTGCTTGCGCTCAACCCGCAGACCAAAGAATGGATCAAGCTGCGCGTGCCGTATCCGCTTGGGTTCTATTCACGCGGCATGGATGGCCGCATCGACGATCCCAACACGGGATGGAAAGGCCGCGGACTGTGGGCCAACTACGGCACTCATTTCGTCTGGCACATCGAAGGCGGCAAAGGCACGAAGGGCAAGATCGCGCATTTCCAGATTCGGCCTGATCCGCTGGCGAGGTAATTCGGGGCCGGCGGGTGAATTCCCTATTTCCGCCGATGAATCTGGAGCGGGAAATAGGGAATTCACCCGTCTGACCCCGAATTTTCTACCAGATCACACGTACGGGATACTGCGTGATTAACGGGTCTGGTGTAACAATGGCCAGCCCGTGCGCGATAGCCTGGCAGATCAACATGCGATCGAACGGATCGCGGTGTAGCCGTGGCAGCCGTGCCAGATGAAACGACGCGTCTTCGTCCAACCACAGAGTTGTGATCCCGCGCAGCCTGCGCTCCGTGGGGATCAATCGCTCGAGTGGCTCTGGAAGCGAAAGTCGTCGGTTAGCGTGCTTGACCGCGATCTCCCAAGCCGAGACGGCGCTTAGCAGAACCTCATTGGAAGGTTCGCGGATCGCCTCGGCCGCGACGGGTGAAAGCGATTCGCCTCCAGCCAGCCACAGAAAGGTGCACGTGTCGAGGAGGAGCCTCATCGCGCTCTGCCTCGGCCCGGCCGCCGTTTTCGTTCCCGCCGCTGCGCGCGGGGCGCCTTTGCTCGGGTCGAAGCCCGTGGCTTTTCTATTCCTTCCCACAGGTCCAGTTCATCATCCGGAAGTGGTTTGAAGAACGACGCCGGAACCTTGAAGGCCGGGCGTCCGGGCAGTGGACCGATCGGCCTCGGTTCGGTCCGAGCCTCTTCCACGGCGCGGAGTTCGGCGACCGGCTTGTTGTGCCGATAGATCACTATCCGGTCACCGCGGGCGGCGCGGTCGAGGTATTCCGACAATTTGGCCTTGACCTCGAAGACGTTGACCTTAATCATGACCACAACTTGGCATAGAAATCTGTCTCATGCAACTGAAAGCGTAACGTCTTGCCATCCTATTTGGTTCTTTGGCCTCGGACCGCGGAACGGCTGAAAGCGATCTCGACCTGGCCATAGACGCAGGGCGCCGGCTCGATTTGTCGCTCAAAATGAACTTGATTTCCGAGCTGGCCAATCGAATCGGACGGCCGGTCGATCTTGTGGACCTGCGCATTGCCGGCGAACCGCTATTGGGTCAGATTCTGCGGTATGGAAAGAAGATTCTCGCTGACAGCACGCGTTATGCGGATTTGATCCGGAAGCATGTTTTCGATGAAGCGGATTTTCTACGGTATCGAACCGGCATGATCGCCGAGCGAAGGCGTACATGGATCCGGATCTGATCTCAGAAAAGCTGTAGTCCTTACGACGGTGCGTACAGCGCGTCCAAAAGAAATGTCCCGCGACGCCTGAAGAACTGATGGAAGATCCGGATCTTCAGGACATCATTTCCCTGAATTTGACACGCGCGGTCCAACTCTCGGTCGATACGGTCGCGACGGGTGTGCACCCGCCGCAGGACGCTGTGGCCTCAGGATCGAACGGTTTTCCGCCACTCCGGAAGGTTTGCTGGAAATACGAAGAGGCCGATAACTCGCGCTGCCTCCCATAGCTTCAGGTCGAAAGTGCAGAGAGTGACGTTCCGTCCGATGGCCTGCTGCCATGCGGCGGCCGATGCCAACTGAACGGCGTCGTAACCTCGCAAGCCGTGGCTCCATGCCAGATCAGAGGCGTGTTTAACCAGGCGCTCTGTGACTCGGGTTCGGACCAAATCCCGCCATCCTTTGTTGAAAGAGCGAACCATGGCCTCCGCTTCCTTTTTGCCAATCACCTGCATCCGAACCGCCTTGCCGAGCGCAGCGACAACCTCCGCGCGGCTCACAACCGTCGTCGCGACAGCTTCCGCTTGTTCAATCGCACTTTGAACCTCGACGGAGCCGGATTCGGAAACGTATTTCTTCACGATCGCGCTGGAGTCAAGGTACAAGATCATTCGCGATCGTCCAAGAGCAGGTCCGACACAAGCCTGCCTCCGCGTGACCGGACTTTCGGCAGCCCAGGGCGCCACTTCCGGCCGCTCCAGGCCCACATTTTCTTGCTGGTGCCTTCTTCGAGAACTTCATTCAGAGAAGCTTCCGCCGGGAGTATCCTGCCAACAGGTTTTCCGCGTTCCGTTATCAGGATCGCGTTTCCTGATTTGACTTCCCGTAACACTGCGCTGAGATTCGACTTCAATTGTCGAATGCCCACCCGATGCTCTTTCATGGCCAACCTCTTCACAGGCGTGACTACATACTACAACATGTGGCCACAAACGGTATCGAAAGCCGACGGGTTTCAGAAATTCGTGAGGAAATAGTTCAAACTAAGCCGTGCCGGGATTATCTTGGTCAAGTTGTTTGTTGCGTTGTCGTCAATTTCGCCGGCTCTTCAAGGATTCTTAAAATCGTCGTGGCGCAGTAGATACGGTCGCGCTTACCTCGGCTGACCTGTTCCAGGATAGACATCGATGCGAGCCGTCCGATCGCGCGCTGAGCCGTGGTGAATGCGACACCAAGTTGTCCGGCGGCACCTTTGATCGTCACATAGGGATTGGCCGCGAGCATGTCCACGAGCGCCACTGCGGCCTGCGACGCCGTCCCGGCAACGGCAGCACGCCACTTCGTAACGAGACTGTTGATTCTCTCGGCGCGGCTTAATGCATCTTCGGCTTGCCGGGCCACGCCATTAAGGAAGTACTGGAGCCACGCCATCCAATCTCTGTGCGTGCTGACGCGGAGCAGACATTCGTAATAATCACGGCGGGTTGCCTCGAAAAAGGCGCTCAGGTAAAGCAGAGGCGCCGGCAGTATGGCCCTCTCGGTCAGAAACAGAGTAATCAGCAGGCGGCCGACGCGGCCGTTGCCGTCGAGAAAGGGATGGATGGCTTCGAATTGGTAGTGCGCGAGCGCGATCTGTATCAAAGGTGGCAGGGAACGGTCATGCAGGAATGCCTCCCACTGCTCGAGGCAAGTCATCATTTCGGCGGGTGGCGGGGGGATATACGTCGCCGTCGCCAGCGTACAGCCCGCAGGACCGATCCAATTTTGGGAGCGGCGAAACTCGCCGGGCGCGGCCTGCCCTCCACCCACGCCGGCCATGAGTTTGGCGTGCAACTCGCGGACTAATCGCAACGAAAGCGGTAGCTTTTTCAGCCGCCTCACACCATACTCCAGTGCCGCCACGTAGTTACCTACCTCGCGGAGGTCTTCGGGACTGCGCTCGACCACTGCGCCCGCTTCCGCAGCAAGCAACTCACCGAGCGTCGTCTGCGTGCCCTCGATTCGGCTCGAAAGCACGGCCTCTCGCCGCACAAACGGACGGATCAGCAGGTGAGGATTAGGCAACCGGCCGCCCTCGCCCGCCAATCTTCCGATCAACCGATCCGCATCCGAAAGCGCCCGAGACAACTCGGGCGTCCAATGAAGCTCCGGCGGCAATGGCGCCGGAACAAATGCCACGTACCCGCTCGGTTGGCGAACATATCGGCCGACCGCTTTTGAACCTTTGTTCATGGCATATTTTCGAGCGCGAAAATAGAGAGATCGGCTATTTTCGATGTCAGTGGATTTTGATAATAGCATCGGGATCTGGTGTGAGTGAGGAATTCAACAAGTTTCATCTACAGCAGCCCTCCAAAAACTGTTAAGGCGTTGCTTGGCGGCGATGTTTGGTCTTGAAGACACGTTGTGCAGAGGTGGCCGGGTTGCAAACCAGCGGCGCCCGAGTACAGGGCCACGAAAAAGACCTTCGAACGTGTTCTCGGTGGAAATCGTATCCGGACTTTCGGAGGCGGAGGTCACCACTTGCGACCGCTCCAGACCGCATTGTCCGTGCGTCCGCTGGATTGAGTCCGCAAGTCGTCGGCTTCTTGCTGCGAATTCCCAAATATTTGCGCGAATAGCTAAAAGAGCCTGGCTTTCGACTTGCATGACGTTGTATTGCCGCCGGGAATGAAGACATGACGGTAAAAGGCCGGGTCAAAAAATGGCGTGATCGTGCTCGAAGGAGGAGGG
>QHZE01000251.1 GCA_003225335.1 Acidobacteriota bacterium
TGCGCAGGAAGAGGATCTGGAGTCTATCGTGACAACGGAATCTCAGACACAGAGCGAGCTGATCCGAGCTCTTCAGGAAGAGCTGGCAGACAAGGAACGCGAGCTGGCACTACAGAGGCGGGCGTTTGAACAGGTTCTCCAATCGCGTTCCTGGCGTCTGACTTGCCGGCTGCGTTGGGTCGCAAAGCAACTCCGCACGATCAAAGACGCCGTCTCCGGCCTTCTCGGAAAGTCCCAGCCTGTCGACTCCGGCGCCATGATTGAAGCAACGCCTATTTCGCCGGCCGCGGCGATGCCCGTCTCGGATCCAAAGAAGCTATTCACGTCTCTTTCCCGGACGTCTTTCGAAAGCTTCCTCGTGTCGGAGGCCGTATTGGAGCTGCCGTCATCGCCGGATCCGGAAGTCTCGATCATTCTCGTTCTCTTTAACCGCTCCGAACTGACGTTCGCCTGCCTGCGGTCGATTGCAGAAACGTATTCCGAAAAGATCGAGGTCATCATCGTCGACAACGCGTCGTCTGACGAAACTCGGCTTCTGCTGGACCGGTTGCGCGGAGCTCGAATCATTCGCAATCGGGAGAATCGCAATTTCTTGTTGGCCGTGAACCAGGCGGCGGAACACGCCCGGGGCCAATACCTTCTGTTGCTCAACAACGATGCGCAGCTCTTGCCCGGCTCGCTGCGCGCGGCTCTGGCCACCTTACGCGGCAGACCGGACATCGGCGCCGTAGGGGGCAAGATCATTCTGCTCGACGGCACGCTGCAGGAAGCAGGCAGCATCGTGTGGCGGGACGGCTCGTGTCTCGGATACGGCCGCGGCGACACGCCCTTCGCGCCGTCTTACATGTTCCGTCGCGACGTGGATTACTGTTCGGGCGCTTTTCTGCTCACGCCGCGCTCGCTCTGGGAACAACTCGGCGGCTTCGACGAAAGCTTCACGCCTGCTTATTACGAAGAAACCGACTACTGCATGCGCCTGTGGCAGCGCGGTTACAGGGTGGTTTATGAGCCGGGCGCCGCGGTGCTCCACTACGAATTCGCAAGCTCACAGTCGGTAACCGGCGCGACGGGATTGCAAAGCGCGCACCAGCTCGTCTTTGCCGCCCGACATCGGTCCGCCTTGGACAAACGTGAACCGCCGGGGATCGGCCGCGCAATCCACGCGCGAATGAGGCACAACGGCAGGCGCGTCCTCTTTTTGCACGACCAGCCTCCGCACCCTTGGTTGGGCTCCGGGTATCCCCGCGCGCACGCGATGCTTCGCGCTTTTCTGAAGCACGGCTGTTTCGTGACGCTGTACCCGCTTTTCTTGTTCGATGAAGAGTGGAGCAAAGTTTATTCGGATATCCCGCGGGACGTGGAGGTCATGATCGGAGTGGGACCCGACAAGCTGAAACCGTTCCTGCGGAACAGAGGAGGGTATTACGACTTCATCATCGTGAGCCGGCCCCACAACATGGAGAGGTTTCAGCCGATTCTTGCCGCCCACCCCGAGTGGTTCGACAAGACACGCGTGGTTTACGACGCCGAAGCCTTGTTCGCGCACCGCCAGGCCGGCTGTAGAAAGGTTTCCGGCAATCCCATGTCGCCCCGTGAGCTCGAAGGCGCGCTCCGGGCGGAGATCAGGCTGGCCGCCGGCGCCGACTGCGTCGTGGCAGTTTCAGAGCAGGACGGCGCCGCGTTCAAGCGTCATGGCATCAAGAACGTATGTATCATTGGACACTCGGTGGCGCCGGCCCCAACATCAAGCGCATTCGAGGAAAGGACCGGATTCCTGTTTGTAGGCGCCGTTCACGAGGAGGAGAGTCCAAATGCAGACTCCCTGGTTTGGTTCCTCACGGAGGTTTTTCCTCGCATCCAGGAGAAGTTGGGAGCCGCCGCTCCGCTCACCATTGCAGGCGTCAACCGATCTCAAAAGATTCGTGAACTGGCCGGGCCGTCCGTGCGAATCACCGGTCCCCTTGCCGACCTGACATCGCTTTATGCCGGCGCACGTGTGTTCATCGCACCCACACGTTATGCCGCGGGCATCCCTCACAAGGTTCATGAAGCCGCAGCGCGCGGGCTGCCTGTCGTGGCGACTCCGTTGTTGGCCGAACAACTGGAGTGGACAGACCGGGAACTGGCCATAGGCGATACCGCCGGCGATTTTGCCGCACGCTGTGTCGAGGTTTACTCGGATCCCGTCAAGTGGGCAAGGCTTCGCGATGCGGCCCTTCATCGCATCACCATCGAATGCTCGCAGGACACGTTCGAGAGAAGGGTTTATGACATTCTCGCCAAGGAAAACGCCGACGACCAGTCAAGCGCCGCAAGGTTCGCCAATGCTGGAATGGACGGGTGAACGATACCTGCCGTGGATCAAAGACGCGGCGATCGCCTACGAGCACCTGCACAGATACGTGTTGGCCGCGCGCCTGGCTGAAGGAAAGCGCGTCCTCGATCTCGCCTCCGGCGAAGGCTATGGCGCAAACATCCTTGCCGCGGCGGCTCTTTCCGTTGTGGGTCTCGAGATCGACGATGCTGCAGTCCAACATGCCCGCAAGAAGTACAAGCGCGAGAACCTTGAATTCGTCATGGCCTCGGTGACCAATATACCGCTGCGCGAAGAGCACTCGTTCGACCTGGCGGTTTGTTTCGAAGCGATCGAGCATGTTGAAGATCGGGAAAAGCTCGTCAGTGAAGCCAAGCGCATGCTCAAACCCGACGGGCTTCTCGTTGTGTCGACGCCAAACAAAGACGTCTACCGTCACGAGTCCGCCGGGGAGAATCCATTTCACGTTCGAGAGCTCGATTTCGAAGAATTTCGATCCCTCCTGCGGCAATTCTTCAAGAACACCGGCTTTCTCGGACAACGGATCTACGCCAACTCGACTGTCTGGCAGATCGGAAACGCCCATGACGCCCGAATAGACGAATTCGTAATCGCGCGAGACACCGCCGAATTTGAATTCGCGACGAATGACCGGCGCGTACCGCTCTACTTCATAGGCCTGGCATCCGACGCCGCGCTTGGGAAATTTCCCGGCAGCGTGTTGATCGACTGCTCCAACGAACTTCTCCGCCAGATACAGGAAGCGCTCGCATGGCGGGAGAGACAGTCAGCAGATCGGGCAGAGACGATCGCCTCGCTCGAAAAAGCAGTGGCCTGGCGTCAAACTCAACTTGAAGATTCGCTGGAGGCGATCGCCTCGCTAAGGCGCGTCGCGGAAGAACTGGAGACCGGCAACGCGGATTTGACCGCCAGGCTCCGGGACGCGACTCATCAACTGGGTCTCATTCACGCCAGCCGCGGCTGGCAACTCATTCTCCGGCTGCGGCGCATCCGAAACAAACTCAAGGCACTCGTGACGTTTCGGGTCCCTGGTTAGCTCTTTTCGTAAGCGCACGATTCGGTCTTCACCACAAAGACACGAAGGTCCTCCATGTTCTTGTGTGAATCTTCGTGTCTTCGTGTCTTTGTGATGAGATGATGCAAATTCGCGCCATGGGTCCATCGTAAATCCGGAGACCCGTGGAACGGAAGATAACGGCTTGAAGATCGCCATACTTGGAACGCGTGGAATTCCTGCCAACTACGGAGGTTTTGAGACCTTCGCCGAACAGTGCGCAGTCCGCCTTGCGCTGCGCGGGCACGAGGTCACCGTCTACGGCCGTTCCCATTACGTGGCGGGATCTTTGCGGACCTACAGGGATGTCCGTCTGGTTGTCTTGCCCACGTTGCGATGGAAGTACACGGACACGGTGGTGCACACCTTTTTATCGGTCCTCCACGCGCTCCCGCAAAGGTATGACGTCCTGCTGATTTGCAATGCGGCTAACAGCCTGTTCGCGCTGTTCCCCCGCATTTTCCGGGTCCCGGTGGCTGTGAACGTGGATGGAATCGAGAGAAGGCGCAAGAAATGGAACTGGCTGGGCCGGGCATACTACGCAATCTCGGAGCGTCTTTCATTGTGGTTTCCCGACGCTATCGTCACCGACGCGCAGGTGATCGAGCGTTACTATCGCGAGAACTATGGTGCGCGCTCTATCTTCATTCCTTACGGCACGGTGACGGAGAAACCCGCAACGACGGAGACTCTGGAGCGTCTCGGCCTTTCGCCCGGCGGCTATTTCCTCTACGTGAGCCGGTTGGAACCGGAAAACAATGCTCACCTGGTGATCCAGGCGTTCGAGAGAGTGCGCACCGGCAAGCGCCTGGTTGTTGTGGGAGACGCACCCTACGCAACGCGATACATCCGGCAGTTGAAGCAGACGCGCGACCCGCGCATTCTTTTGCCCGGCGCGATCTACGGCCCTGGCTACCGGCAGCTCCAGGCGCACGCGTTCTGCTACATCCACGCCACCGAAGTCGGCGGCTCGCATCCCGCTTTGATTGAAGCCATGGGCCAAGGGAACCTCATTGTCGCCAACGGCACTCCGGAGAATGCCGAGGTGCTCTCCAATACCGGCGTCCTCTATCGCGTAAACGATGTTGAGGACCTGGCGCGGTGCCTCCAGGATGCTGAAGACCATCCGCAGGTCTACGCGACTCTGAGGCAGGCGGCTCTCCACCGCGCCCAGGCCTGTTATTCGTGGGACAAGGTCGTATCCGAATATGAAGAGCTGCTCTCCGGCCTCGTTGCCAGGAGAAACACCCGCTCCGTGCGCAGCGCGACGCTGTTGTCCTCATCGGATGATAGGCGCAATCCACCAGCACGGTCCCACCGGCAGATTTGAGTTTCGCTAGCTTAGGGCACGTCCTTTGGGCCTCGACCTCCGGGCTGTCCATTCTGAATTGAAACCGGCTGGAAGCGTTTAACCCTCGCTCACCCATGCCTGGCCGACGGCTTTTTGGACGAGTTTCGTCTAGCCTGAACACTGAGTCTTTTAGATCGGCATGTGGTGCTTGTGGCGGAGGAAGTAGGATTCGAACCTACGAGAGAGTTGCCCCCCTAACGGTTTTCAAGACCGCCGCCTTCAACCACTCGGCCATTCCTCCAGCCTGTAAGTGTCAGGGAGAATTATACGTTTGAGGTCGCGTTTTGAAAAGCACGAACGCTGTTTCGGGCTTCCGCCATCGATCTCCTGCGCTCCCTGACCGAAGCCCTGGGTTGAATTAGGGGGGCGTTGAACGCTGATCTCGGATCGAACCAAATTGATCCGCAAAAATCCAGGTTTCGTAGGGCGGGCCCTTCACGGCCGCCCCGCAGTCCTCGTTTCTGGCGGGTCACCGCGAAACGAAAAAATCGCTTGACAAGCGAGACAAGCTTTGTCTTTAATCGATCATCGTTAAACGATCAACGTTTAAATTTGTGCAAACGGACAGGCTTTTCAAACAGATCAAGTACCAATCACTTGCGCAGGGTGCCGTCGAGTCGCTCCGCGACGCGACCATGACGGGGAAGCTGTCACCCGGAACGCGACTTGTCGAGCGGAAAGCTGGCCACGGAGGAATTATGAGGCGAGCAACACTTCGTACAGCATTTCTGCGTATTGCCCTAGCACTGCTTTGCCCCGTCTGCCTGGCGGGGCAGGGGCTGTTTGGCACCATCAGCGGCGTTGTCACCGATCCCACCGGCGCCGTGATTCCTGGCGCGACCGTGACATTGACCAATGTCGACACAAACGTAACGAAGACGCTGACGACAAACAATGCAGGCGTTTACAACGCCACCAGCCTGAATCCAGGCGCTTACAAGGTGGAGGCGTCCGCCCCTGGGTTCAAGACCGCCGTCGTGCCTGCGATAACGCTCGAGGTGAATGCAAATCCGAAGGTCGATCTCACGCTGCAAGTCGGAGCAACTTCCGAGACGGTGGATGTCATTGCCGAAGCGCCGCTCCTTCAAACGCAGCAATCGAATCTCGGCCAGACAGTGACCCAGCAGCAAATCGAGCAGTTGCCGACCAACCGGAATCTGTTCAGCCTGATCCCGCTTACCGCGGGCACGTCGCAGCAGGCCGCGTGCGATGGTTGCGGCAACAACGGCAACCTGCGCATCAACGGAGACAGGCCGCGTAACCAGGACTACGTGCTCGACGGCACTACGATCGCAGCGCCGGTTTTCGGCGGACAGGCGGTGAATCCTGCAATAGACTCCATCCAGGAGTTCAGGATCGAGACCAACAGCATGTCTGCCGAATACGGCAAGGCAGGGGGCGGCTTGCTCATCGCGGTCACCAAGAGCGGCACGAACGAGCTTCACGGCTCTCTGTACGAGTACAACCGCAACGAGAAGCTCAATGCCCGCAACTTCTTCGAGGATCCCACAAAACCCAAGAACCCATTCAGCCGCAACGAGTTTGGCGGAACCATAGGCGGGCCTGTCATCAAGAGCAAGCTGTTCTTTTTCACCGACTACCAGGGGATTCGCCAGGATGCCAGCAGCCCCGTGACCAGTGTGGTGGTGCCGAATGCTGCCTTTCGGGGCGGCGATCTCTCCGCCCTGTGCACTGCGGGTTTTGACGGCGCGGGCATCTGTCTGGATGCGAAACAACAGTTCCGTTATCCGGGAACTGCCACGCCGGTTACTTTCAACAGAATCCCTGCGGCGCAGATCAGCCCGATCTCCCAGAAGTTCCTTGAGGCGTGGCCGACGTCCACCACCCCGGGAGGCAACCCCGGGACGAGCCTGTTGAGCTTCGACAGACCGGCCGAGGCGACGACCCACAGGTTCAATCCGCGGATTGACTACAACCTGTCGCAATCGGATCAGATTTTTGGGGCGTTTCACCGCCAGTGGGGACACAACATTTCGTATCCCGGTAATCTCATCGTCGGACCCGCAGGTGAACAGATTGGAAGGTCCGACGACTACGCATTGACTGTCGGATGGACTCATGCCTTCGGCTCGAGCATGCTGAACAATCTCCGGCTGGGATATATGCACCGAATCGGTCACCGCACCAACTTGGGGCAAGGATTCACATCTCCGTCCGATTTCGGAATCCAGGGTGTTCCGGATTGTCTGTCCAGCGTTCCCGACACAGCCGGCGGAAAGAAGTGCGGCACGCCGGGAATGAGTGTCTCGGGATTTCAGGGATTCAGCACCGGCGGAATCCTGTACGAGCCCGCGACAACCCTTCAGATCAGTGACACTGTCACCAGGCTGGTCGGCCGGCACAGCCTCAAGATCGGCGGCGAGGCCCGCCGCTATGCCATCGACAACTACCAGCCGAACGAGGTGGCCAGCAGCTTCAGCTTCACCGGTTCGCAGACGGGAAATGCTTTTGCTGACTTCCTGTTTGGTGTGATCAATAGCGGTGCCGTCAATGTCCAGAACGCGATGGTTTCTACGCGCGCCTGGAGTTATTCGTTCTTCGTTCAGGACGACTTCAAGTTCACGCCAAAACTGACGCTCAATCTGGGGCTCAGGTGGCAATACGACCAGTCGTTCCGTGAGTTGAACAACGGATTGGCATTCTTCAATCCGTTCACGGCTCTGTGGGAGCAGTTCGGCGTAAATGCGCCGGACACGTCGTTCGATCCCTCACGGAAGCAGTTCGCGCCACGTGTTGGATTCGCGTGGAACCCAACCAGCAGCTTCGTCGTCCGCGGCGGCTACGGCATTATGTATCCGAGTGCCGTGGGCCACGGTAGAGCCGGTGATGGGCAGCCGGGTCCCAATCTGCTCGCCAGGACTCCCTTCTCTGCCGGTACGAACTGGTTGAAGTTGCCTGCGATCACCAACCCATCCCCTTCGGCAATCGCAGCCCCGATACCTGTGACCAGCAATGTCTCGTTCTCGTCCTGGGCGCCGCGCAACCAGACTGCCCCGTACTTCCAGCTCTGGAACTTCACGTTGGAGAAACAACTCGGCGGCAGCACCGTCGCGCAGGTCGGCTACGTGGGAAGCAAGGGCACACACTTGCCGATCAACTATGCTTACAACATCTGTCAACAGACGCCGGAGAGCACGGCGAGCTTTGGCTTTGATGCGACGACCAGCCCGTACTGCCCCTTGGCGGCGCAAAAGGTGCTCGCGGCGGGAGGCTCCCTCTTCGACCTCGTTGTCACTCCCGGGTATTGGGGGCTCTCGAACTCGACATATCACTCCATGCAGGCGAAGTTCGAGCGTCGCTTCTCGCGCGGGTTTGCGGTTCTGGCGAACTTCACATGGAGCAAGCTGATCGACGACTCCTCGTCTGATTGGGGCGGGTTCTGGTCACTCGATGTTACGGGGCAGGACTTCTACAATCGCAGGGCGGATCGCTCGGTCAGCGTCGGCGACATCCCCGTTCGCTTGACGATCGCTCCGATCGTGGAACTTCCGTTCGGTCCGGGGAAGAAGTGGCTCCAAAGCGGCGTCGCCGGCCAGGTGCTCGGCGGCTGGCGAACGAGCGCCATCTACACGGTGAGCAGCGGTTCTCCGTTCGGGATCCTGGACAACTCGTATGGATATTGCAATGCGGCGCACACACTGTCGAATCGCCCCATGGTGATCGGCGATCCGCTTCCGCCTGGCTTCGATCAGAGGATTGAGCACTGGTTTGACAAGAACGCATTCGATTTCTCAGGCAATTGCCCGGCGCCTGGGTTGCCGACTCCCACCGGTACGTTCGACACCAAGAAGGCGTTCGGCAATGCGCCGCGTTATTTCTCGAATATCCGGAATCCGGGTGTCAACAATTTCGATTTCTCGGTGCAGAAGGAATTCACGGTTCCGGTCCGGGAGCGGATGCGCCTCCAGTTCCGCGCGGATTTCTTCAATCTGCCGAATCACCCGCAGTTTGCCGAGGCCGTCGGGGATCTGTTGAACGCGAACTTCGCAATCATCACCCAGACCTCTCTAAGCAACAGGACGGTACAGCTCGGGCTGCACTTCTATTTCTGAGCCGGCAGGACTGGCCGCCTCAGCGTCGGGGGCGCCCCCCGTTTCGCTGACCGAGCGCTGCGCTGCCGAGCACATCTGCGGTGTCTGGGCACAGCTGCTCGGACCCTATGTTGGCTCAATCCGTTTCTCGGATCTCCCACGCGGCCAACGCGTCTGTTTCGAGCAGGTCGAACAGTTTCCCCGCAGGTCTCTGAGACATGAACGTCTCAATGGCGCCAAACCAGATCTCGGCGTAGGCATTTGGTAAAGTATCTACGATCACGGATGACGGAACTGTAGGGTGCAATTAAAAGCGGGAGTCACTTTCTGCCGCGGGATGCGCGCAAAAGACGGACAAATAACCAGTCCGATATGGAGCGCGGCGACAAGTCGACAGGTCGCCGCACTCCAAAAGAGCCGTGATTGTTCATCTTCACCTGACCAAAGCGACGTCTGAGACGACTCCCACTTTTAATTGCGCCCGAACTTGGGTCGAGAGTAGCCCTCTTCGGCGTTGGCGTGATAGTATGGATAATTTGAAGGTGCTCGAGAGAGTCGCCCCACGCCACGACTCCGCAACCGGATTAGTCGTAGTATTGCGCGATAGTTCTTAAACGCAAAAACCATAGGAACTCACTACTATGTCGAACGGCGAAGATTTTAAAGCGGAACTCGATAGACTCCGGTCCGAAAACGAGGCGCTGAAAAAAACCTCGGCCAAGGGCCTTACTCTGAAAGTCAGCGAAAAAGGGGGAGTATCCGTCTACGGGCTGGGACGCTTTCCCGTGACTCTTTACAAAGAGCAGTGGGCCAAGCTGCTGGACATGTCTGAAGAAATCCGCGCCTTCATCAAGGCGAATGAAAGCAAGCTAAAGGCGAAGGAATCCGCGCAATCCACGCAATCTTGAACGCGCGGTAGCCCTGGCCCACACTTCTCCCAGCTTCGCATGGCCGGGACGGCCATGCCATGTCTCGCCTGGGAATGCCTGGGCGGCATGAGATGCTTCCTCGCTAATGTCTAGCATGCCGGGATTCCCAGTCAAAGACGTCGCAGGGGACCTCGGAGACTTCGCGCTCAGAGAGCGGAGTTCGAGGCTTACAGACCCGCCCCGAAATCGAAATGACCAATGACAAAGAGAGCGCGCGTTGACCCGCCTGGGAGATTTGTCATCTGTCATTGGTCATTTATGATTTTCAAGAAATTGCCGATTTTGCCGAGACCCGGGGGGATGGTCAGAGATCTCACGGTAATGCTAGTTTGGCTACCACAATCGTAGTGTCATCTTCCGGGTAGGCTCGCCGGCTAAAACGAGTCAACTCAGCGCACAGCTGTTCACACAACTCCCGGGCGCTCATCGCTGCGTTGGCCCGCACAAACTCTTCAAGCCGCTGGCGGCCAAACATCTCCTCCGCTTCGTTCTCCGCTTCGACGACACCATCTGTATATAGCAATAAAATGTCCCCCGGCACCAGATCGATGACCCGCTCGTTGTAAGTGGTGCCATCAAGGATGCCCAACACTGTCCCGCCGCTGGACAGAAGCCGGACCTGCCCATCCGGGCGCAACACGATGGCCGGATGATGGCCGGCATTGCTATAGGTGAAGCGACGGCGCTCGAGGTCCAGCACGCCATAAAAGGCGGAGACAAATTGATGAGGCTTCAAGCTCTCCGTCAGCAGCTTGTTCACCTTGCCAAAGATCGTGCGGATGGCGTAGTTATTTCGGATCTCTGCGCGCAAGAAGGCGCGGAAACTGGCCATGATGAGAGAGGCGGGGATGCCTTTGCCGACCACATCGGCCACCACAATGCCCAGATGCCCGTCTACAATAGGAATGAAATCGAAGTAATCGCCGCCGATCCCTTCAGAGGGAATGTTAACGCCTCCGAGGTCCAGACCTGGAACCTGCGGAACGGCTGTCGGGAGGAGGCTCAGCTGGACCTCGCGCGCGATCCGCAGTTGCTCTTCCAATCGCTTTTTCTCAATCAGTCCGTGATAGGGGACAGTCCTGGTAATTGAGACGGCCGTCTGCGATGCCAGGAGGCTCAGCCATTCCAGATCGCCTTCCTCGAACCTGGCGTGTTGATCGCTTTCCAGGTCGAAAGCGCCTATGACGTATCCGTCACCCTGGATCGGCACGGTCACCCGGCTGCGCGTCGTCTCTCTGAGATTTGAGCAAACCGGGTTTTCTGTCACCGGTGAACCGAGGAAAGGTTCGCCCGTGACAAGCACCTGCGCGACGGTACGATCGACGCTGTCGAGCGCAATTTCGGCCTGTTCGAATTTATCGTCCACCCGTCCCACCAGATACTTCACCGTCCTGGTCTCTGGCTCCACGAGGTATATCCGTGCGGCATCGTACGGAATCACGTCGCCGACTGAACCCAGTATGAAGTCGAGTACCTGATGAAGATCGACCGAGGCTCTGGTCTTCCGGTTGATTGCCAGCAGCAATCGCAGCATCGATTCGTCTCTGCCTTGATCCTTGAAAACACTCATCCCTACCTCTTGAGCTTGTAGGCGGCTGCGGGCAACCGAAGCTCGACCGGCCGCCGCTCAGAACAAAGCCGGTATTATACCGTATCCAAATATTCGTACCGGAGAGCGCCCGCACCCAGGCACACGAGGGGGACGCGGGCCCTGGGGCGATGCGCCTTTTTCTATGCCCGTCGATTCCTCGTGTCTTCGAGCTGGGTTCGGCTTTACCGCCGAGACGCAAAGACACGAGGAATCAACGATTTTTTTGGTTGCGGCAGGGCTGCTCCGACCCAGCGGATTGCGGCCGGATTCTTGATTGCTCCGGGTATCCATCTCGTAACGAAATCACACAACCCTCTCCGCTACTCGGGCCTCTCTTTTTGGCTGAATTCGCGCCTCATGACAACTAGGGGATACCCTAGTATGGTGATTCGTAAATAGTCTATCAATTATGGTTCATCCTACGGAAAAAAGGATTCCAGCTTGTGCTTCCATCCGTACAGAATCGCTCAACCAGCACCACCTGGACTGAAGTGTCTCGCATTGTTCTTGTCCAAACTAAGTTTTTTTGTCACAATACGATCCGCGGTTCCTTTCCCCAATACAGTACGTATTGTTTCAAAAGAACGGCCTGCGGACAAGTGTCCTCATGAAAGCAGAACAGCGTCACCGTATTATGGCGGAGGTGGATGCGTCTTTGCGCATAGTCGAAATCGACCCCCAGACTGACCGCCGTTGGGAAGCATTCCTGACCAAGCTGCCGGACAGTCTGATATATCATCATCCAGTGTGGTTGCAGGTTCTTGAGGAGGGATGCGGCTTCCAGCCTGTGCACCTGGCGTGCGAGGATGCTCATGGGCAGGTGCGGGGAATCTTGCCGCTCTTCTACGCGCGAGGATTCTTCACTGGCCGTCGCTACTTATCGTTGCCGCGCACGCCGGTAGGCGGTCCCCTCGCCCAGGACAAGCAGGCATTGGCTCTGTTAGTGCGCGCAGCGGCGGAGCGAGCCCGCAATGAGAAGAATACCCTATTTCAGGTCAAGATGATGTCAAACGCTCTTGACGGTCTGCTGGAAGGCTTCGTTGGTGTTCCATGGAGAGAGACATACGTACTGAAGTTACCTGACAGCCCCGACCGCTTGCGAATCGGCAATCCCCGCAACCACGCGCGTATCAAATGGGCTGTCAACAAGGCCGCCAAGCTGGGGGTGGAGGTTCATCCCGCCCAAACTGAAACCGAACTGCGAGACTGGTACAGGCTCTACCTGGAGACCATGCGCAGTATTGCCGTTCCGCCTCGCCCGTATCAGTTCTTTGAGGTAGCCTGGAAACGGCTACACCCTCTCGGCTTCTTGCGGTTACTGCTGGCAAGACAATCTGTGGCGGGACGCAGCAGGCTATTGGCTGGGTCGCTTTTTCTGATGTTTGGAAAGACGGTCTTTTATGCATTCTCTGGATGGAGACGTGAGGAGATGTCGTTACGCCCCAATGATGGCATCCAATGGCGGGCGATCCAGGATGCGTGCGCCCAAGGGTTTCGCTACTACGACCTTGGCGAGGTGACAAAGAATAACCGGGGACTGGCTCAGTTTAAGAGCAGTTGGGGAGGTGAGCCGCAATGGTTGTATCGCTATTACTACCCGTCACCTCGTGAGCTGGAGACCGATATCCTTGTCTCAGAGAGCCGCGCCCATGAGATCGCGCGCGCTGCCTGGCGGAGGCTGCCGCTGCCACTTACCAGGCTGTTGGGTCAGTTAGCCCACTACTACTTCTAGCGAAGGATGCCGCGGAGGCATTCACAGGCGAGACGCGTCATGGCCGGCCATGACACAGGTTAGTTAGAGTCGGATCCTCGCTTCCCACGGCTGGACGCCCGTGCCACGAGCCTGATGCAGATTTGACCGAATTGTGAACCTTGCGCACACCAAGAAAATCTATGAGTTGGAAGCGGTGTTCACACCCGTGCCAACGCACCGAGTCGCTACGCCGTAATCTTTATGAGACAGATTGTCGCCGAACCGATAGCCGACCATGTCCCCCCCAAAGATTCAACCCGCCGTGTAGCCCTTATTGGCGGGACAACAACCTTTGAAGATTGCATGGTTGCGTTGCGCCGCTTGCTTTATCCACGACAACTGATTCAAGGACCGGATATTGCCGAGTACGAGTGTGCCTTCGCGCGCCTGATCGGCGCCCGTTATGCGTACAGCTTCTGTCATGGACGAGTGGGGTTGTATGGTCTCCTGCGCGGGCTCGGCATAGGGCCTGGAGATGAAGTCCTGCTCCAAGTCCCCACTCACATCGTTGTATCCAACGCGATCCGCTTTACGGGGGCCCGGCCTGTCTACGTGGATTGTCGTCTGGACACATACAACATGGACCTTGAACAGGCCCGGCAGCGGACCACGCCCAGGACAAAGGCGCTGCTGCTTCAGCACACCTTCGGACTTCCGGCGGATATTGACCTCGCGCTCGACCTGACACGCCGAAATGGCCTGGATCTTATCGAAGATTGCGTGCACGCACTGGGCGCCACCTATGACGGACGGCCCGTCGGCAGCTTTGGTCGCGCAGCTTTCTTCAGCACTGAGGAGACCAAGACGATTTCAACCACCATGGGCGGGATCGTCACGACTGATGATCCGGCGCTGGCAACACGTCTTCAGGAGTTCCAGCGGACCTGTCCGCCTCCGCCGATACTACAGACGGCCAGCTATCTCCTGAAACTGATGCTCTATCATGGCATGACCGAACCGCATGCGTACCGCTTCTGCAGGCCCATCTACGAGTTCTTTGGGAAACACAACCCATTACCCCGACCGACGACTCCGGAAGAGGTGCTAGGAAAGCGTCCGGCCGTCTACGAACAGCGTCTGAGTAATGGCCAGGCCGCCCTCGGATTGCGGCAACTTCGTCGGCTGGAGGCAAATGTGGCTCATCGTCGTTCAGTTGCCACGGCATACCACAAGCGCCTGTCTGAAATGGGGTTCAGGGTGCCTCGATGTCCGGCTAAGGCCGATCCAGCTTTCGTTCGTTATCCTGTTTGGGTAGAAAATCCCGCGTCCACCGAGCGCGCGGCTATCCGATTTGCTACGCTGGGAATGTGGTTCTCTTCCGTTCTCGAGGAGGCACATTCACCGGATTGCGGCGCTTATGAGATGGGCGCCTGTCCTAGAGCGGAGGAGGCGGTCAGGCATCTTGTCAACCTGCCTACCAACCCGAGGGTCACCGCACAGGACGTAGAAGCAATCGTCTCAGCATTGGTGCGGGCGCAGGCGATGGACGGGGGAAGAAGGACTCTGCTCTAGTTTTCCAGGATCACTTCCGAAAGCGAATAGCGCTTCTAAATGAAGATTTGACTCCGAAGGAACTGTCGACATCCGTCAGGCCGAAACAAAAAATCCCTGCCAGCCGGTGTTTCAACATCGTGTGTCAGGATCACGGTGGTCCAAAATCGATCGAGCCAGAATCTGTTTGGCGTTCGAATCCATGCGGATCCGCTTCAGCCCACATGTCTGTAAAACACCTTGCCCACAAGCGCCAGCATATCCTCCGGCAGGTGACCGAAAACGTTTTTCGCCACGCGTTCCTTCCATTTCTTCCCGGAGATCCAGGACACCTGCGCCGGACATCTCCAATAAGTTAGCCGCGAACGCGTTGCTCCCCAGTGCTCTTTAAACGCGATCAGCCCTGCATTTTCTGCGGCCGATCGGCCCAGGTCCAGCTCAACCGCACGATCCCGTTTGGCATCCTGGATCATTTTCCAGAATAACAGAATCATCCCCCCAAGACGGTTCAGTTCGGCGTCCGATCCGCCGTACTTGTAGACCACCTTGTCCCGGAATCTCAGGGTAAGGATTGCCGCGGCAGCCCTTCCGTCCTTGGAAGCAACCCGGAGGGTCAATTGCTCGCCCATGCAGTCCATCAAGTTCTTAAACCAGCCGAACGGCTGGGGGGGCACTTGGTGGCGCTTCCGCGTGAGTAACTGCAGGTGATAAAACTTCCTCAGGAGCGATGCGTTGCTGCCCGCTTCGTAGNNNNTCATCCGCTCCCGGATGAAGATCCAACGTGTGCCAATAGAACGTCTCGAACTCCCGGAAATCCTCCGGAAGCGTGTGCAGCGAAAGCATGGGCCTTGTTTCGACGTAGTTCCAATTCTCTTTCTTCAGTTCCTTACCCAGGAAGCATGAGATTTCTTGCAGCGCGTCCGTGGAGTCCTCTAAAGGCTGACAGTGATCGGAAAAAGGCAATGAGACCAGGCGGCGGCCGGTCAACCAGCTACGGATCCGGCAAAACGCCCAGCCATTTGCCAACTCACCGCCCGGCCGGGAGGTTGTGAATACAACGGGCTCGTATCCGTAAGTCTTCTGCAAAGCCAGCAGCCAACCGGGCGCGTGAAACACAGTGGCGCCCGGGTGTCTTCGCAAAAGATCCGGCCATCGACGATCGCGGAGCGGATCAACGAGGTAAACAGGCATTCCCAATCCCTCTTGTCTTGGCGCCGACTTCGAGCGAACCAAGAGTGATTATCTGTGGCCTCAGGCGATGTTTGATCAGGGATCGAGCGCGTAGTTAGCATGCGAAGGAGAAGTAAAAAGTTCCGTTATTCGCCCGCTATTCGAAGAAAAGCAGAGATCGTCTTGCTCGTTTCCCGGTCCTAATAGTATCACGGAGCGGCCCAGCCGCAACCCAAAAGCTTCACCGCAGAGGCCGCAGAGAAAGATTTCGCTTCGTTGTCCGCTTCTATTTGTCATGGGTCATTTGTCATTTGACCGAAAATCCTTGGCGGGGAAATTCCGGGGCTTACGGGTGCAATTAGACGTGGGAGTCAATTCATGTGGTCTTTAACCCTCTCAAAAGCTATGGAGAATTTAATTCGTGTTAATTCGTGGCGGTTTTACTGGCCACGAATTCCACGGTGCAGCCCAGCCGCAACCAAAAAAATCTCACCACGAAGACGCGAAGAAATCCTTTGCGATTCTTCGCGTCTTCGTGTCTTCGTGGTGAACAGGATGCCTGCGCTCCCAGGAGAACGCACAAAAATCCTTGCCCGCGCAGAGCTTTCCGCACGTCCTGCCCAGGAACGGGGTTTAGCTCGCACGGCTAGCTAATTCGGGTGATTGCAATGGACACAGCGACTGTTCGATAGTGTAGGCATTAAGCCGAACATAAGCTACGACCGTCGGACTTCTCCCTCCTGAGGTGTGGCCCGGGATGGGCGGCAGGGTGGAGCACGTCCCGGGATCGAAAACACTGGCAAAGCGACAATTGATCTGGGCGCGCGCCTCGCAAATTGACCTGCGCCGCCAGCGTCGCCAGATACCGCTCCGCGGACTGAGACGACCCGGCGTCTCTTGCTCAGGAGCTACACACATTCAGGAGGAAGGTCGATGACAAAGCTCAGTGGGGCATTCCTTTTTAGTCTCGTCGTGGCTGCCCTGGCAGGCACGACATGGCTCGCAGGCACTACATTGTTGGAGAAACCTTCTCAGGGCGCGCCCGACAAGGACCTGTTTCCGACAAACTCCAGCCCGATCGCCATCTCCCACGACGATCGCTTCGTCTGGGTCGTCAACCCTGAAAACGACTCCGTTTCGGTCCTCGAGGTCGGGGGGGACGTCAATACAAAAATTGCAGAGATAACGGTCGGCGATGAGCCGCGCTGCGTGGCCATTACGCCGAACGATCGGAAGGTATTTGTCACGAACATGGCCAGCGGCACGGTTTCGGTCATCGACGCGCGACGTCGGTCCGTCATCGACACGATAGAGGTCGGCTCAGAGCCGTTCGGTTGCGCCGTGACGCCGGATGGGAAGAAGTTGTATGTGGCAAACTTCTCTTCGGATGACGTCTCTGTCATCGACACGCATAGCGACAAAGTCAAGGAAACGATCGAAGATGTCGGACCCAAACCGCGCGGTCTCGCCATCACCACCGATCCCAGAGGGCGCGAAGGCAGCAAGGTTTACGTCACCCATTTTCTCGCTCAACTGCGGGAGAACGGGATAGAGGGGCTCGACGATGGCAAGGAAGGGCGTGTCACCGTGATTGACGCTCACAAGAACCGCGTCATCGACACGGTTGTGCTGAATCCGCTGGCGGACACCGGCTTCAAATCGAATGGCCGCACGTTGGACCCATCTGTTATTTTTGATTCTCTGGATGCTACTACACAACGGGCAACCGGCGCCTTCCCCAACCTGCTCCAGAGCATCGTCATCAAAGGTGATCGCGCCTACCTGCCGAATACGGCCTCTTCCCCCAACGGCCCATTTCAATTCAACGTCAACGTCCAGGGCTTCCTCTCCGTGATGGACACGGACCTGGATGCCGATTCCGGCCAAACCATCAACATGAACAAAGGCGTTCAGTTTGAGTCGGCTACAACCCGCCTGTTTATCACCAACCCGATTGCCGTGGCCTTCAAGCGCAGTTCCAACGAGGGCTTTGTCGTCTCGGCGGCCACAAATCGGCTCGTGCGTGTACAATTGGATTCGATCGGCAAACCGACTATCAACGCTCCGTTGGTTGCGGGCGATCCCGGAGGCATCGTTCGAGTCGAGGTGGGAAAGAATCCGCAAGGCATCGTCTTCAATTCCGTTGACACGCGGGCTTACGTCATGAACCGCATCTCCCGCGACGTGTCGGTCGTAAACATCGAATCCGCCAGCCCGAGCGAGATCACCCGCATTGCTTCGGCGAGCCTCCCCCTGCCCGGCACGCAAGACGCGATTGTTCTGCGTGGGCATGAGCTGTTTAACACCGGTATCGGTCCGGCGGGCACGGTGCCGGAATCGACTCCGCCCGCAGGACGGATGTCGAACTTCGGTTGGGGCAGCTGCTACGGTTGCCATCCGGACGGATTGGCTGATGGCGTCACCTGGATGTTCCCCGACGGACCCAGGCAGACGATCTCCATGGAGAGCACCTTCGCCCATCCGCAGCCGGCCGGGGCCACTCTCAACGCGAACGGCGCGCCTCTGCTGCCGTCGTCCCACCAGCGCGTTCTGAACTGGTCTGCGGTGCGGGATGAGGTTCAGGATTTCGAGTTGAACATCCGAGCTGTCTCCGGCGGCCAAGGATTGATCACAGACGGTCAGGCCGTGGTCAACCTCACTCCTACCGCGAACACCGGACGAAGCGCGGAGCTGGACACCCTCGCGGCGTACATCGCGTTCGGCATCCGGGCGCCGGTTTCTCCGCTCCGAGGCCAGGATGTTTCGCAGGGACGAAGTCTCTTCTCAGCGGCCAACTGCCAGTCGTGTCACGGCGGTGCCGATTGGACCAGCAGCCGCGTGGACTTCACGCCACCCCCAGGTGCCCTCGAACCGATAGCCGGCGGACAGCTCACCCGTTTTCTGTTCCGTGTGGGGACCTTCGATTCAGCCGCGTTCAACGAATTCAAGGCGCAGGGAACCGCGCAGGCCGCTATCGTCGCCGCGAACGGCGCGCTCGGCTTTAACGTGCCCTCGCTCCTGTCGGTCTTTGCCGGCGCTCCGTACCTGCACAGCGGCTCGGGCCAGACGCTGGAAGATGTGTTGGAAAACGTGACGCACCGCAGCGCCGGCACCGGCGGTGTCGATACGCTGAGCAGTCCCAGCGACCGCCAGGCGCTGGTCCGGTTCCTGAAGTCTATTGACGCTCAGACGGCGATCTTCCCGTAGCGGAAGGCCGGATCGCGTTTGTTGTTGAATGGGGAAGCGCCCGGTGCCAAAGCCGCGCCGTTCTGCGGCTGTGTTGCCGGGCGCTTGTGTTTTCATCCTGCTCGACCCCATTTCCCGTGGAAACCTTCGTGGCTTCGTGTCTTTGTGGTGAGATTTTTGGGTTGCGGCTGCTACAAAAGAGCCATCCAGGCCGCTACGGCCGCGGTCTTCTCATCGGCGCGCCACGGCATGCGGAGCGAGCGGCCGAGTGCGGAGACAACGCGCTTCAGGTCGTCCTCCGGCCGGCGCAGGACGGACGCGGCCTTCGAGTACGCCTCTTTCTCAATCACGGCGGAGCACTGCAGCCCGTACGAACATACTGCGTCCGCGAGCGTTGTCCGGAACAGGCGCCCTTCAAGAGCGTGGGCGCGAATGTGAGGGTTCTTGATCGATGCCGGATCGATTTCACTCCCGACCACGAGAACGGCGCTGCGCACGTCGCAACCCGCGTTTCGGTAGTCTCTGAGCAGTTCGGTCACAGACCTTTTCGTGAAGCTCTGCACGGCATTCACGAGCCGCTCTAGGACCTGGCGCCCTTTTTCTTCGGACATTTCCAGCACGGCGTGGTAGGGCTGGCTGGATTGTGGAGCGGCTGGGTCGGAAAGCTTCAGCACGCGGCGATCGATAACGCGCGGTAATTTCACGGGGCCAACCAACAAGACCGCAGTGGCCCACCCCGACTTCACACGGAATCCGACAGCTGCCGGAAAGGACTTTGCATTCGGCGTGCCGGTGTCGGCGTGGTGCACTGACGAAGCTCCCCTTTCTAAATTACAAGAGTATCCTCCGTCTGATGCTCCCAAGCAATCGATTCTGCCCGATCTGACACACGATAAAAGGATTTTCCAGGATTCTGGGGGATCCGTAGGCCCGCCGCAACCCGAAAGCATGAACGAAACCAAGATGAACACAGAGCAGCCCAGCCGCAACCAAAAGGAATCTCACCACGAAGACACGGAGACGCGAAGAAATCCTTTGCGATTCTTCGCGTCTTTGTGGTGAACAGGATGTCTGCGCTCCCAGGAGAACGCACAAAAATCCTTTGCAAAAAGGAAAGGATCTTCGTCCGCGTTTTGCGCCGAGGCTAAGGGCTGACAGTGAATAGGCCCGGCGTTAGGCCGGGATAAGATTGGGAAGAAAACAGGGCCGTGCCGGTCAAGAGAGGCGCCACAAAGGGGCGAAGTCATAACGGCAGACGGATGGGCCACCTCGCGCCGAGCTGGGTCGCTCGCGTGGCGGGGAGATCCTCTATCGATGCTCGTCCTAGACGCGACGCGGGCCCACCGCGTCACGCGCAGGAGCCGGAGTACGCGCCGACGCCAGCGTCCACAGATCGAGCGCATGCGCATCCACGGGACGGACCATCGACAGCCGACGCCCGAGCCGAAACTTCATCTCTCGGACATGATCAAGCTCGAAGCCGACGTTCGCGCAGCCGCGAAGGGAGCCGACGTTGTCGGATCGAACGTAGGTGATCGCCGCTCGCGCGCCACGATCCCTGGCGATTTGCAGGAGCCGCGCCATCGCGTCGTTCATCACGCCCATCTTCCGGTAGCGGACGAACGTGTACGCGAATTCGAGGAAAACCTCGTCCGGCTCGAGCCACGGCCACTTGTCGAGCACGTACGCATGGAACCGGTCCTGTTCGTCGGCGGTGACCAGCCATTGCACGTAGGCGGCCGTGCGGTCAGCAGTCCGGCCGAAGTATGGCGTCCAAACGCCGGCTTCAACCGCTCCCTTGCGGGTGAGTATACGCCCGTAGTCGGCGCCTCTTACCTCATCCAGCTCGGCATCGAAATAGTCGATAGCGTCCGCCGGCTCGCACGGCGCCATTTCGAGGGCGATCTTCGCGCTGCGTCTGTCGGGAAGCGAGCTGAGATCGGCTCGCAGGCCAAAGCACGTCTTCTGGGACAGGATCCTTTTCGAGAGCTCGCGAAGGACGACGCCTAACGTGAGACGACGAACGTGCGGGACGAGCCCGAGGACGGGCCAGCTACGGTGTCGGTTCTGGGTCTCCATGCAGGACGAGATACAACAGGGTTGCCGAGGTTAAAGCCGCGGGCTCACCGCTTCCGGACGTTCGAGCGGTGATCGGAGCACAGGCCGATTTCAACGCTGTGGAAATCTCCTCCTTCCTTTCCGGTCCAAAACCGCCAGCGACCGGGTCCTGATGTTCGATGCCCGGAGGAGCGGCGACGGCGCTCTGATGCACAGCGCCTCGTCGTATCCCGCATCGGGAGGGGTGCAGGCCTCACGCTCGATCGTCGCCATGCTTCCCTCCTTCGTATGCACTTTGCTTCGGAGCTTATACCTCCGAATCCGAGCCTATGTCAACCCAAACGTTGCATTGCGTCCCGAGTCTGAGGGATCACAACACGACGGAAAATTCAGTTCCATTCGCTGATGAATGCCCATAGAATAGGAGCCAACTACTAGACCAAGGACGAATGTTAATTGCACAAATCACGACGGTGGCGAGCGGGCGGGTCCTGCGCCGGTTTTGTAAGCTCTCGTGCTCCTGAATGCGTGACTTCATCCTCACGCCCGCTGGTGCTGTATGGAATGGCTGATTCTCGCCCTTGTCGCATGGCTGGCGTACGAGCACCATAAGCGAACTCAATACCGGAGAGAAAACGACGACCGCTTCGCCCGCCTGGCAGACTCCTCCAATGACAAGGAAGAAAAGCTTCGAAAAAGTCTGAGCGGCGTGGCGGCGCGCGTCGCGGAACTTGAGAAGCACGCCGCGCTTGCTCCGGCTTCTGCGGCGCCGATCGCACCTTTGGATCCCGTGGTCAAGGCCCCGGTCGCCTCCCTGATTGCAGATCCCCCTGTTCCGGTTGCGCCGACGGTGGCGCTGCTTCCGCAAGTCGCGGAGCCGCAGCGGCCGCCCGTGCAAGTGTTGCCACCAGCCGTTCCGCCCGTGGCAAAGCCGTGGAAACCGATCGCAGCGCCGCCGCCGGCGCCTCGGGTTCCCCCATCCACGCCGGCCGAACCAAAGCCATCGGCGCCGTTGGCTGCAGCGCCCGTCGTTCCCTCCGAAGCGCGCAAACCTCCAATGACGGTTCCAACCCCCTCCCCGCCCGAACCAACACGCGCGCCGCGGGCGCCGTCTCCAACCGCGGCTGCCTTTCCACCCGCGCCGCCGGCAGCGAGGGTTCCGTGGAAGAACGCGTTCGACATCGAGGAAAAGCTGGGCAAGAACTGGCTCAACAAGCTGGCCATCGTGTTCCTGGTCATCGGGATTGCGCTGTGGGTGGCGTACAAGCTGCCGGCTTTGGGACCGGCCGGCAAGGTCCTGGTAGGGTACGCGACGAGCCTGGGCATGCTGGGCGCGGGAGTGTTTTTCGAACGCAACGACCGCTATCGCATTCTCGCGCGCACGGGCATTGGCGGCGGTTGGGCGCTGCTGTTCTTTGTCACCTACGCGATGCACCACGTGGCCGCCGCGCGAGTCATCGAAACACAGTGGATCGACCTGGTACTGCTGTTCCTGGCGGCCGCGGGAATGGTCGCGCACACGCTGCGCTACGATTCGCAGGTGGTCACAGGTCTCGCCTTCCTGCTCGGATTCGCGACGGTCACGATCAACTGCTTGTCCGAGACGCCGGGCACGGTCTACAGCCTCACGGCAGGCGCCATTCTTGCGCTCGGGCTCGTCGCCGTCGTTCGGCGCAAACGCTGGTTCGAGCTGGAAATCTTTGGTCTGTTGGCCTCCTACTTGAACCACTATCTGTGGCTGCGCACCATCATCGAACCCATGGCCGGGCACAAGCGGACGTTCCCCGAGTTTCTGCCGAGCGCGCTGCTCCTGGTGATGTACTGGGCGATCTTCCGCTGGTCATACATCGCGCGCCGCGTCGAGAGCGTGAATGAGGAGCGCGCGTCCACGCTGGCCGCTTTGCTCAACACTTTCCTGCTGCTGGGCGTGATGAAGTACCAGGCGGTTCAATCGGGTCTGGCGTTTTACGCGCTGCTCGGCATCGGCGCCGTCGAGCTCACTCTGGCTCAACTTCCGATCACGCGCCGGCGGCGCATCGCGTTTGTCATTCTCTCTACCGTCGGCGTGACCCTGCTCGTAGCCGCCATCCCGTTCAAGTTCTCCGGCGCGAACATCTCGATCCTGTGGCTGGCCGAGGGGCAGGCGTTGTTCCTGGCCGGCGTATTTACGCGCGAGCCGTTGTTCCGCCGTTTCGGCTTGCTGGCGGCTTTGCTCACCACGGGTCACATGCTGGGAGCGGACGCCGGGCGAGTGTTCGTTGTTCGGAACGGCGCGCCGAGCGACATGCCGGAATACGCTCTCGCGTTGTGTTTTGCCGTGGCCGCCGCGCTTTTCCACGCCAACTCGCACTGGATTCCCGGCCGCCGGCCCGACCTCATCGCATCCGAATTGGAAGGAAAGGCTTACCGCGTGCTTTCGTACGTCGCCGGCGTGTTGCTCCTGGTGGGGGCGTGGCTGGCGTTCCCCTACTCGAGAACAGCCGTGGCGTGGGGCGCGCTGGCACTGATCCTCGGGCTGGCCGGCCGTCGGTGGCGCATCCTCGACCTGTCTATGCAGGGGAATCTGTTTGCCGTAGCGTCCTTTGCTGCCGCGCTCATCGTCAATCGTGCGATCGCGGATCCCTACCTGTATCTGGGCCTGACGCAGCGCGTCTGGGTCTTTGCGCTCGTGGCGGGCGTCTTTTACGCGTGCGCTCGCTGGAGCTGGCTGCCCGGGACCGTCTCCGCGCGAAGACTGTCCGAGGTGTATAGCTCCGCGGCGTCATTCCTGGTCGCGGCGGCCATCTACTTTTACTTTGATTCCACGCTTGCGTTTGCCTGGACGGCCGTGGCGTGGGCCTGCTTTTGCCTTCTGCTGGCGCTTCTGGGCCGCGTCCTCGACCGGCCTGAATTGAGCTATCAGGGCCACGTCATCGCCGCGGCGGCGTTCCTCCGCGCGCTGCTTGTCAATTTGGACGCCACGCAGCAATACGCCCACATGACCCTCCGCTTGATCACATTCTTGCTCGTGGCCGGACAGCTGTACGTCTGCGCGCGGTTGAGCGGACCGCGCGGATCCGGCCACGCTCGCGTCTTTTCGGCGGCGTACACGTGGGCGGGCTCGGCACTTGTGGCGGTGCTCGCATACCAGGAGTTGCCGTCTGAGTGGATCGCAGTGGCCTGGGCGGCACTTGCGCTGCCGTTGCTCGTCCTGGGGAGCAACCTGAAGCGTGGCGAGTTGCCGCTGCAGGCACACGCTCTGGTCGCGGTGGCATTTATTCGAGCCCTGGCCGTCAACGTCGTCTCGACGCAGCCCTTCGCGGACGGGATCACGCTGCGTCTTGTAACCGTGTCGCTCCTGGCAGCTCTGCTCTACGTCTGCGCTCGATGGGTCAAGCGCTGGGACTCGGACCATGCAGAGGCGATCAGCGCGGGTTACACCTGGATGGGTTCGATTCTCGTGGCCCTGCTGGCGTGGCAGGAGCTTCGCGACGCGCGCCCGGCATGGATTGCGGTCGCCTGGGCGGCGTTTGGATTCTCACTGCTCGTGGCGGGGAAGGCGCTGAAGCGCGTCGAGCTGAACTATCAGGCGTACTTGCTGGCGCCCGCGTCGCTGGCTTGCACCCTCCTGGTCAACCTGGAGGCGGGTGAGCCTTCCGGCTTCCTCCACCCAAGGCTGACACTGCGCCTCCTCACGGCGGGTATCGTCGCTGCGCTGTTCTATGTGTCTTCGCGCTGGGCGGGCCGATCGGAAGTGTTTGATGCGCGGCCCGTCGGCTCCGCCTACACCTGGGCCGGCTCCCTGCTGGTTTCCCTGCTGATGTGGTACGAGTTGCGGCCGTTGAACGTGGCTCTGGCATGGGTGATGTTAGGCTTTGTTCTCTTTGAATGGGGGATGGTCCGGCAGTCGGTCTCGTGGCGTATGCAGTCCTACGTCGCGTTTGTCTCCGGCTTCGCCCGCGTTTTCTTTGTTAATTTGAATGCAAGAGGCTGGGACCTGGTGGCCAGCACGCTGCCTCTGGCTCTGGTGTTCTATTACGCGTATTGGCGTCTGGGGATCGCCACAGGAGATGAGATCCCCCTCGACCGCCGGCTGAAGTCGAGAACTTTGCTGAGTTATTTCGGCACGGTGACCCTTCTGGCAATGCTTCGCTTCTCTCTGGACCCCGATTGGGTCGCGGCCGGTTGGGCGGCGGTCGTTGTGATCTTGCTGGGGACCGCCTGGCGCTCGCAGAGGGAGATCTTCCTTCACCACGGTTATTTGGCCGGTATTGCCATCATGTTCCGGATCGTGTTCCACAATTTCAGCCTGGGCAGCCACGAATCCAGTGGCTGGTATGACAGCAGGGCAGTTCAGGTGGGCTCGGCGGCCGCATTGCTCTTCCTTGCGCTGCCCTTCGCGTTCCCGATCCGCAAGCGACTCTCCGAACAGGCCGGGCGCAGCGGCGCGGCTCGAACGCTGGCGCGCGCGCTGCGGTGTCCGGAGCAGGCTTTCTTCTTCGCGCCGCTGCTCCTCGTCACCGTTCTGAGCGCCAGAGAGGTTTCCCAGGGCCGAGTGACCGTGGCGTGGGGGTTGGAAGCCGTGCTGGTCTTCATGTTTGCCCTGTGGGTGGGCGAGCGCAGTTTTCGCTTGACCGGCCTGGGGCTGCTGCTGCTCTGCGTGGGCAAGATTGTTCTTCTTGACGTGTGGCGGCAAGAGAAGATCGACCGGTTCGTGACATTCATTATCCTCGGAGCGTCGCTGATGCTTGTGTCGTTCCTGTACACGCGCTACAGCGAAACCATCAGGCGGTACCTGTGAGGCGACTTGGGGTCTGACCCTGAAAATTTAACTTTCCATGAGACGCGGCGTCATCATTGGCTCAAATTTCAAATTTGAAATTTCAAATGTCCCCCCGGCCCAGAGGCCGCGGCTACGTACTTACTGCCCAGGTATCCCTTTCCGTGCGGCTGCCAGGGTCACCGTCTCAATTGGAGTTTTACTTTACCTGAGGATTTGTTAGTTTATGGACCCGGCAACTTCGAACAAACCCTGGCGGCGCAGCTTCTGGTTCTTGATTTTTACGCAGTTCCAGGGTGCGTTCAACGACAAC
>QHZE01000252.1 GCA_003225335.1 Acidobacteriota bacterium
CGGAAGTACCGGCCTTAAGAGGAACCCGCGGGAGAACTGACGACGGAAAGACTTGCCACGAATTTTTTTTGGCTCTCTTTCCAGGGCCATCAGCAGCTAGCGTGTTTTCAGTGCGCGAATGAGAAGCGCCCATCCATTTGTCATTGGTCATTTGTCATCGGTCATTTTTCATTTTCGGATGCCGCGCGGCCGGAGTCATCTCTTGTTCGGAGTTCAGGCTTTAGCCTGCTTGAGCGGTGCAGTCTGAAGGCTGAACTCCAACCTTCTCGGGACGGAAAAGGAACAATGAAAAAATGCGAAATGACAAATAATGACCAATGACAAATGACCAATGACAAATGACCAATGACAAATGACCAATGACAAATGACCAATGACAAATGACCAATGACAAATGACCAATGACAAATGACTCACAGCCTGCTAAGGCCGCGCATGAATGAGGCATTACATGTTGTCTCTGGTTTTTTCCCTCCCTGCCTGGCTGGCTCTCGCAGAAAGCTTTTTGCCCTCGACCCCTTTGCCCCTGGCTTTAAATTAGTTCTGCGCAAGAGCGATGGCGAGGAGCGCGGCGCGCTGTGTGCCTCGCCACGAATCCGTGGAATCGAAAGCCTCGTCGAGCGAGTGCGCGCCGGTTCCCGTGCCTCCGCCGCCAATAGTGATGGCGGGGATGTTCAGGCTCATCGGAATATTGGAATCGGTCGAGCCTTCAGCGAGCCGGACCGGTAGCCCGAGAGCCTTGTTCACGGAAACGGCCGCCTGCACGATAGGCGAAGATTCCGCCGTTCTCCCCGGGGGGCGCAGCCCTGAGAGCTCCGCGATCAGGGACAGCTTGCCTCGATTGGCCCAGCGTTCATTCTCCTCCGTCAAGGCCTGACCGATAACTTTGCGGAATCTATCTTCCAGCGCCTGCAGTGAATCTTTGTCTGCCGAGCGCAGGTCTACTTCCATCCATGCTTCGTGGGCGATGGAGTTCACCGATGTCCCGCCGCCTATGCGACCTACATTAAACGTGGTCTTCGGATCCTTTTGGACCTGGAACTCGGCAATTTTGCCAATGGCCCTGCCCAATGCATGGATTGGATTTGCCATTCCGAAGGCGCCGTAACTGTGGCCGCCCGATCCCTTGTACTTAACGCGATAGCGATAGCTTCCAACGGCAATGTGCGTAATGGCCGGGCCGGTCCCGTCCACAGAGACGAACCGGTCGATGGCGTCGCTGAGACTGCGCTCGAAAAGATTCTTTACGCCGCGCAAATCGCCGAGTCCTTCCTCGCCTACCGTTCCAACGAATGTAATGGTCCCCGGAGTCCGGATTTTTGCATGGTTCAGGGCCCTGATGACGCCGATCACGACGGCGAGACCGCGGCAATCGTCGGCGATGCCGGGACCTTTGAGCGACGTTCCTTCCCGCGCGACTTTGACGTTTGTGCCTTCGGGAAAGACCGTGTCGAGATGGGCGCTGAACACGAGATGGGGCCGCCGGGACTGGCCGGGGCGTTCGCCAAGGACGTTTCCTACTTCGTCAATCCTGACGTTTTCCAACCCTGATTCCTCGAATGTTCGACGCAATGCCTCGGCGCGCCTGCCCTCCTGAAAAGGCGGAGCGGGAATCTCGCAGAGCCGGATCTGATCTTCGAGTGTCTGAGGTTCGAACCGTTGTGCCGCATCGAGCGCGGCCTTTACCGATGGATCTTCCATCAATGTCGTTCCGATGTCCGCTCCCTCCTGGCTCAGCAGGCCCGGAGTCAAAACCCCTAATGCCATCCAAAACACGCGGAAAGATCTCACTATTGTCCCCCTTTGCTTCGCGATTCTTGCGCCTTCCCGTCTTGGTGGTAAAGGCGGCGCCCGACCCACGACCCAGACTCGAAGAATAACGAAGAGGTTTCCATTCACGAGAGGATGGCGTCGAGGTGCGTGGCCACCAGATGGACCAATTCGAACAGCCGGCAAAACCCGTTGCGTAGCTTCGACATCAAATCGAGGATCTGATCCTCTTCCTGGAACCGGCTGGCAATCTGTTGGACCTGATCCCTGAGTTCCTGGTCCGAAAGCGTGACGAAGATCTGCAGCATTTCAACCAGGCGGTACAACGAGTTCAGAAGGTACTGCCACTCCGATGTGGCATGCTCCTCTCCTGCGACGAAACGCTGCTCGACATGCCGGATCCCGGATGTCATCAGCTGTCCGCGGTCCAGCACAAGGGTCATCAGGCCCAACAAGGGGAAGGAAGCTCGAATGGCCGCCGCCGACCGCCCGATGGGTCCGCCCGATTGGGTTCGCAAGCTGACCTGTTCGCCGACCTGACGGATGAGTTCCTGGGACTCCGCATTTCCCTGCGTGAACTGCTGGCTCAGCGTATTCATGTGATTGTACAGGGCAAAGGTGGCGTTCACCAGGCGATCCTCGAACGAGGCAGCCCTTCGAAGGCCTTCTGTGAAGTAGGTAATTCGCTGATCGATGATGCTCCTGTAGCGTCCATCACGGTCCAGCGACAGCGAGAAAAAACCGAATATCTCCGCAGAGTGGTTCGCCGCCACAAGGACCTGGCTTTCCACGCTCCCTTCCCTTTCGGCGTATTCCTGCAGATAGTGCCGCCAGAGGGCCATCAGGTAATCACCGGACTTGCCCTGCCCTGGTGGAAAGACCATCAGATGTTTCCAGAAAGGACAAATGACAAATGACCAATAACCAATGACAAATCAGAAATGAGGCTGAATACTTCAGAAGACTGTGATCCATTTGTCATCGGTCATTTGTCAATTTTCATTGACCGCTTTGGTTCCAGCAAATGAAGAAACGAAATCTGCCAGTGGGCTATCCACTTGACTCAGGTTCCAGGCGGTCGGTGGGCCCCTCTAGATCCCGCTCCTGGCCGCGTCAGAGCGAAGGCTGTGGGTCGATACGCCCCTCGCGCGGGCCTTTGGACCCTAGTTCTACGATGCTCGTCGAAGGCGATCGTGAGGCGTTTTCGGTTCTGAACCTGAGTCACGTGGATAGCCCACAACTGCCATTCAGACAGCGACCGTGTAGTGGAAAGAGACACCGTTTCACCACGGAGACACAGGTCGCACGGAGAATTTCACAGAGGGATCAGGGTCTCCGTCCATCTCCGTGTACTCCGTGTCTCCGTAGTGAATGAAGTGCCTGAATTCTTCTTGAGCTTGACTTCCCACAACTCGTCGCGCTCCTGCGCTTCCAAATCATAACGGGAATCACCCAGTCGGTTCCCGCGGCGTTCTCGCGTAACGAATTATTCTCCAGGGATGGGCAGGGAACAACTGGTATAATCTGTCCCCCTATCTATGTTCAGGATACGTGACGTCCAGATCGATCCGCCACTGATCCTGGCCCCGGTGGCCGGGCATACCGACACGTTGTTCCGCCAGGCGGTTAAGGGACTGGGCGGATGCGGCCTGGTAGTGTCCGAGCTTGTCAGCACGGAGGGAATGACGCGCCAACTGGAGCGGACCCTGCATCTGACTCGCTTTGAAGATTCTGAGCGTCCCGTCTCTATCCAGATTTTTGGCTCGGATCCTGAACGGATGGCCGCGTCGGCGGCCATGGTTGAACAGATGGGAGCAGACATCGTGGACATCAACCTGGGCTGTCCGGTGAAGAAGGTGGTCAAACAGGGTGGCGGCAGCAATTTGCTGAAGGATCTCCCTCTGCTGGAGTGCATCTTCAAGGCTGTCCGCGCGGCCGTGACCATTCCTCTGACCATAAAGATCCGAACGGGGTGGGACAGAAACAGCATCAACGCTGTGGACGTACTGAAGCTGGCCGAAGACCGCGGCGTGGAAGCTCTGGCGATACACGGACGAACACGGTGCGACATGTTCTCGGGCCGCGCCGATTGGTCCGTGATCGCGCGTGTCAAGGAGAACGCCGGGATCCCCATCATGGGAAACGGGGACGTGCTTACTCCATCCGATGCGGAGCAGATGTTCCGCGAGACCGGGGTGGATGGAGTCATGATGGGCCGCGGCGTCCTGAGCAATCCGTGGCTTATTCGCCAGTGCTACGACCATCTTCAGGGCGCCAGGGTCGTCCCCGTCACGCTGGAAGAGAAGGCCGCTTTCGTCATTACCTTTCTCCGCCGTGTTCAAGCCGAGATCCCGGCCCCCGTGGCCATCGGCAAGATGAAAAAGATGGGAGGGTACCTTTCGAAGGGCATTCCCGGGGGTGCGCAGCTTCGCGAGCGCATCCACGCCGCGCGCTCATGCGATGAGCTGCTCTGTGTCGTGGAGGAATTCTTCCGCCCGGAAAACCTCGCCGGCTGTGCCGGAGATCCCCCGGAAGACTCTGATTCCGAGCAAGAAGAATTCTCCGAATTCTCTTGCCGCCACTCCTCCTAAAGCCAGTGGGCGGTCGGCAGTGGGCAGTTGGCAGTCAACCTCGATATATGATAACTGCCGACTGCGCACTGCCGACTGCTCAGTCGAGGCCCCTGGCTCTGCGCCGCCGTCCAAACAATGCGGCGACAGCGATGCTGATGAGATACAGAACGATCATCGGGCCCGCGTAGACGCACTGGGTTATGGCGTCCGGCGTAGGAGAGAGCACTCCAGCCAGGATAAAGATGACCAGAATCGCGTATTTGAATTTGCTCCACAAGAACCTCGCCGTGACCAGGCCGAACATCGAGAGAAAAGCCACGAGCACCGGCATCTCGAAGATCAGGCCGAATCCCAGGATGATCGTGTCGGTGAGGTCCAGATAATCATTGACAGTGATCATCGGCTGGAACTGTTCTGCGATCTGCAACAGAAACTTGTAAGCCCGCGGCAGCACGAGGTAGTAAGCGAACGCCCCTCCCGTCACGAAAAGAATCACGGAAGAGATCAAGAATGGAACCACGAATCTCTTCTCCTTTCGATACAGCCCCGGGGAAATGAACTTCCACACTTCGTAGAGGGACAAGGGGGCGGTCAGAAAAATCCCCGCAAGGATCGCGACCTTTACATATAAGGAGAAGGCATCGGTCACCTTGAGAACGACGAGTTTGCCTCCGGGGGGGAGTGATTGCGTGAGGGGAACCGAAAGGAAGTTGTAGATTTTGTCCGAAAAGTAAAAGCAGGCGGCGAAACCCAGAAGGACGTAGAGAATGATTCGGATCAGGCGCCGCCGCAGCTCGTCGAGATGCTCGAGAAACGACATCTTGCCGGATTCTTCTTCCGGGGGCGGCGATTCGGGTTCGGGATCCAGCTCGGCCGTAGGATCCTTCATTTAACGTCTTTGGAGTCCTTCAAATCTGTCGAAGCATCCTTGAGGATTTCCGACATCGACTCCTTTTCCTTCTCCAGCCGGACTTCCTCTTCCCAGGTCTGCTTCAATTCGTTCGAGGCTTTCTTGAATTCTGCGAGTCCTTTGCCCAACGATTTGCCGAGTTCCGGGAGCTTGCGCGGACCGAAGACAATGAGGGCTATGATAAAGATTACGATAATCTCTTGCATTCCGAGGGAGCCCATAAGAAACCTCGCTAAATTTAAGCCAAGTCTAGTTGAGGGTGCAGGGGTTGTCAAGCCAGCCGGACATTGCCAGACCTCAGACCTCAGGGATCAGACTTCAGACCAGGAGCGTTTGAGACATCTGCGCTTTTGCTTTTTGATGATAAAGTCTGAAGTCTGATCCCTGAGGTCGAGGTCTGAGGTCTAATCAGCTCTGTGACCGTCTGTGATGTGATGGAGACTGTCTGATTTTCTGCCGAATTGTGATACGATCCGCGACGGCGTAACCCTATGTCCCCCAAACCAAAGACGGCCGACCGGCTGATTGTCGCGTTGGACGTAGACACCACTAAAAAAGCGTTAGACATCATCGAGGACCTCAATGGTCTGGTTTCGTTTTTCAAGGTGGGCTACCAGCTTTTCATTGCCGAAGGGCTTACGTTCGTCCGGCGATTGATCGAAGGGAACAACCGCGTTTTCCTGGATCTTAAGATGGATGATGTCGAGGAGACAATCCGACGGGCGGTTGCCAACATCGCGGCCAGTGAAGTCGAATTCTTGACAATCCACGGAAGCGGCGCAACTGTGCGCGCAGCACGAGATGGACGGGGGGCCCGGGAAAAGCCGAAGCTCTTGTCTGTGACCCTTCTGTCCAGCCTTGATGCGAATGATCTGAAGGATCTTTTCGCGGACTCCAAGCTCACGGTGGAATCTTACGTGAAGTGGCGCGCGAAACAGGCAATCGACAATGGCTGTGAGGGGCTGATCGCATCCGGCGAGACAATTGGAATGTTACGCAAGTTGTACCCATCGGCGATCATCGTTGCACCCGGGATCAGACCGGCGGACTCGTCTCGCGATGACCACAAGCGGGCGCTTTCTCCTGACGACGCGATTCGAGCCGGAGCTGATTATCTTGTAGTCGGGAGACCCATACGGAACTCGTCGAACCCGCGGAACGCTGCGGAGAAAATAATCGAAGAGATGGAGCAGGCGTTCCAGGATCTGCGATTCAGACAGTGACACTGCAGCGGCAAGATATCCTGTTTTCACCACGGGACACGTCGGGCGAGCATTCGGAATTACGGGTTGTCTTGCCGTGGAGCCGCATGCTATACTGCGAGGGCTCGGCGAAAGGATTGGAGCCATCCTCTTATGAAACATAGATTTCCAGTTCTAGTACTCCTTATTATCCTGATGTCCTCGTTGGTGAGCGGCCTGAAAGATGGAAGGGTCGCTGCCGGAAGCGCGACTTCCCAAAAAGCAGAAAACGAATTTCTCAGGAATTTCACCGAGGCCCTTGACGTCATTCAGGACAAGTATGCCGATGACGTCGGGTCGGACAAACTCGTATACAGCGCTATCAAAGGGATGCTGCGAGCGCTCGATCCCCATTCCAGTTTCTTTGAGCCCAAGGAATTTAGCCGTCTTCGGGAAGAGCAGCACAGCAAATACTACGGCCTTGGGATTCGAGTTCGGTCGCTTATCCGGGAGCGGGGCCGTGTGGTGATTGTGGAGCCTCCCGCGACAGGCTCGCCGGCAGAACGCCGGGGCCTGCGGGCAGGAGACGTAATCACGCGAATCGAAGGGGAACCCATTGACGACTGGCCATCGGACGAGGTCGTCGGCCATCTCCGAGGTCCAAAAGGCACGATTGTAAACATTACGGTGGAAAGGCCCGGCATCCGCGATCCGCTGCAGTTCCGGATGGAAAGAGATGAGATCCCGTACATAACCGTCCCCTATGCGTTCGAGGTAAAGCCCGGGGTCGGTTACATCAAGATCGACCGCTTTTCTGAATCCACCGCGGAGGAACTGGGGCAGAAACTCAAAGAGCTCGACGCCGGCAACCTCTCGGGCTTGATTCTGGACCTGCGGGACAATCCGGGGGGTCTGCTGAACCAGGCAATCGAGGTGGCGGACTTTTTTGTCGAGAAGGGAAAGCTGATCGTCGCCACGAAGGGTCGTACGGAGGGATCCGCGCGTCCTTATAAGGCGCCGGGTCTGGAGAAGGTGCAGGTTCCGATTGTGGTCCTGATTAATCGCCACAGCGCAAGCGCCTCGGAAATCGTCGCGGGCGCCCTGCAGGATCACGATCGCGCCTTGATCGTGGGCGAAACCAGCTTTGGCAAGGGACTCGTTCAGTCGGTCTACCAGTTGGAAAACAACACGGGAATGGCGCTGACTACCGCGAAGTACTACACGCCCAGCGGGCGCCTAATTCAGCGTGATTACTCGGGTTCCAGCTTCGATTACTACTACCTCAATAACGCGATCTCAGCGAACGGCAAAAATCGTGAGACCAGATTTACCGACAGCGGCCGAAAGGTTCTGGGCGGGGGAGGCATTACGCCGGACGCCGAGGTTCCAATGCGGGAGCTCAACCGTTTCGAGGCGATCCTTTCGACGAGGGACATCTTCTTTGAGTACGCGCGCCGCCTGAGTTCCGGGCAGGTCCCTTCTGCCAGCAATTTCCAGGTGCCGCGCAACGAAGAGGTCGGCGCTCCCCCGGCGAAGGATATCAAGTCTGCCTCGCGGTTGGAGATCACAGACTCGATTCTCGAGGACTTTAAACAATTTCTGCGCAACAAAAACATTGAGTTCGCCGATGAGGATATCCAGGCAAACGTTGATTTTATAAAGCGACGTATCAAGCAGGAGGTATATACCTCCTCTTTTGGCCTGCAGGAGGGCTACAAGGTGGCTGTTCAAGGGGACACCCAGGTCATGAAGGCCCTCGATTTACTGCCTGAGGCGAAGCGGTTGATGCTCGCCGGCCGGTCGACCCCGGCTGCGCGAAATCCGGAAGTAAAGTAATTTTTACTCTCAATGAAGAATCTTGCGCCCATACCTGTCCTTGCCGTACTTTGCTGTTTGTTCATTCCCCCGGCGGCGCTCCCGCAAACAGACTCCGTAAAAGTTCCCGTCGCCCTGCCCGCGGCTGACACCTTCACCGACGACCCTGCCAATTTTGTCCCGAATGACATGACTATACCGGGTCAGATGCTGGACCTGATGCGGATCTCCAATTTGCGTTACCAGGAAGGATCGCGGCTCTTGAAAGGGGGGGAGTCTGCCAGGGGACGGGAGGCGTTCAACGCCGCCGTGGATCTGATCCTGAAATCAGAGTGGAACGTGGCGTCGGAACCGGTTCTGAACCGGTACTTTCAGGACTTGATCCACCGAATCCAGCGCGATGAGTCGCGGTACCTGCAGCCGGACAACGTGAGGGAAGATGCCGCCGAGACCGCCGTGGTAGATGAGCTCGAGAAGGTCGATCTCATCCCGATTACGGTAGAACCTTCGCTGCGCAATAGCGCGGAAGCGGATGTTGCCGGCAGCGACTACGACATTCCCGTTGAGCTTAATGAGAAAGTTCTGAAGTCTCTGAACTATTGGTTAACCAAAGGGAAAGGCATTTTCAGTGATGGGCTGGTCCGTTCCGGGCGCTATCGGGATATCATCTCGAAGACTTTCCGGGAGGAATCGGTTCCCCTGGACGTGATGTACCTTGCCCAGGTGGAAAGCCTGTTCAAGACCAACGCCCTTTCTCGCAGGGCTTGCAAGGGAATATGGCAATTCGGAAAAGCCACAGCTATCCGGTACGGCCTGAGAGTTGACAGGTACGTCGATGAACGTTCCGATCCTGAGAAGTCCACTCGGGCTGCCGCGCGCTATTTGAATGACCTTTACGCAATGTTCCAGGATTGGAACCTGGTGCTGGCCGCCTACAACTGGGGAGAAGGCAAGGTTCTGAAACTCGTGAACCGAAGCGGGGTTAATGACTTTTGGGACTTGATGGAACTCCGTCGCAATTTTCCCGAAGAGACCAGGAACCATGTCCCTATGATCATGGCCAGCATCATCCTGGCCCACAATCCGGAAAAATATGGCTTGCCGACAGAGCTGGACCGCCCGCTGGCGTACGACCGTGTGCCCGTCTCCCGCCCCGTGGATCTCCGTGTCGTAGCGAAGACGCTGGATGTTCCTGTGGACACCTTGAGAGAACTGAATCCTTCATTGCGAGGCCACTCCACACCCTTTGGCTATCCGAATTATGAACTGAAGGTTCCCGAAGGAATAGGAAGCCGGCTCGAGCAAAAGCTGGCTAGTCTGCCCGCCGCAAAGCCCGAACGTGAGCGCCCTTTGTTCACAGACCGCCATCGTGTGAAGCCCGGGGAGACCCTCTCCAAGATAGCTGCTCAGTACAGGGTGTCGGCCGCCGCGCTGCAGAAGGCCAATGGGATTCTTTCGCCCCGGTCCCTGCGGGCGGGGATGTGGTTGAACGTTCCTTCGCCGCGCGCGCCTGTCACGAGGGCAGCGTCCGCCAGGAGCAAAACTGCCGGGCCGCGCTCCGCGAAACTCCACTCCACCCGCCCCCTGCAACAGGCCTCCCGTTAAACCCGTTTCGAACGATTTTCAGGCGGAACAAAACTGCAGCAGTGCTCGTATCAGGAATCGTCGTAAGCCGCCGATTGAAACGTCCCCAGAAGGGGCTTTTTTATGAGCGCGATCCTTTCGCAATTGGAGTCTGACCTCGGGCCGGTTTCGGGCCTCGGCCGGCAACGGACGCTCTCGCCCAGGCGAGGCACTTTTTTCTGGGAAGCGACCCGCATTGCCCTGGACTCGATCCGGGCCCATAAGATGCGCTCGGTGCTCACGCTCCTGGGGATCATTATCGGAGTGGCTTCCGTCGTCACGGTTGGAGGTGCCATCGAAGGGCTGGGCTACTACGTAAAAGACCGTCTGGTCTCTACATTTGGCAGCAATAGCTTTACCGTGGCGCGCATGGCGCGGATGAACATCTCCGAAGAAGAATGGGAAAAGCTGATGAAACGCCGGCGGCTCTACACCGATGATCTTCGGGCGATTCGCGGGCAGTGCGATGGTTGCGAGGCTGTCACGCCCATACTTCGCTGGAGGGATGAAGCCAAACTCGGAAACCGCACGTTCTTTGATGCGGACGTCACGGGAGTCCACCCCGACATCACCAAGATCCAGCAAATTGAGATTGAGGAAGGGCGCTTCCTGTCCACTTTTGACGTCGAGCACGCCCGCCCTGTTGCCGTTATCGGAGCAGACATCCGCAACGAGCTATTCGGACCGCTCGATCCCCTGGGCAAGGAGATCAAAGTAGGCGGGGACAGCTTTACCGTCGTAGGCTTGGAAAAGCGAAATGGCACGTTCTTCGGTCAGTCCCTGGACACAAACATCTACCTCCCCTATACCGCATACTTGAAAAAGTACGGGACGCGCCAGTCCATTACCTTGCGGATAAAGGCGCCGTCGTCTGAAGCGCTCGAAACCACACAGGACGACGTGAGGGTGATCATGAGGTCCCGCCATAAGTTGAAGCCGAACCAGGAGGACGACTTTGACATCCTGGCCAGCAGTGCGATGCAGGAAGGCGTGGGCCGGTTCACGGGAGCGATCGCGGCGGTGGTCACTCCGATTACGCTGATTTCTCTGCTCGTGGGCGGCATCGTGGTCATGAACATCATGCTGGTGACGGTAACAGAGAGGACGAAAGAGATCGGAATGCGAAAGGCGATCGGTGCGAAACGCAGGGACATATTGCTCCAGTTCCTGGTCGAATCCTTGGTGCTTTCTTCTTTCGGAGGGCTGCTCGGGCTGCTGCTCGCTTATGGCATCGGCGCCGTCATCAGGATTACTACGCCGATCCCGATGCATATCACGATTGGCTATATCCTGCTTGCCCTGCTCACTTCGGGAGGGATCGGGCTGCTGTTCGGGATCTATCCCGCATACAAGGCATCCAAGCTCGATCCCATTGTTGCGCTTTCCCGGGACTAAACTTGATGCAATTAAAAGTTGCGAGTTAAGCATCGTGGCACGGGCGTCCCGCCCGTGGAACGTGAGGATCTAACCTAACCTGGGTCATCGCCGAGACGGTCCATGCCACGCCTTTCCTTGTGTTCCTTGACCCCTTTGCCCATCGACCCGTTAAGTTAGCGAGCGAAGCGAGCTAAGTTTATGAAGAGCTATCAGTACCGCGAAAACATCGCCATGGCCCTGCAGACCTTGACGGCCCACAAATTCAGATCTTTTCTGACAATCCTGGGGATCATCATCGGTGTTCTGACGGTGATAGTGATCGCATCCATCCTCACCGGGTTGCGCCAGAACGTCATAACCTTTATCGAGGAGTACGGGACCAACAACATCTTCGCCTTTCACCTGAGCACCGGGCCCCAGTTCGGCCGGCGCCCGCGAGAGGAGTGGTTGAGAAAGCCTCTGACGGTGGACGATGCGCTGGCCATCCGCGAGACGTGCCCCTCAGTTCAGGAGACGTCGTGGGAAGGCTTCCCCTGGAACACGAGGGTCCGGATTCAGTACCGAGGTAACGTTTTGCACAGTTTCAACTTCAAGGGTGTGCCGGCGAATTATGTTTCGGTCACCAGCGTGCCTCTGGCGGACGGACGTTTCTTTACTGAAGTCGAGGACGAACACCGGATGAAGGTTTGCGTCCTGGGAGCCGACGCGCGCGAAGCCCTCTTCCCCTATGCTGACGCCGTGGGGAAGCAGATTCTCATAAACGACGGCCTGTTCACAGTGGTCGGGACCGTCGAAAAGCGCAAGGGAGGGTTCTTCGGTGAGAATGAGCAGGACAGGGCCGTTCTCGTACCCTACCGCTCGATGAAAAAAATGATGCCCTGGGAAGATAAACACCTGCTCCTGATCCAGGCGAAAGCGGGCATGCTCAAGAACGCGCTGGACGAAGTAGAGAGCGTGCTGCGGCGGCGCCGTGCGGTGAAGCCCAGCGAGCCAAGAAATTTCGACCTCACGACCTCGGAGCGATTCATCGAGCAGTTTGATTCGATCACCGCGGCCGTCGGCCTGATCGCCATCGCCATTTCCGGAGTCGGATTGTTGGTCGGGGGGATCGGCGTGATGAACATCATGCTGGTCTCGGTGACCGAAAGGACCCGGGAAATCGGCGTGCGTAAAGCCATCGGGGCCACCCGGCGGGACATCGTGTTCCAGTTCCTCTGCGAAGCCATGACCCTCACGGGCGTGGGTGGGGTATTCGGAATCCTTCTCGCCATTGCGACGAGTTATCTCGTTGCGGCCTTCTTCCCCAGTCTGCCTGCAAGCATTCCCCCGTGGGCCGTCATTACTGGATTTACCGTTTCGGTCGCGATTGGCCTGATCTTCGGCGTGTGGCCGGCGAGGAAAGCCGCCCATCTCGATCCGATCGAAGCCCTCCGCTACGAGTAGCCTGGAGCCTTCGCGACTCCTTTGCCCCTTAGGGCTCGCGCAGAAATAACTTCACATTTTGCTGCCGCAGCCCGGAGGGGCGCGGCGGCGAAGGGCGCGTATCGGCTTTGTTGCCGCTCCTCGACGATGTCCGACATCGCCTTCGTCGCGGCGCCTCGCATCTGCCCGCCCGGCGCTCGCGCCAAAATGTGAATTTATTTCTGCGCGAGCCCTTAGCGCCTTCGCGGTGAAACTGAGCTGGAAAAAGCCAGCCGCCGTGAACTCCTCAGAAGCTGTGGAAAAAAATTGCAGCCCGAGGTTCATCGTTTGTTTTTTGCCGATCGTGTACAATTCACATCATGGGTGAAAAATATATCGACGAGTGGTGTGCGGGAAAATCGCCGTGGTGGCGCGCGTCAATTCTGCTCGTCCTTGCCCGGGAATGGCTCAAACACATGGCGGATCCGCTCTACCGTGGTTGGTTCTCCGGTCTTACCCTAGGGCTCCATGAAGCTGGGCATCTGATCTTTCGCCCTTTTGGGGAGTGGCTGATGGTGGCTGGTGGTTCCGTTACGCAGGCCGCCGTCCCGATCGTCTGTGCTGTCTTGTTCTTCCGGCGGCCGGACTTCTTCGCGATTGCGGTTTGCGGCGCATGGCTTTCCACTGCTCTCTTCGAGATGGCCACTTACATGGCCGACGCAACCGCACTCGAACTCGACGTCGTCACAATCGGTGGCGGCGAACCCGTCACCCCGAATGACTGGCGATACCTGCTGGAGAGCGTCGGTCTACTGCTCTGGGACCGGAGGTTGGCGGGCGCTCTTCGGATCGTGGCTTCGCTCGTGATGCTCGCCTCTCTCGCGTACGGATGCTGGCTTCTCTGGAAGATGCGCAAACCGGCAACCTGGCGGGCAGCTTCGTGACGGCGCCGAAGCCGCACGACTCCTTCCCTCTGCTCCTATCTGGTCGGCAGCACCTTCTCGTAACAATTTTCTCGTGTAGTGACGTCGACTCCAAACAGCTCGATGTAATCGACTGTTCGAATGAGCAAGACTCTTCGCGTACTGATATAGATCCGGGTAAGGTATGCGCGATGACCCCCGATCAACGTCACTGCTCTCGCAGTGTCGCCCTCGAGGTAAATGCGGATGGGACGATCTTTCTGCGAAACCAAAGCCATGTTGCAAGATCGGTCCGACGGGTCGCATTTAACCGTAAAACCGTAGGCCCTGCTTTTCTCCAGGTAGTTCAGCTCCTGGCGCCTCCCGTCCTCCGCTACCATGATCCAATAGACTGCAACAGGGTCTGCAGGATCGAGCTTTCCGTCTTCTGTAACTCTGGCTTCGTAATGAACCACATTGGCATTCGTACTTCTCTCGATGCTGAACAGTGGACGATACGATGCGATATCAGGCTTGCTTGCAGCAACCGCCAGATAGAAGAGGACCAGGATGGTTGGCATGAATTCATCCCCGGGGAGATTCCTTGCGGTGAGATCTCTTCAACCGACCAGCGCCAGGGAATCTTGCGAGGACGGCAAATGTGGATTTCAGAGAGACCGTTGGCACGCGAGTGTAAAGATGTACACCTGGAGCTAATAAAAGACGCGGGACCAGGGAATCGCGCTTCGGAGATTATCAGAAGTTAGGCTCGATGTTGTGTTGAGCACAGCGCAGTCGTGCCTCCAGCGTGGTTAGAAAAGGATTCCTGCTTACTCGAGCCAGGCGGGAAGCACCGGCGCTTTGCTTGTGGATCACCGGAGATGTTCCCGAAATAAGCGCCTCCTTGGGGATACGATAGAGGTCGCCCGTCCCGCGCTCGACGTATGCGCCAGGTTCTGTGATCTCCTCCCAACTAACTTCGGGAAGTGAAGACCTGGACTGAGGTTCTACTGAAGTATTCTTTACTCGCTGCATACTCCCTCTCCCTTTCCTATGCATCTATGGGTTGCACTTCTGTGGAACAAATTACACTACACTAGCTCCCTTCTTAGGGCAGGTCAAGCGAAAATCCCAAGTGTCCGGTCAGCCACTCCAAACTGCCGGGCATTCAGGACAGTGTTTGCGATGAAACCAATGTGCACCTCCGTGAAACTCGTTTGTACCGGACTTCGTCGTGGCGGTGATGATTGCCGAAGTGGTGGATCCATACTGCGGCAATACAGGGTGCAGGCTATTTCGGCCATTTCAGATGCTTCCTGAGAAAGTCAACAGTACCTTTGCCGTTGATGGTGTGAGGTCCATCAAAGAATTCAATTTCCGTGTTCTCAGGGATTTTGAGCTTTGTCGCATAGAAATAGCGGGTCTTCGCGTACTCGTAGGCCACCCACTCATCGGGCGCTACTCCATCATGGTGTCCCCGTTCGACCATGAACGGCCGCGGAGCCATCAGATTTGCCAGCTCTGAATAATTGACCACGTTGGCAAAGTCAAACTCAATCATGTCATATTCCGAAGTCACCAGGTAGCTGTAGCGCGAATCGATACGAGTGTTTTTCCATACCCACTCATTGAAGTCCGCGGAGCAGATCGACAGTGCATAACGATCCAGCAAAGGGGGCACACGAACGGCAGTTTTTCCACCATAAGAGAGACCATAGAAGCCGATACGCTCGGGATCGACGAAAGGCTGGCTGGCTAGCCAGTCTAGCAGGCGTTCATGCTGCCCTAGAATGAAAGAGAACAGCGCTAGTTTTAACGGGTGTCCTTGGCGTTGGATAAGGCGAAAGCGATCCTTTCCAATATACGGGTTCTGAGGAGAGAAGGTGACAAATCCTTGCTGAGCTAAGCGGGCGGCAAACTGCTTGTAATAGTGGTAAGCGTCGTTGTTCTCGATGGTATCTCGCGGCCGTCCTTCCAGCCCGTGCTGGCACACGACGACCGGGCGACGCTCGCCAGGATGAAGATCTTTAGGCACCAGCAGAATCCCGAAGGCAAAAACGTCTGGCCAGACATCCAGCATCACTTCATACCCTGAGAACTTTGGCTCATCATAGATCTGCCGCGTCCGCGGGTTCGCTGATTGACTCGGGGAGGGCAAACGACCGATGACCTCATCCCAGATATAGTCTCGGTGAAACTGCGTGGTCTGTTTCCACCGCTCGGGGCTCGACGCATCCGCCTTGGACCAGAAGGCGGCTCGTTTCTTTGGCGCCTCTCCCAACAACCTTTGAGTGTAATCGACCAGCTCATCGAACTGCCGGTGCAGCCGCTCCGTTTCGTCAACGTTTGAACGGAGATCTTCCCCCGTCGCTCACCACCAGTTGGAGCTTCTCTTCGGCCTTCAAACCCACAAAGAAGGGGCCGGCGCGCTCGACTTCCGCCTGTACTGACGATAAAGGCGGCGAAACGAGTTTGCCATTGGGAGTGGCTCCCTTGCGGTCTTTGGTTTCCGGGGGCGGTCCTGTAATCTCCGGTCCTCGGCTGGCTTCAACAATCAGAGCGCGAGGAGCAATCAAACTGGCCAACTCAGCATCACCAAACTCCTTGAGCAGGCCCCACACATCTCGATAGATCGGCTCTTGCCAAACCTGCTGGCGAGACTGGAAATAGCCGCTAACCCCTGTGGCTTGGATTCTGGAGTCAAGGGCCGCGCTGTACAGTGCCAGCAGTCCCCCTTCGCCATAGCCGAAAACTCCAATGGGTGTCGGCCGCTTGTTTTTGTTTTCAGAGGTGAACCAATCGACGGCTGCCAGTACCTTCTGAACCTCGTAGCCAATGATATGCTTGCCTACTTCGTAGGCCATACGATAAATCCACTCCCGGTGCGGCTGGTTAGTCATCTTGCTGGTGGTCATCGTCCCGCTGCCGGGAGCAGCCGAAATTGAAGGCCCAGGCAGAATGTCAGGAATGCCGGACCAGGTGTCCAGCCTGTTAACCAGCACCGGTACCAGCACCTGACAGCCGTTTTCAGCCAACCTGCGGGCAAACTGCCCTGCCGGGTCTAGCCCGGCTGACAGCCCCACGAGCATCTCCGGGGACTGGTCGGCATCGGGAATCGCGACGATGCGCGCCACCGGCCAAGTGTCGGGCTCCAGCAGCAAGCCTTCGGCTGCTACCCCCTCGAACACGGGCCAGCGCACTGCATAAACTTTGTACCCATTGCCGGCCGAGATCAGGGCCGGGGTCGAGGAGGTCGCCTCCAGCTGCAGCTCAACTTTGGCAACGCGCGACTCGACCACCCCGATGATCTTAGCAAAGCGCTCCCGGTTGGGTGCGACCGACTGGTTATAGCTCTCCAGCGATCCATAATCCCGCTTCCACAGCCGGGCTCGCTTCTCAACCGAAGCATCCGTTTCGCGCAACAAGTAGCGCTTGATCCCCTCCACCATCTGCTCCGCCAAATCTCCTTCCGCTGTCAAGGGGGCTGTCCCAGGTAAGGTCGTCTGGGCAACAACGACTGAGCTCGGCATAAGCCCCATGACCAGGCTCAACCGCAGGCAGATCGAAAAGATCAGCTTCCGCCAATAGACTGCCCAACCTGCTTGCACTCTTCTCTTCATTATAGTAGGCGCTCCTTTCTGGGCGTGCCTGACGGGCCCTAACCTCACTTCTGAATGAGATCCGCGCAAAGCGCGGGATCTTCATCTATCATAGCGGCGTCACATTGAACAGGATCGTGCTGTACTCAGATACGGTCTCGCGGCTGGGGAAGACTTTTTTTGCGACTTTTAACAATGTAGAATCCAACAAGAGAGCACACTCAAATGACTCCGCCAACGAGAAGAATAGTCACAATTCTTGCCGGTGTTCTTTTATTTGGGTTGTTCGCCGGAACGGGGAAAGAAAAAGACGCCGGTTCTGGAGAGCAGACGCCATCGAATGCCACCCAGCGCCCTGCCGAGAGGCAGCGTGACCCCGAGCAGGAAAAGCATTTCACACCGGAAGTTGAGAAATTCGTCGAAACTTTCAAACCCGCAGGGGAGGGAATCGAAGGTGCTGGAGGAATCAAGGCTCCTTCGCCGGCTGAATCGCTGCAACATTTTAGGCTGAGTGATGGCCTGGAAATGGAAGTCGTCGCCAGCGAGCCAGTGATTCGCCAGCCGCTGAATCTGCACTTCGATGAACGCGGTCGCCTATGGGTGGTGCAGTACATCCAGTATCCATTCCCGGCGGGTCTGAAGGTCGTGAAATACGACAAATATTTGCGAGCCGTCTTTGATAAGGTTCCACTGCCTCCCCCTAATCACGTCCGTGGCGCTGATAAGATTACAATTCTGGAAGATACGGATGGGGATGGCCTTTTCGACTTGCACAAGGATTTTCTGACTGGCCTGAATATTGCCACCGGCGTCGCGGTGGGTCGTGACGGGGTTTGGGTGCTGAACCCACCCTACCTGTTGTTTTATCCCGACCGCAATAGAGATGATGTGCCGGATGGTGATCCCGAGGTTCATCTTTCCGGCTTTGGCATCGAAGACACTCATGCGGTAGCAAACAGTCTGCACTGGGGTCCAGACGGGTGGCTTTACGGTGTTCAAGGCAGCACCACGACCAGTCATGTCAAAGGAATCGATTTCCTGGGACAAGCTGTCTGGCGCTATCACCCCACGACCAAAGCTTTCGAACTGTTTGCGGAAGGCGGCGGAAATCCTTGGACTCTGGATTTCGACAGCAAGGGACGCATCTTTGTCGGAACCAATATCGGCGCAGCACGGGGTCTGCATTTTGTTCAAGGGGGGTACTACGTCAAGAACTGGCCCAAGCATGGTCCACTGACCAATCCTTATGCCTTCGGTTTCTTCCCACACATGGCCCATTCCGGCTACCAGCCCAGGTTCTCTCAAACGCTGGTGATTTACGAAGGTGGGGCATTGCCCAATTACGAGGGTCAGATGATCGCAGGAATGGCACTGACCAATCGAGTGCAAGCCAGCCGGATGCTCAAGGACACCTCCTCATTCAAGACTGAGGACAGCGAGGCCATCGTACTGTCGGATAGCCGCTGGTTCAGGCCGGTCGACACCAAGGTGGGACCGGATGGAGCCGTCTACATCGCCGATTGGTTCGACATTCGCTTAAGCCACCTGAGCCCCGAGGACAACTGGGACAAAACCAATGGCCGGATCTATCGGCTGAAGGCCAAGGGCGCCCTGCCCACAAAGCCTTTCGATCTTTCCCGATTGAGCGGCGAGCAGTTGCTTGGATATCTGTCGCACCCCAACAAATGGTTTAGAGAGCAGACCAAACGGGTCTTAGCTGATCGCCGAGACTCCGCCATTGTTCCAGCGCTTAAGAACCTGGTTGAAACCGGCCGCGGCCAGTTGGCATTGGAAGCCCTGTGGGCAGTGAATCTGAGCGGCGGCTGGGATGACACGTTTGCGCTGCGGCAGTTGAGTCATCCCGATGAGTTTGTGCGCGCCTGGACTGTGCGGCTGCTGGGCGACGCCAAGATGGTAACGCCATCCGTCCAGACCCGCCTTATCGAACTAGCGCGTGCGGAAACTCAAGTGGAGGTTCGCAGCCAATTGGCCAGCTCCTGCAAGCGGCTCCCTGCCCGGAATGCGCTTCCGGTCCTTCGGGAACTGTTGCTGCACAGCGAGGATGACAATGACCTGCATGTCCCTTTGCTCCTCTGGTGGGCCCTTGAAAGCAAAATGGGCAGCGACCTGCAGCTGGCGCTGAAGATGCTGAAAGATCCCGCTCTTTGGCAGTCATCGCTCTTCAACCGGCACATTGCATCACGAATAGGACAGCGTTTCACTGCTGAACGGGGCGACAGGAGTTCGTATACGTTGAATGAGGGCGAGTACTCGAGTTGGAAGACAAACTACACACCCGAGCGTTGCCGAGCCAATCTGAAAGTCTGCTCGCAACTGCTCGATATGGCGTCGAGTTCGCAAGGGAAGAACCAGCTCATTCGCGGTATGGAACAGGGACTGCGCGGGGATCTGATCGAAGTCGATCCCTCGCCTTTGCGGGAAAAAATTTTGCAGATTCTGCGGGATCACCCGGAGGACGCGGCGCTCGTTAGCTTGGCGCTTCGACTGAAGATAGAGCGGGCCACCGCTGCAGCGTTGCGAATGGCCGGCAATGACCGTCTTCCCGAACCTGACCGCAAGATCCTCATTGGAGCGCTGGCGGATCTGCGTGTGAGCGCCGCTGTGCCGATCTTTCTTAAGGGCGTCCAGAGCGAAACATCCGACAGCTTGCGGCGGGAGTTCTTGGAAAATCTGCAGCGCTTTAGCGATGCTGAGATTCCGCAGTCGCTGCTCATGTCTTATCGCAGTTTGCCCCGCCATCTGCAGCTCGCGGCACAGGGAGTGCTGGCCAGCCGCCATGAATGGGCGAAACTGCTGCTCGAGTCGGTAGACTCGGGAAAGATCCAACCTGAACAGATCACGGAGAGCACGCTATTGACTATTCGCAACCATCGCAATCCTGCCGATGAGGAGCTGATTCGAAAGCACTGGGGAAGCACCGCGCAGGAAGATCGCATGGATGAAAAACTGCGGTCTGCTGTCCAGCTCGGAGAACAGCACTACCGTTCCAAGTGCAGCTATTGCCATTTAGCCAACGGCCAAGGAATGAAGAAATCGTTGGTCGATTCGAAATGGGTTCAGGGAACTGATCACGCCTTGATCCGAATCGTTCTTCAGGGAAAGGAGGGCGAAGGGGAACTGATGCCAGGGTTTGCAGCCGAATTCGACGACGCTCAGATTGCTTCCGTTTTGACCTACGTTCGCTGGCAGTGGGGCAGGCAAACCGAGCCCGTAGCGCCCGCGACGGTTCACGAGATCCGTTTGGCGACGGCTGATCGCAAGAATGCCTGGAGAGAGGAGGAACTGCTGAATTTCTTGAAATAGCCGCAACGGACATGGCCGGTCACATAGCGAAGCACGTTGCAACGGCAAGGAGGTAAATCAGAAACACAGCACTTAGAATCACGAGAATAAGGTTGGCTGCGACAGAAATCGTTTGATTCGGTGGACGATTGCCGTTCTACGATCCTCGGGATTGATCCGCTACCCAGTCGGCGGGCTTCAGTTGTCGGAGGCGCGCGTAATCGTGACCGCCTTTCAACCGGCGGAACACTTCGTCAGGCGCGTTGTGATCCCAGCCATACGCCTTCAAGAGTGGGAGCCACAAATACCAGCAAGCACAGCTGCTTCGCAGTAACCATCTTCGCGCAATGGGTTCCTCACCCAGGACTCGTCCCGTGTTCATGAAGCCGATATGAAGGAACCCCCACGACCCTAGTCCGTCCCGCCGCTCGCTGGAGCGCCGCGGCCGCGAGCTTCCCCGATGCAGTCCGCGCTCTCTCGCGGAAAAAAATCGCGATTTCCGTACTCTGATTGCTTTCTTTACCTATCGGTATATTATTCACTTGACTCTCGAAATCCGACTGATATATTTAAGTACCTTTCGGTACATAACAAACTTACGAGGAGTTCGCTATGTCAGGGAAATTGGTTGGAAAAGTGGCTTTGGTCACGGGGGGATTTCGGTAAGTAATCGCGCACGGGCAGGATGGTGTTTTCCATCCCGCCCTTTTTCTCGATTTCAAATCAAGGAGCATTCCCATGAGCAAGTTACAAGGAAAAATCACACTGGTGACCGGCGGCAACAGCGGTATCGGGCTGGCGACGGCCAAACACTTCGTCGCCGAGGGGGCCGAGCACGTCTACATCACCGGCCGGCGACAGGCCGAGCTCGATGTGGCGGCCAAGGAGATCGGCAAGAACGTTACTGCCGTGCAGGGCGACGTCTCCAAGCTGGCCGACCTCGACAAGCTCTATGCCACGATCAAGCAGAAGCACGGCCGGCTCGACGTGATCTTCGCCAACGCCGGCGGCGGGGAGTTCGTGCCGCTGGCCGAGGCGACCGAAGCCCACTTCGACAAGTATTTCAACATCAACGTCAAAGGCGTGCTCTTCACCGTGCAGAAGGCCCTGCCGCTGCTGAGTGACGGTGCGAGCATCGTCTTCAACGGGTCGATCGCCGGCAGCAAAGGGATGGGGCAGTTCGGCGTTTACAACGCCACCAAAGCGGCGGTTCGATCGCTGGCACGCACGTGGGTGGTCGAGCTCAAAGATCGCAAGATCCGGGTGAATGTCGTCAGCCCCGGGCCGATCGTCACGCCCGCGATCGAGAAACTCACCGGCAGCAAAGACCAAGCTGCCGCCATGTTCGACGAGATGGCCAAGGGCATCCCACTCGGCCGGGCAGGGCAGCCGGACGAAATCGCCACCGTCGTGGTCTTCCTTGCCTCCAGCGACGCGAGTTTCGTCAACGGCGTGGAGCTGTTCGTTGATGGCGGAATGATCCAGGTGTGAAACGCTTGCAGACCCTCGCCAGCCTGACGAAGGCCGGGATCGCCAGCACCGTGAAGATGATCGCTTGCGCGAAGTGGATCCAGAACCATCTGTCCGCACCACCTTCCCAGACCAGCTGTCGTGTCGCGTCGTACGGCCAAACCAGAGTAAAGAATGTCAGGTCGCCAATGATGTGAACGGGGATGGCGGGGACGGTCGAGTTGGCGACGTAGGCCATCACACCAAACACCACGCCTGCGAGGAAGTACACCAGAAGCTTGGGCCCGAGGAAACCATGGACCACGGGTGCCGCCGTAAAAAAGGCCGAAGAGTGTCATCAAAACCGCGATCGGAGCGGTGAACTCTCGTTCCAGAATGACCTGGCAATAACCCCGGAAAGCTGCTTCTTCCGTGATGGGGGAGACCGGAATGTCCCGGCAGGGCCTCGTCGATAGCGACGAAAGCTCTGCCGGTTCCGGCTTCTTCAGGGATGGGATGGGAACTATGCCGCGGCCGGTGCCGGAGCCGCGGCGTTGCTGTGATACGGGCCGGAAGATTTCCCTGACGCAGTCGCTGAGGCTCAAAACTACGTCTCCAGAGAGTATCGGCCTCCCTGGAAACTGTCTACATGATCCGCTCCAGAAGGAGACTCGAGTGTAACGAAGGGGTGTTGTTTTTTCCCGGAATACGGACAAAACACCGCAATTCAAAAAATAGGATTGACAAGAGCATTTCTGGATGTATTCTCGATTTTCTCAAGAATTTTCCAGGGACGAATCATTTTTTGATCAGCTCGATGGGGTGCGTTGTATTTAGCAACCTTCGCATGGGGACTACTATCTGGATGAGTTCACTTGCCGCTTCAATCGCGGAACTTCCAGATCACGCGGCAAACTGTTCTATCGCCTAGTCCAACACGCCACGATGCTTGATCCTGTGCCGGCCACGATCATTTCCGGCGGACGCCCAAGGGTGTGAACGACTACATATGGTGGCCAGTGGCGTCAAGTGCATACCCCTATTCAGCTATTTACAAAGTTGGGAGGCGATCATGATCATGAAGAGCACGAGGAAGCCGTGTCTGTTACTCACATTTCTTTTTTTTGTAGTTGTGGCAGAACTCCCTACCGTTTGCCTCGGCCAAATCAACAGGAGTTCCTTGAGCGGTGTTATCACAGACACCACCGGAGCTGTAATCGTGGGCGCTAAGGTTCTCTTGATGGAAGAAGGGACCCAAGCAAAATATGAGAGTACGACCGACCAGGCTGGGTATACTTTTTCTGCTCTGCCTTTAGGGAGGTATACCTTGACTGTGACCCAGAGTTCATTCAAGACGTTTGTTCGCTCGGGAATCGAATTGAACGCTGGAGACAACAAACGCATCGATTTGACTCTGGAAGTAGGAGAGATGACCCAGCAGGTTGAGATAACAGGAACGGCTCCCGTGCTTGAAACCTCTGAGCCAGTCTATACGGATACGATCGCCACGAATACTCTGGAAAAGCTCCCGATTCTTCTCAACGGACTCAAGCGTGATGCCAGCAACTATTTGGCAACGGTTCCAGGCTACCAAGGAGGAGCCGGATTCACCAATAACATCAATGGATCAATTGGTACTTTTACCGAGCTTTATGTGGACGGTGTACCAGCGGACGGTAACCCTGCCGTGCACGGTCTGTTCCGGAACGGTTTCTCCAATGAGACCCTGGCGGAGTTCAAGGTCGCCGATTCTCCGTCTGCCGACCAGGGCCCGACTGGCGGAGCACTTATCTCGTTCGTCACTAAATCAGGCACTAATGATTTCCACGGGAACGTTTACGAATACCACCGGAATACGGCCTTAACGGCTAGGGATTTCTTCTCACCCACGGTGGCTAAGAATCTTCAAAATGAATTCGGCTTTAGTGTTGGGGGCCCGGTGTGGCTACCGCGTCTCTACAATGGTCGCAACAAAACCTGGTTCTACTTTAACTGGGGCAAGTCGCGGCGTCGTTATGGAGTTGGGGCGTCTACATACACAATGCCGATCGAGGAATTCAAAAACGGCGACTTTAGCCGCCTCTTGGGTGGGGCAATAGGCACGGATGCTTTAGGACGGACGGTTCGAGAGGGCCAAATTTACGATCCATCCACAACGCGGTCCGACGGCCAGGGTGGGTTTATCCGCGAACCTTTTCAGGGCAACATCATCCCGCAGACTCGCTTTAGTCAAGTTTCCAGCAAATTCCAATCACATTATCCGAAGCTTCCGGCCGGTGCACCACTTGTTAACAACTATCTGACATCGGGCGGATCCGGAGCGTTGGATGAGGACTACTATGACATAAAGATAGACCAGCAGATCGGCAATAATCGATTCGCTGGTAAATATTGGCGATCTTTTAACTCTACAACCGATCCGTTTAATCTTCCCGCAATCTTTGCGATCCGGACGTTGAGCTTTTCTCGAGGTAGCCATGGTCGCTTCAATTGGACAAAGACGATCAGTGCCCGTTGGGTGAACGACTCTGCGTTTGGCATAGACCGCGACTTTCTCCGCACCGGATCGCCGGGTGAAGCCGGCATAGGTGCCTCCCTGATCGGACAGCCGAACGCTCTCGGTCGATGCCTGCCCACGGCTCACGTTGCAGGTTTTTTCTCGACTACGCAAACTGAGCTTAAGTGTGGTCAGGATGAGGCGGACACGAACTGGCGGTTTACCGATAACACTTCTTATAGTACAGGTAAACACCTCATCAAGTTTGGGGGTATCTACAACAAGTGGGCAGCGAACTTCCCCATCGAGAATAACGCTCAGTTCACGTTTCTTGCCCCCGAGACAGGTCTTCCTGGTCAGCTTTTAAACAAGACTGGCTATTCTTACGCGAGCTTCTTGCTGGGCGGTTCCGACAATGCTGCCGCAAAGGGTGCGGAGGACCAGACACCGCGCATGTATATGTTCGGATTCTACGTACAGGACTCTTGGCGCGTGAAACCGAACCTAACTCTGCAACTCGGTCTTCGCTATGACGTGCAGCCGTTTCCCGTTCACTGGCATGACACCATTTCCCAATTTGACCCGACGGTGCCAAACCCGGGAGCAGGTGGACGCTTGGGTGCACTGACTTTTGCTGGCATAGGCCCCGGGCGCCTCGGCAGGAGGCAACTGGCGGATACCCATTATAGGGACTTCGGGCCACGCCTCGGTTTTGCGTACCAGGCCGGTGCGAAAACCGTTATTCGAGGGAACTGGGGACTGTATTATGGACCGAACAACCAAACGATGGCTGGATACGCCGCGGTCATCCAACAAGGGTATTTTCCCACGTTTAGCCGGGCGTCGCTGGATGGGTACTCGGCTGTTTTCAACTGGGACAGCGGTTTTCCGCTGCCTGCCACCCTTGGGCCAAACCTCGTGCCTGAAGTGGCCAATGGAAGTGACACGGCCTTTTTCGGCCGGGATGCAGGGCGGGCACCTCGCATCCAGATGGTGCATTTTGGTATCCAGCGAGAACTTCCCGGCAAAGCTTTGCTGGAATTCTCGTTCATGGGAAAGTACGCGCACGGTCTCATCTCGGGGGCAGCTGAGCCCATTAACCAGCTCGATTACGGGAAGTATGGTAGTCTCGGTGATTTGTTGGGGGCTGATGTGTACTCGCCACAAGCTCAGGCTGCTGGTATTCCAGTCCCGTATACGGGTTTCCAGGGAACAGTAGCCCAAGCTCTGCGGCCCTTTCCACAATATCTGACCATCAACAACGAGGGAGCGGCGGTGAGTTTCAACACCTATAATTCATTTCAGTTGAAACTGCAGAAGCACTATTCCCAAGGCCTGAGTTTTCTGGTCGGTTACACTATCAGTAAGGCGATGACCGACCTCGGCGGGATAGGCAATATCCCGGGGTTTTTTGCAAGCTCGCCGCAGGACGCTTACAACCGCAGAACAGAGAAGGCTCTTGCCAACACCGACATTCCGCAGTCACTCATTGTTCATTATTTATATGAGCTGCCAGTCGGGCCCGGGAAGAAGTTCTTAAATCAGAACAACATTTTCACCAAATACATCTTGGGGGGATGGTCTATTTCTGGGTACAACAGCTACAACTCAGGCACTCCAATTGGGGTCGTGACTGAGAGGGTGCTGCCAACAGTGGGTGGCGCTCTTTTGGGGAACAACCTTCGTCCTGACATCGTTCCCGGTGCAGCAATCCGAACGAGTGCGGGTTGCGGCGATTTCGATCCAGGTCGTGGGGACCGCTACTTGAACAGCTCTGCCTTTAGTGATCCGGCACCGTGGAGGTTTGGTAGCGCTTCGCGAGTCCTGGGAAATGTTCGTACATGCGGTAGCCTCAACGAAAATATTTCTATCATTAAGTATATTCCCATAAAGGAAAGGGTCCGTTTCCAGTTTGGGAGCGATTTCTTCAACGCCTTTAATCGTCATAGTTGGGGCGCCCCGAATTCAGACATCGACAATTCAGGTTTTGGGACGATCACCTCAACCGGGCCCGGCCGAGTCATCCAGGTGCATGCCCGGATAGAGTTTTGAGCACGTATAGACGCCGCGGAGAGGGGTGTCTGGCCCGCGGGTCGTTTACAAAGCCCCCCGCGCGCCATTTTGTTTTGCCATAATTACATCTCGATTCAGCGATGTCTACCAACTCCGTCACCAACCAGCGCTTTCCGCGTGGGATAAAGATTCATAGGCTATCGCATCATTTGCTCCAAAAGAGCCGAACTCTCGCAACCGTAGTTTGGATCTTTCATATTTCGTTTGTGGAAACTAACGCTCACCGCATCTGGGCTCAGCAGGCCGGCGGCGAGGCGATCCAGAGCAAAGGGCTTGTCCGACAGTCGAACGACCGAGCTCAACAGGATGGAGTCCCACAGCCGACTTCGCTTCTGCAACTCAATTCAAGCAGCCGCGAAGATCGCGCAGAAAGAGAATTCAAAGAGGCGTTAACGAAAACACCAAAAGAGGACAAATATGTTCGGAGGTTGACGCTCTTCTATATCGAAAGAAATCGCTATGAGGATGCAATTCGCGTGATTGCCGAACATGTGAAGCTTCGCGGTGTCACTGCATTGGGATACGAACTCGAGGCCGAGTTGCTTTTTAAGCAAAAGTTATACGATTCAGCTCTTGAGGCAACGTTAGCCTCGCTGAAGCTGGACGATCATAACGCACGAATGCACCAGTTGTTAGGTTTGATCCACATTGCCAAACACCAAGATAACGCGGCCGTAGTCGAACTGCAGAGAGCAGCGGAGCTGGATCCGAATCAGCCAAGCACGCGATATTTCCTGGCTAGGGTCCTTTACACAACTGGCAACTATGCAGTAGCGCGGGACCAATTTCTGGCCTGTCTGAACATAGATCCCACCTATCGGAAGGCCCTCGAAAACCTGGGCCTTTGCTACGAAGCCCTTCAGTCATATGAGGAAGCCACTGAGGCCTACCGTAAAGCGATCAGGCTGGAGGAGGAACAAAAGGGACCGAAGCACGCGGAGCCCTACGCATTTTACGGGGCCATGCTCGCGCGACTGGGTGAATCAGAGAAAGCTGTCGCCGTGCTACGCCGTGGAGTAGAAGTGAGCGAAAAATCGTTTGTAGCCAATTACCATTTGGGAAGAGTACTTCTGAAGTTGGGCGAGATCGCGGAAGCTGAGAGATTTCTTATTGCAGCAGCAGACTTGGACCCGAAGTTTTCACGAACATACTATCTACTAGGCAACCTCCGGCAAAAACAGAACCGCAAGGACGATGCTGCTCGATATCACGCAAAGTTCCAAGAATTGGATCAGGTGCCTGAGAATCGCGTCTTTCCGCTTACCGACCGCTAAACCAAAAACAATCTTTCATTCGGGTAGATTGGAAATGATTTCAGTCCGCATGGGACATTGCAGGGCTGACAGAGCACAATTCCGAAAACAACCGGCGATGCGTCTTCAATCCTTTAGCCCTGTCATTTTAGTCTGGATGTTTCTTGCTGTTCCAACTCTTGGTTTGGCGAGAGCTTTCGGGGTCCAGGGTCAGAACAACAATGATAATGATATCGACGCATGGACTGTTCAGCATTTTCGGCTCGCGAGCGAGGCACAGCGTCAAAACAATCTCGGAGTAGCAGAAAAGGAGTACCAGCTCATTCTTTCCAGGAGGCCGAAGTTCGCTGAGGTACACCAAAATTTAGGAATCGTGTACCACCAACAACGAAAATACCGGAAGGCTGTGAAGACTTTGCAAGTGGCCGTATCTTTGAAGCCTGATCTACTTGGAGCCCAAGTATTTCTTGGAATTGACAGATACATGATTCAGGAGTTCAAGAGTGCTGTTGGCTCCCTAGAAAAGGCGTTACGGTTAAATCCTGAGGAGAGACAGGCCGGGCTTTACCTTGCTTTCACCTACCTCGCGCTCGATTCACCTGAGAAGGCCGCGCGACAGCTTCGTAAGACCGCCCAATACTTCCCTGAAGATGTCGAGATCGCGTATCACCTTGGTGAAGCCTATCTGGAAGGTGTACGTCAGCGCATGGTGTCGCTTCAGCAGGCTGGAGAGCGATCCGCACTGCGCCACTGGGCGCTGGCCATTTCTTCCGAACAAAAAGGGGACAGGGATGGGACGATCCTAGAGTATCTCAGGGCTCTTGCTATCGAGCCGAAAAATGTAGAGCTTTACTGGAGATTGGCCATTGCGCTCCGCAAGGCAGGTATGGCCGATTTATCGGGAGCTGCCTTGCAAAGATACGCGCTACTAAATCCGGATCGGGACCTTGAAAGTCTAGGTCTTGACGCAATTGCGAGCGAGCCCTCGGGAGATCAGGCGGCGATTGCCGCCCACAAGGATTCTTATGAGCGGCTCTGGGAGTCTTTACCCGCTGCTGAACGGGGGGACGCTTGGCCCGGTGTTGCAGATGAATTTGTCAACCAGGCAATAGGAAAGTGCGCGCTCTCGACGAGTGGGTCCGAAGTGGAGGCGAGCCTCAAGCTGTACCGAAAGGGGGATTACAGAGGTGCTGCCGAAAAGATTAAAGGCAGAATAACAGGTCAACCACAAGATTGGCCGTTGGCCTTTCTTCAGGCCCGGTCGTATTTTTTGGCATCCGATTACGATGCCGCCGAACAGGTAGTCGAAGGGCCGCTTCGCAACTATTTCCATTTGCCCTCTGTGGCTTTACTGAGATTGGAGATCGAAAGCCAATTAGCGTTACGCTATTTCGGTCTGGTGGTTGCAAAAGAGCCGAACTCCGATCGGGCGAAGCTACTCCTTGCTAAGTCTTATGGAGCGACGGGCCGGACGAAAGATGCCATTTCCACCTATCAAGAGATTTTGAAGCAGGCTCCTGATCGTTTGGGAATTCATCTGGCGATCGGACAGCTGTACGAAGACGAACAAAAATGGCCGGCAGCGATCGAGGAGTTGAAGGCAGAACTGGCCTTGGCACCTGACAATGCTTTGGCCCTGGCTCATCTTGGTCACGCGTACGAAGAATCTCAGGATGCAGATCAGGCAATCCAGGTTTTAAGCAAGCTGTTAGAGACTCATCCGGAGGACGGCCGGGCATATGCAGACCTCGGCAGAGCTTGGGCAATGAAACAGAACCCTGCGAAGGCTATCGAGGCGTTTGAACGAGCCCTCCTTTATGATTCGAACCAGCATAACCTCCACTATCGGCTGTTCCAGCTGTACAGCAAAATGGGAGATAACCTTAAAGCCAAAACCCATCTTGCCGCATTTAAGGCGGGAGAAATCGATAAGCAGAAAAAGCTAAGAGCAGCCACGGCTGATCTCCTAAAGCAATGACAATCCTACCTTCCATTCGGTTCACCGTGTCAGTTTGCTGGGCACCTGTGTCAGGGAGTAAAACCAGCGACCGGAGAGCCGTATGTTGGGAGATCTCCAGTAGTTCTTGGTGTGAGGCGGTGACACCAACCGGTCCGGCGACGCGCAGAGCGCGATTACGTTTCGGAATGCATTCCGAAGATCTTGACAGCCAGTGGCCCCGATGATACGGTGGAAATCGCTGTGGCCTGGGGCGCTCGCGATGGACCATTCCAACCCGCACGAAATCCGGCAACTCGGCGGCGTCATTCCGCCCATGATTACGCCGTTCTCCGACGATGATTCGATCGACAGCTCCCTGCTCCGCACCGAGACGCAGTTTCTGCTTGAAGCGGGAGTGAACGGGATTGTAGTTGGCGGCAGCACGGGCGAAGGCGCGGGTATGTCCGCCGAGGAATTGTGCGAGGCAACGTCGGTTGTCGTCGAAACCGTGAACGGGAGCATTCCGGTCCTCAGCGGCGTCATCGCTGATACGTCCGACGAAGCGGTACGGCTCGGAAAGGCGGCGCTCCGCGCCGGCGCGGCGGCCTTGCAGGTGCCGCCGCCGCATTTCAACGTTGCGATCTCGTCCGCATTGCTTTCGCGTTATTACCGTGCGATCACGGACGGGACGGGCCTGCCGCTGATCATCTATAACGTCATCCCATGGGCGCAGGTGGCCGTCGAATCGCTCGAGCATCTGGCGGCTGGGAACCCGATGATCGTCGGAGTGAAGCAAAGCGGGCGGAATATCCACCTGCTCGCGGCCTTGCTGGCGTTTCTCAAGGGGCGAATCCCAATCTACTCGGCTATCGACGATCTCGTGTATCCCTCGTTCATGCTGGGTGCCGACGGCACCATTTCCGGCACATCCAGCGTCTTCCCACGCGAAACCGTGGAGCTGTGGGAGTGCGTGCGCGAGGGGAATGTTGTGCGCGCTCTCGAGTTGCACAACGCGCTCGTGCCGGTCTGGCGCTCGCTCGACGGGCCGCAGTTTCCGAGCCGTGTCAAGTACGCACTGGCGCTCCTCGGCCGGGCCGCCGGCAAACCACGCAGCCCGTTCACGTGGCCGCGCGGTAAAGACGCTGCACGGATCGAGCAGGCCCTCGAAACCGGTGGCTTTCTCGCGGCGGGCCCGCGTGCAACCGTCTCGGAACGATAATCGAGAGAACATGATGACCGTAAAGCTGGCGGGCCTCGGGCTGTTCGCTGTGTGCAGCGTCTACGCGCAATTTTCCGTCGATTCGCTGCCGCCGCACGGTCCTGCCGCGAAGGCGCGCGCACTCGAGCGCGCTGGCAGAGTCGCCGACGCCGAGAGCATCTTGCGCAATGCGCTCTCGGCGGGCAACGACTCGGCGGAAGTGCATGGTGCGCTTGGTCTTCTGCTTTACCGTATGGGGCGATTTCGGGATGCCGTGCCGGAGTTGGGGCGCGCTGCCCAGCTCGCGCCGGAGTCTCCCGAGTATTCGCTAAAGCTCGCCGCGGCGATTCTCGCCGACCATCGGTATTCGGTCGCGCTCGATTTCCTGAATGCGGTCGCCGGTCGTTTTGGCACTATTGCCGAGTATCAATAATGGACGTGGCGTACTTCTTTACGGGAAATGCGTGGGCCGGCAGCGGTGATCCCGACAAAGCCGTCGCGTTCTACCGGAAAGCAATTGAAATCAATCCGAAGAGCGCGGGCTATTACCTCGCTCTCGGAAAGGTCCTGGGCTTGATCGGTCCGGAGCGCGACCCGGAATCAGCGAAGTGGCTGCGGAAAGGGCTTGCGTTGAAGCCGGGCGACGCGGCGAGCGAGTTCGCGCTTGCGCTTGCCTGCGAGCGCCTGAATGACCTGCCGTGCGCGCGTCCGCTGCTCGAAGACGTGGTGAAGCGCTATCCCAACGAGCTTTCGCCGCGCATCGTGCTGGCGCGTATCTACGCCAAAATGCACGAGCCGGAGAAAGCCCGTACCGAGCGCGAGGCGGTGAAGCGGCTACAGGAAGCGCAGCGCCGGTCAAATTCGGAACGGCCGTCGTTTTCGGATTCCGAGCTACACCCGCCGCGCTAGCGGGACCTCAACACACTCGCCTCCATGACCGGCCGGAATCAAAATCGGAAGATATTCCGAAAGCGATTGACACCCTCTCAGAGGCGTGGCTAAATTCCGATCACAGGAGCTACCATGAGTCACCCTTCAGTCCGTGTGTTTGTCGTGGTTTTAACACTCGTGGTTTCGCTGGCGCTCGCGCCGAGCCTCTCCGCTCAGGGCGGACGCGCTTCGATATCCGGTGTCGTCACAGATTCGAGTGGCGCCGTGATTCCGGAGGCGGCGGTCAGCGCCGTCAACACGAATACCGGCTTCACCGTCTCCGTCAATACAAACGGGATCGGCGCGTACGCTCTGCCGCTGCTGCCCGTCGGCACTTACGATGTGTCGGTGAAAAAAGAAGGATTCAAGACCGAACTCAGGAGTGGCATCACGCTAACAGCGGACCAGGCGGCGACGATCAACATCACCATCGCGGTCGGCTCGGTGAACGAGCAAGTCAGAGTGATCGCCGACGCAGAGATGATTAACACGCAGAACGCGGCGCTCGGACAAGTGATTCAGGAGCGGTCGATTGCAGAGTTGCCGCTGAACGGGCGCAACCCGGCGAGCCTCGTGTTGCTGACGCCCGGCATGATCGACGTATTACAGACGGGTGGCGGCGTGCACCAGGGATATACGACGTTTCCCACCGAGGAAGGCGCCTCGGCGAATGGCGGCCGGCAGGGAAGCACTCTGTACGTGCTCGACGGCGCCATCAACATGGACAACTATCACCTCCTCGCCGCGCCGTTCCCCAACGCCGACGCGACCCAGGAGTTCCGCGTGCTCGGAAATAACTTCGAGGCGCAGTACGGCTTCGCGCCCGGCGCAGTAGTCTCGATTGTGACCAAGTCCGGCACGAATACACTGCATGGCAATGCGTTTGAGTTCCTGCGCAATGGCGTGTTGAACGCGCGCGATTTCTTCCAGCCTGTCCGCGACGAACTGAAGCGCAATCAGTTCGGCGCATCCCTCGGCGGGCCGATCAAGAGAGACAAGATCTTCTTCTTCAGCAATTATCAGGGCACACGCGAGCGGCGGCGGGTCGGCGGGTCCACCGCGTTCGTTCCCTCCGACGCAATGTTGCAGGGCGACTTCAGCGCATACGTCAACGCGGGCGTCACAATCCTCGACCCGGACACGGGCAAGGCGGCGCCGAACGGCTACATCTCGCCCACCCGGTTCAGTCCGGCCGCCCTGAAGATTGCGGAATCGCTGCCGCGCACCACGGATCCTCTTGGGAAAACAACCGTGAGCGGTTTCTCGAACATGCAGGACTATAACGAGTTCACCGTCAAAGGGGACGTCTACCTCAGTGCGAATCACCGGATCAGTGGCCGGACGTTTTTCAACGATTTCACCCAGCCGGAGCAGACGTTGAACTTGCTGAATTCCGATCGTTCCTGGCTGGCGCGGTGGCAGAACCATTCCGGCAATTACACGTGGACGGTGAGCCCGACGTTGTTAAACAACTTCGTCATTTCGTACTCCCGGCTGAATTCGAACAGCATCAGCGGGCTGCGCGACAAGGGCGGGAACCGGATTTGCTACTCGCAGTTGATTGAGGTCGCGGACCCGCCCAATTCGCCGTGTACGATCGAGGCGCTATGGGTCGGCGGCTCGTTCGGCTTCGGCCAGAACTTCAACGGACTGAACCGGTCGACGTGGGGAGTTTCGGATTCGATCACGAAGACCAAGGGACGCCACCTGATCGTCGGCGGCGTGGACGTGCTTCGGCAGTACTGGGACCTCGCGACGGACTGGCTCGCGCTGCCGATCATTTCGTTCGACGGCGGCGTCACCGGGCATGAGCTATCCGACTTTTTGGTGGGTCGCGTCGCGAGTTACACCCAGGGCGGAGGTGAGTATCAGCGGCTCCACGCGACTCAGATCGGCGTCTATGTGCAGGATCAGATCCGAGTTGCGCAGAATCTGACGATGAGCGCCGGGGTGCGCTGGGAACCGTTCCTGGCTCCCGTGCCCTCAAGCGGCCGCATCCCGGTGTTCTCGCCGGGCGAGCAGAGCACGCGATATCCGAACGCGCCGGTTGGCGTGGTGTACCCCGGGGATCCGGGCGTGCCGGATGCGGGCGTTCCGAGCGGTTATGACTATTTCAACCCGCGGCTGGGTCTAGCCTGGCGGCCGGGGTTCATGAAGAACACCTCTATTCGCGCGGCGTTCGGCATGTTCACCGCGCCTATCGATTACTCGTCGTGGAACCATACGGCCGACAGCTCGCCCTTCAGCACCACGTACGACCTGTCGGCTTACGATCCGTCGATCAAGAGTATCAAGCTCGATCACCCCTGGGCGAATTACAAACCGACCGGCGGAAAGAGTCCCTTCCCGCCCTTCCCGGATCCGGGTTCATCGCCGCCAAGCGATACCCCATTCACATTGCCGATGTATTTTCAGGCCGGATTCAACCGTAACTTCCGGCTGGCCCGCGAACTGAGTTGGAACTTTTCGATCGAACGTCAATTCGGCGAGAACTGGCTGGTACGCGCCGCGTACGTCGCTAGCGAGGCGTACCACCTCATTAACGGTATCGAGCGGAATCCGGGATTCTTCTCCGCGGAAGGTGCTCGCCTGTTGTACCCGCAGTTCACTTCGGTGCTCGAGATGGCTTCCTGGGCAACCTCGAACTATCAATCCGGGCAGTTCACTGTGGAGAAGCGCTTCTCGAAAGGATTCCAGTTCCAATCCAACTACACCTATTCGAAATCGCTCGACTCCGCCTCGATTGGCACGCTGGCGTTCACAGGCAGCGTCGCCGATCCGTTCAATATGCGTAACAATCGCGGCTGGTCGGCGTTTAATTTCCCGCATGTGTTCGTAAACAATTTCGTGTGGGAGCTGCCGAAGCTGAACCGCTTGAATCCCTTCGCCCGCGGAGTTATTGGCGGCTGGCAGTTGAGCGGTATCTGGCGGATGCAGTCGGGTGCTCCGGTTGGCATCCGGCCGGGATACGGAAATAACCGGTCGTTGTTCCAGACCGGTGGCGATCGTGCCGACTACGTACCGGGCGAAGCAATCTCGGTCCAACAGGGCAGCAAGAACGACTGGCTTCACGAATTCTTCAGCACGAGTGCATTCCAGCCGAATGCGCCCGGAACGCTTGGAAATACGCCGCGCTATTTGTTCCACGGCCCCCGGACAAACTCCTGGGACCTCGGCATCTCGAAGAACTTGATGGCGCGCGACCGCCATAAACTCCAGTTTCGCTGGGAGATGTTTAACGCGTTCAATACGCCGAGCTTCTCCACACCCGTCAACACCGTGACCAGCGCGCAATTCGGCGAAATCCTCAGCACCGGCACCGTCCCGCCGCGCGTCATGCAGGGTGCGCTAAAGCTATCTTTCTAGCTTAGGGCCCGTCAGGAAATAAGGTGTACATTTTGCTGCTGGCCCCCAGGCCCGCTGGCAAGGCGCGAGCGACGAGCATACCCGCTGCGGTATGTAAGGAGCGAGCAACGCAGCCAGGGGGCCTGCGGGCCGCAGCCCGGAGGGGCGCGGCGGCGGGCGGGCATCTGCGGCGTTGCCGCTCCTCGACGATGTCACTACATCGCCTGCGTCGCGGCGCCTTGCATCTGCCCGCCCGGCGCTCGCGCCAAAATGCACACCTTATTTCCTGACGGGCCCTTAGTATACAGGGGCATAAATACGGTAACGTGTTCCGCCCCGCCTATGGGTCGAAGCTCTTCCACCCCGAAGGGGTGTGAGGAAATTAGCCAGGGGTGAGCGCTTTTTGCGAACCCCTGGATACACCAACAACCCCGCCCTGGAGGGGCGGAAGGACTGGAGTTCAGGTTAAAATGTTGAGTGAACAAGTCCGGCTGCCCCTGCCGGGGCGCGTTGGTCACGTAGGCTCTGTTCCAGGGGTTCGCAAAAGGCGCTCACCCCTGGCTAAGCTCCCACGCGCCCCGCTGGGGCGAAATTGGTTACCGTATTTATGAACCAGAGTACTTAGCTAACATGTCTTGAGTCCCAGTTTGGGGGGCGGGCTTTGGTCCGCTCCGGACTTTACGCGCCGGGCTGAGGCCCGCCCCCTGTTTGCGCTGGCTGGTTGAGGCTGATCTCCCTCATGCATCTCGCCGCCATCGATCTCGCCATCCTGTTCGCATACGTTCTCTTCGTCATCGGCGTTGGCTATTGGCTCAAGGACCGGATGAAAACATCCGAGGACTTCCTTCTCGCGGGCCGTTCGCTGCCAGCCTGG
>QHZE01000253.1 GCA_003225335.1 Acidobacteriota bacterium
CCAGAACCAGTTGGAAAAGAACCAGAGTTCCGACAACGACAATGAATGTTCGTTTCATCGCGCCATTCTCCTGGAAAAAGGGGTTTCCAAATTCGAACGATTCAGGATGATCGCTCGCCTCCCTCGTTTCGGGCAACACAAAAATGAAATCTCACATCCTTTTCACCACGGAGGACCGGAGGACACGGAAGTATCCGCGTGGCCCCGCGCCAATCCGCGTCTTCAAGATTCAGTCAAACCGGACTGTCCGATCCCACCCGTTCGAATACAAGGAATGAAAACCCATAGGGGTTCTCGTTATCTGCACGAAAGGACTGACGTTCCTTTTCGACCCACAGGCTGGGATCGATCCCGGAAAACAGGGTGTCCCCCTCGAACTCATGGTCGATGAGCGTGACGTAAAGCCTCCACGCCAGCGGAATCGTTTTCTCGAATATGCTGGCTCCGCCGATGACAAAGGCCTCGTCCGCGTCCTGAGCGAGTGCCAGGGCCTCTTCTATAGATCCCGCCATCAAACACCCTTCCGCTTTGTAGTTCTTTTGCCGCGTAATCACGATATTGGTGCGACCGGGCAGAGGCCTCCCTATGGATTCAAACGTTTTCCTGCCCATAAGCACCGGGTGCCCCAGGGTTACGTTTTTGAAGTGTTTGAGGTCAGCGGGCAGTCTCCAGGGCAAACCGTTGTCTTTGCCTATCACCCTGTTCCAGCCCATCGCCACAATGATGGACAGATTCATGTGAATTGACGATTGACGAATGACGATTGACGAGTGGAACGTCCCGGACTGCCAGCGTTTCTAATAAATCTCCGCAATTCAATCGTCAATCGCTTTTCCGGCCGCCCGTGAGCAACCAGTAGGCAAAGATCCCAAGGGATCCAAGACCGACGGCCAGAGCAATCCATAACTCGGGGTTGCGCAGATCCTCGATCATTCAGTCGCGCCAGATCACTCTCAATGGACCTTGTCAGAATAGAACGGGAAGGATTGCAGTTGGAACAGGGACTGGGAGGAGTCTTTCTGGAGTGGGATTTCGATCTGGACGGCGGTCTTGCCGTTCAAGCGAAGAATCGAGAACCGATGCTCGGCGCCATAAGTCGCCGCCAGACGCTGGCGGATATTGTGCAAGGCGCTATCCGCAGGCTCCCCGCTGAACTCGGGCCCGTCGTCGACGACTTCCAGCAAACAGCGCTCTCCCAGGCGCCGCACCCGGACCTCTATGCTCCCCCCCTCTTCGCGTCTGGCGATCGCGCACTGGACGCTGTTCTCCACCAGCGGTTGGAGGAGCAGTGGCGGGATTTGAAGGTGATCCAATCCCGGCTCGAGATCTATCAGGTAACGCAGTTTCTCCCCGAGCCGCACCTGCTCAATGTCGAGGTACTCTCTGAGAATGTGAAGTTCCTGCGCCAGGCGCACATGACCCTCCCGGTCGGCGCTCAAGGCATAGCGGAAAAGGGTCGAAAGTTTTTCGGTCATTTCCTCGGCTTTCTCAGGCTCTTCAGAGATCAAAGAAGCAATCGTGTTGAGGGTGTTGAAAAGAAACGGTGGATTGACGCGCGCTTGAAGCGCCTTGAGCTCCGCTTCGGCTCTGAGCTTGAGCAGCCGTTCTTCCCGCAGTTCCTTGTCCTTCAGTCTGGTGGCGGCGGCTTCCAGATTTCTGAGCAACATGTCGCAGGCATATAGTAAGAGGCCGAAACATGCCGCGATCAAGGCGAGGATAGGCGCGTACACCCAGTCTGCCAACAGCGTCCTCGAGAAAGTAACAGAGGACGCTCCTCTGCCATCAATGTTGGTGAGCAGGCAGATGGCGCTTCCGATGAATTGTCCAATCGCGCCGCTGAGCACGCACAGGAGTGTGACAACCAGGATTCTGACGCCCCGGGGGAAGCGGCGAAACCTCCGCTCCGCAAAGCAGATCGACGCCCAGGCAAGCCCTCCGCAGCAAAAACTGTAGATCAGCGAGACAGCGTATACATGAAAGAATTCCGCCGCGGACGGCGATTCGGAGCGCAGCATGAGAATGGCGGCGGCGAAGGTTGCAATGAACAGATTGGCACCCGCCGCCTTCAGGAGAAGAGAACCTAAAGGGCGATCGACAAATCTGAGCATATCTGCCTTTGAGTCTGTGGGTCTCGGTCAGGATCTGCCACAAACTCCAACAGCATATCAAAAACGAACCGCAACTCCCAGGATCGACGCACGAGCCGCGGCGGGAACCGACTGGATGATTCCCGTTATGATTTAGAAGCTCAGGAGCCCGACGAGTTGTGGGAAGCCAAACTCAAGAAGAATTCAAGTACTTTATTCACCACGGAGACACGCAGTCCACAGAAATGCACGAAGAACCCCACTGCGGGCAGTTCCCATTGCGATCGATTTGCGTCAATATATTCCTCGCCTCGGATCAGAGTCAAATGTCGTGTCTGCCCGGATCTCCGACTCAGGGAGTGACCCTGGCAGCCGCACGGAAAGGGGTAACTTAACTTAAGGCCCCAGGGCCGGCAGCACCTGGCCCCGGCCGTGAGGCCGGGGAAACATTTGAAATTTCAAATAATTTCAAATTTGAAATTTGAGATTTCCAATGGCAGTGACCGCCAGGGGCCCTGCCTCATTGACATGTGTGCAGGAAAAGGAGCGAACCAATGTCTCAAATCATTCCCAAAGGCTTTTCAGACTTGCTTCAGCAGCCGATCTTTGCCAACCTGGCCACGATAATGCCGGATGGCGGTCCCCAGGTAACGCCGGTCTGGTTCGATTACGACGGCACGCACATCATCATCAACTCCGCCAAGGGCAGAGTCAAAGACCGGAACATGCGGCGAGATCCCAAAGTTGCAGTGTGCATCATGGACCCCAAGAACCCGTACCGGTATCTGGAAGTGCGCGGCAAGGTCGTGGAGATCACGGAAGAAGGGGCCGACGCCCACATCGACAAACAGGCAAAACGCTACCTCAACTTGGACAAGTATCCCTACCGCACGCCCAGTGAAGTCCGTGTGCTCTACAAGATACTCCCGGAGCGCTCCAGCAGCATGGGCTGACAAATTGCGGATTTCGGATTGCGGATTTCGGGTTGAAATCCGCAATCCGAAATCATTTCAAAGGTCTCGGCGGGCAAAGACGATATAGGCCAGGGCAAAGCCTGCGACAGCTACTGAGACCAGCACCCACAGGTGGCGCCCGGGGATCTGGGCTCCCAGGATGCGGTCGAGCGGGCTGTAGTAACGGAAGGGCGACAGCCAAGCCACGCTTTGCGCCGGCTCCCAGACGCGCGCCAGATAGTCCAGGAGATACGCGGCGAGCGTCAGCAAGCTCGCGACCGAACCGGCAACGCTTCTGCGGCGACAGGCCGCGCTCACCGCGGCGGTCACTCCTCCCCAACACAACATCAGAAGGCCGAGGTTCAGCGCGAGGGATCGGATCAGGCCGGGCGCAGGCCATTCGGCGCCTTTCGGGGCGAGCCAATAGAGCCCGGCCCAGGTGCCCAGCATCATCAAGAAAACGCTGAAGCCCGTGCAAAGGAGGATTAACGCCAGCGTGCGTGTGATCACCCAATGCCGCGCGAGCGGACGCGACAGAACCAGGTCCGTAAACCCGCTCTCGATTTCGGCGGCAGGTTCGGTCGCCAGGGCAATCATCAGTCCTACCAGGGACCCCATTACGGCGATGTGAAAATAGCCGACGCATACGATCCCGCGGAACGACATGAGCGCCACGAAGGAGGGCCCCATCAGCTGGCGCAGGAAATCGGGGACGACATGCGACATCTCTTCGAATGCGTTGGCTTTCTCAATCGATTTCGCCACCAGCGTGAGCAGGATCTGAAAGCCTGCCACCAGGAAACTCATCGTGAGAACCAGGCTGCGGACGCGCTTCATGGAATGCGACAGCAGGAAAAACGCGGACCTCATGGAGTTCCCTCGCGGTAGTAGCTTATGAGAACGTCCTCGAGGCGCGGCTTTTCGACCTCCAGGTCGCGCACCGGAAGTCCGGCGAGAGCGTCGATGAGAGGCCCGAGGGCGCCCCGAGCTCGAACGGTCCAACATTGAGGCTGGATTTCAACGATTTCGTATCCATCCGGGAACCGGGCAGGAATGCGATCCACTTCCCGCTCGAAAAATACGCGCACCCGGCGCGCCGCAAGTTTCCTCACCTCTTCCACAGGCGACAGGAGCGCAAGGGTGCCCTTGCGAATCAGCCCGATCCTGTGGCATACCCTCTCGACTTCCGAAAGCACGTGGGAGGACATGAACACCGTGCGCCCGCGCCTTTGAGCGTCGTACAGGATCTGGTAAAAGGACTCCTGCATGAGCGGATCTAGACCTTCCGTGGGCTCATCCAGAATCAGCAAGGCGGGGTCGGTCTGAAACGCCTGGACGATACCCAGCTTCCGCTTCATTCCTGTGCTGTACTCGCGGATTCTCCTGCGCAGGTCCGCTGAAGAGAGCTCCATCCTCTCCAGAAGCTGTCCGCGGTAATGCGGGGCGACAGATTGCCGGCCGAGACGCGCGAGCAGATCCAGGGTCTCGGTTCCGGTCATGTCGCCGTAGAACCGAATTTCCCCGGGGAGGTACCCCACCTGGGCGCGGACACGAAGTCCGTTGGACTGGCAGTCCTCACCCAATACGAATGCTTTCCCGGCACTGGGCCGAATCAGGTCGAGAAGGACGCGGATCGTGGTCGTTTTTCCCGCGCCATTGAGGCCGAGGAAGCCGAAGACCTCACCGTTTGAAACTTCCAGGTCAAGATTATCGACCGCCAGGAGCCCGCCGTAACGCTTCGAGAGACCGACGATCCTTATCGCAGGCGCATCCATGTGGTCAGTGGCTAGTGGTCAGTGGCCAGTGAGGGCCCGAGTGGCCGGCCCCGCCGACAACTGACCACTGACCACAGGCGTCTGACCACTGATCACGGGTAGTCGAGCGTGGGTCCATAGACCGGCGGGACCTTGGCGCCCATGAGGCGCAAATAGACCGTGAGCTGGCCGCGGTGGTGAATCATGTGATTGACATGCCACCCGAGATAGGTGACGGTCGGGAAAGGTCCAACACCGGGAAACTCAATAAGGCGCGCGAGCGACTCCGGCGTCAGCGCGTTAACTCTGTTGGCCACTTCCCGGTTGAGTCCTTCACACCGCGCAATCAGATCATTCTTCTTCCGGGGCGACACGGACTTTTTCCCGGTTCCGGAGGGCTCGACCTTTCCGCTCTCCATGATGTTCACGAACCAGATTCCGGTCTGGTAGATGTGGAGCGCAAGCGGGCCGAAGGGGCGCAGCTTGGGGTGCGGAGTGAAATCCAGTTTGTCATCGAGCGCGTGCTCGATGACCGACAGCGTGGTGCGGTTCTCGGAGGTGAGCTGGCCAAAGAGCTTGGCGCGCACACCCACCGCCTTTTCCGGATCAATGCTCATTGACTTCTCCTCGAGTGATGCCCCGCCGTCATGTTCGGACGACGTGCCGTAGGGGCGGCCCCGCGTGGCCGCCCGCGAGTCCGCGCTATTATTGGCCGGACGGGCGACCACATAGGGTCGCCCCTACGGGTCGGTGGATTTTCACACCTTCTGATCTCCAACGTGTGAAAGACGCAAAAACCAGGCAATGTGTGGGCGTCCCATGTTTTAATGACAGCGCAAGCGTAGTTTGTTTGGGCGGCAAATTCAATGATAGAAGGGAGGGACCCATGTCTCATATTCACCGGAGGCAGTGGATGCGGTCGGGATTGGTGGCGTTGAGCCAGTTCCTGATCGGGAAGCCGCTGGATCGGGAGGCCGAAGCGGAGACGCGACGCGGGATTTTCGACGCGCACCTGCACATACCCAGTGACAACGGCGAGAACTTTCAGTGGCATCTGGTCACGCGCAACATGAATGAGTTTGTGGCTTACCTGGACAAATGCGGGGTCCGGCGCGGGGTCATATCTTCGTCCTGGAGCAACAAGGCCCAAACCCCGGAGGACTATCGTCAGGGGAACCGTGAAGTGGCAAAATACGTGGAACGGTACAAGGGCCGTTTCCGCGGAAGCTGCGTCATCACGCCGTTTCGCATAGATGAAGCGCTGCGCGAGATCGAGGACTGCCACCGGCAATTCGGCTTTGTCTGGCTGGGCGAGTTCTGCAATTACATGACCAATTACCGTTACGACACCGCGGAGTGGACGGAGGTCATGAATCTGGCGGCCAGACTTAACCTGGTCGCGCAGATACATGCCACCGCAAAGGAGATGCAGTATCTGGCAGAAACCTTTCCGAAAACGACGATCGTATTCCCCCACCTGGGCGGAAGCCGAGACGACATTTTCGCCCGCATCGACATCGTGGCCAAGCACAAGAACGCGTACATCGATCTTTCAGGATCCGGCATCGAGCGCGTTGGAATCCTGGAATACGCAGCCAGGGAGATCGGCGCCGATCGGGTGCTGTACGGATCCGACTTCACCATCAATGAACCCTCGGCGGTGCTCGCGCGCGTCCAGAACGCCTTCCTCACGACGGATGACCGAGAGAAGATTCTTTTCCGCAACGTCGAACGCCTGCTTGCACACGCTGGCGGTCGCAAGACCTGATTGCGCCCTTTGCTGGCTGGAAAGAATTTTTTCCTTTGATCGAAAACTCTTCGCGTGATTCATCGCGTCTTCGTGGTGGTTGGGCCCAGCCTTTACCACAAAGACGCGAAGACGCTAAGAATCGCCAAGTTTTTGGTTGCGGCTCCGCCGCTCTGTCCTACTAACCGGCAAATTCTTGGCCGCCTGTAATGAATTTTATCCGGTTTTCCTGGGAGCGCACGCTTCCAGCGCGCTCACGGTTTCGGCACTAACAGAGCACGCAAGATGCGTGCGCTCCCAGGGACGACCCTGGCGTCTCTGCGGCGAAAACGCTTTTGGTTGCGGCTCTGCCGCTCTGTTTTCATCGGTGGTTTCATTTTGTGAGAGATTTTGTTCCAAAAAGAGTCGTGAAATCCGTGGTGGGCCTTTGTGGCGGCAGTTCTTTTCTCCAGGTTGGTCTCGAGACTAAACGTGCTATGGCGGAAATGCTAGAACCGCACCGGTAAACGAACAGTTTACACGAATATGGGAGTATGTTATGGTACCTGCTTTGGAACCGCGGGGGTTGCTTTGAAACTCAACAGAGAGCAGAAGAGCCAGATCGTGGATGCCTATCGCACTCATAATACAGATACGGGCTCGCCCGAGGTTCAGATTGCCATTTTGAGCGAAAGAATTAGTTATCTGACGGAGCATTTCAAGGTCCATGCGAAGGATCATCATTCCCGCAGAGGGCTTCTCAAGATGGTTGGTAAGCGCCGTCGGCTTCTTGATTACCTGAAGTCGAAGGATCCCAATCGGTATCGCACCGTCATTGAACGACTCGGAATCCGCAAGTAAAGGCAAAGTGTTGTTGTCCTCCCCTGGTCTGCTGCCGCCCCGGGCTGTCTTGTGTGACATCATAAATATCTTGTCGGCATCTTTTTTTTCTTTGCATCTCTGTCGTGGACTGGGAAGCCTGGGCGGTCTTGTTGCCGCTCGCGCGAGGTGAGCTGTGAGTTATGAGTTATGAGTTAAAGATTATGGCGAAAGCAAAGGGCTTCGGGATAATCCTTAACTCACGACTCATAAGTCATCATGCCCACCTCGTGACTCCATTTTGCTTCCCTTGCCACGGCAGACACACATCCTTGGAGGTTTGAAGATGAGCTATCGAGTTGCTGCCGAAATCGGCGGACGGGAGTTTTCCATCGAAATGGGAAGGGTGGCGCGGCAGGCGGACGGCGCTGCTTATGTTTGCTATGGGGACACTGTGGTATTGGCGACGGCTTGCGCCGCGAAAGAACCAAGGGAAGGGATGAACTTCCTTCCTCTCACTGTGGACTACCGTGAGAATACCTATGCCGCGGGCAAGATTCCGGGCGGATTCTTCAAGCGCGAAGGGAGGCCTACAGAAAAGGAAATACTGACTTCCCGGTTGATCGACCGGCCGCTGCGCCCCCTTTTTCCCGAAGGGTACAATTACGAAACGCAGGTCATAGCGCTTGTCCTCTCTGCGGACAAGGAGAACGATCCGGACATCATGAGCATCAGCGGGGCGTCGGCGGCCCTGTACTGCTCGCCGATCCCGTTCTTCAAACCGATTGCGGGCGTGCGGGTGGGTTTGATGAATGGTGCCTTCGTGGTTAACCCCACGACCAGCAGCCTGAAGGACAGCCGGCTGAACCTGACCATAGCGGGCAACGAAGAGGCAATCGTTATGGTGGAGGCGGGGGCCGATGAAGTCAGCGAAGAGCAGATGGTGGAAGCCCTGGACTTCGGTCACGGAGTGATCCGCCAGCTGATCGCCCTGCAGAAAGATCTCTACCGGCAGATCAATCCGGTCAAGCGCCAGGTCGTCAAACCTTCGTTTGACGCGGCGGAGTACGAACGCATGGAGCGGAGCTATGCTGCCAGGATCTCCGAGGCGCTGCGTATCAAAGGAAAGCTGGCAAGTTATGCCCGGCTGGATGAGCTGAAGAAAGAAGTCGTGGAGGCGATTCCGGCTGAGGACGCGCAGCGCCAGGCGCAGGCGACCGCCATCTTTGATCGTGTGCTGGAAAGGGTTTTCCGCAACGAGATCCTGGAAGATCGCGTCCGGCCTGACACGCGCCGGTTTAACGAGATCCGCCCCATAACCGCCCAGGTTTCCGTCCTGCCTCGAACGCACGGCTCGGCCCTTTTCACGCGAGGCGAGACGCAGGCGCTGGTTACGGTGACTCTGGGAACTGCCGATGACGAGCAGCGCATGGACACGCTCGAAGGAGAATCTTTCAAGCGTTTCATGCTCCACTACAATTTCCCGCCCTTCAGCGTGGGCGAGGTGAAAGTTCTTCGAGGGCCCGGGCGGCGGGAGATCGGTCATGGCGCGCTGTCCGAGAGAAGCCTCTTGCCGGTCATGCCCAGCGAAGAAGCGTTCCCGTACACCATCCGAGTGGTATCGGACATCCTGGAAAGCAACGGCTCTTCCTCGATGGCCACCATCTGCGGGGGAATCCTGGCGCTCATGGACGCGGGTGTGCCGGTCAAGTCCCCGGTCGCGGGGGTGGCCATGGGGCTTGTCAAGGAAGGGGAGAAGTACGCGATCCTCAGCGACATTGCCGGAGTCGAAGACCATTACGGCGACATGGACTTCAAAGTCGCGGGGACGGAGAAGGGGATTACCGGGCTTCAGATGGACATAAAGATAGAAGGGATCACGCGCGCGCTGATGGCCGAGGCCTTGAGTCAGGCGCGGGAGGGCCGGCTCTTCGTACTTCAGAAGATGGCGGAATCTCTGGCCGGTCCTCGTCCCGAGATATCCGTTTATGCCCCGAGGATCATAACGATCCAGATTCCCAAGGACAAGATTGGCGGTGTCATCGGTACGGGCGGCAAAATAATCCGGGGCATCATCGAGCAGACGGGCGTCAAGATCGATATCGAGGACGATGGAAAAGTCAACATCGCCTCCACCGACACGGAATCCGCCCAGAAGGCGATTCGGATGATCGAGGATCTGGTCATGGAGGCCGAGGTGGGCAAAACCTACCTGGGCACCGTGACCCGGCTGGTGGACTTCGGCGCCTTTGTCGAAATCTTTCCCGGTACGGAGGGGCTCCTCCACATTTCGGAAGTCGCGGATTACCGTGTCCAGGACATCAACAGCGAGCTCAAATTAGGCGATAAGATTCCGGTGAAGGTGCTCAGTATCGAACCGCCCAACAAGATTCGTCTAAGCCGCAAGGCGGTGATCAGGGAGGCCGCTGGACTACCGCCCCTTGCGGAGGCGCCAAGGCCCCCTCGCAGAGACCATCAAGACCGGTCTCGCGGCGGCCGCGAGCGCGGCGGCCGCGAGCGGGAGAGAGGACGCACGCAAGGAGGCGGCGGCCGGCATTTCTAACAGCGGGCAGCGGGCAAGTGGCAGAAGGCAGGAATGAGATGACGCACTTTTCTGCCAACTGCAATCTGCCGGCTGCCAACTGCCGACTGCAATCATGAACCGGCAGGACATTCTGAAGCTGCTGGAGGACGTGCAGGAAGGCAAACTCAGCCCGTCGGATGGGGTGCGGCGCCTGGAAGGACTCCCTTTCGAAGACCTCGGCTTCGCCCGAGTGGACCATCATCGTACGCTGCGTCAGGGCTTTCCGGAAGTCATCTTCGGAGAAGGTAAGAAGCCGGAGCAGGTTGCGGCAATCGTACGGAGCCTGCTGCCCCACAAAACCAATATTCTGATCACTCGCTGCACCCGACCCATCTACGCGCGCGTACGCCGGGTAACGGCTAAGGCTCACTATCATGCAACCGCGCTGGCCGCCAGCGTCGCCCAGGACGGGCGCATCTACGGCGAGGGCATCGTTCACGTCGTGTGCGCCGGGACATCGGACATCCCTGTAGCGGAGGAAGCCGCCCTTACGGCGCGCTTAATGGGAAACCGCGTTGCGACCACGCACGATGTTGGAGTTGCGGGGATTCACAGATTATTGAGCATTCGGGAATCCTTGGCAAAGGCAAGCGTGATTATTGTCGTGGCTGGAATGGAAGGTGCTCTCCCCAGCGTGGTGGGCGGAATGGTTGGTGTGCCCATCATTGCGGTGCCGACCAGCATCGGTTACGGCAGCTCCTTTGGCGGCATGACCGCGCTGCTGGCGATGCTGAACAGCTGCGCGTCGAATGTGGCGGTTGTCAACATCGACAACGGTTTTGGCGCCGGCTTTGTGGCGAGCCTCATCAATCGAAAAAAGGGCGTAACGTAGGCGCAGCCTTGCGTGGCCGCGCGCTATTATGGGCCGGGGCAACCGACGACATGAGGAGATTCTACGCAAACGCCGATTCTTTCACACGTCCTCAGTTAAGAGGGGCTGCACGCAAGAAGAACCGGGCGTCTTTTTCACCACGGAGACACGGACAACACGGAGATTCACTGAGCAGAAAGACATCTTTCAGATTTTTCTGTGGCCCTGCGTGGTCAACCCGAATGCCCTGGCCAACTGAAGGATTACATTTTTACTCACTCATTGGTTGACTGATTGGGCCGTTCCATAAATAATCTGTCCAGCCAGTATCCTGGTTTTCCTTGCTCAAATGCGATGCCGTAAGGCTTCGATGACCGGATCACCCGATAGACCGATGACACATTCGCGCTGAGCTCGTATGCCCTTCTATCCCGATCATGTGCTCGACGAAATCCGCAACTCAATCGATATCGTCCCTTTCATTTCCGAGCACGTCGCCCTCAAAAAGAGAGGCAGGAACCACGTCGCGTGCTGCCCGTTTCACAACGAAAAGACCCCGTCCTTCAACGTGAATGCCGAAAAACAGATCTTCATGTGCTTCGGCTGCGGGGTTGGCGGCGATGTTTTCAAGTTTGCGATGCTCGTCGAGCACGTCACATTTCCGGAAGCGGTTCGTTTGCTGGCTGAGCGCTACGGCATCCCGCTCCCTCAGGTCGCGCGTACAGAAGATGCCTCGTCCGGGGCGGATCTGGAAGCCTTGCGTGCCGCCATGGCCGATGCTGTCACGTTTTATCATCACATCCTGGTCGATACGGCCGAAGGCAAAGGGGCGCTGGCTTACCTGGAGGGGCGGGGCGTTACGCGCCAGACCATGGGGCGCTTCCAGTTGGGCTATTCCCCGGCTGGAGGCGATGTTCTGCTGGAGTGGCTGCGCAAGAAAGGACACACGCCCCAGACGCTCGAGGATTGCGGGCTGATCAAGCGTTCCGAGGACGGGCGCCGGCAGTACGATGCTTTTCGGGGCCGGATCATGTTTCCTATCACAGATGCCCGCGGAAGAGTTATCGCTTTTGGCGGACGGGCGATGGGGGAAGCTCAACCGAAGTATTTGAATTCGCCGGAGACCAGGCTTTATAATAAAAGCCGAAACCTGTTCGGGCTTAGCTTCTCCCGTGAAGGAATCAAGAGTTCGGATCTCGCCATCCTGGTCGAGGGGTACATGGATTTTCTGATCCCGTACCAGTTTGGCATTAACAACATCGTCGCCTCTCTGGGGACGAGTCTGACAGCACAGCAGGTGAAGCTGTTGGGCCGCTACACTCGCGAGGTGGTGGTGTGTTACGATCCGGACTCCGCCGGGATTGCGGCGACCCAGAGGTCGCTGGATCTCTTCCTCGATGAGGACTTCCGCGTTAAGATATTGCAGTTGCCCGAGGGACAGGATCCCGACGCCTTCGTTCGATCTGTAGGGGTTGAAGAGTATCGCAATAGACTGAGGCAGGTTGTCTCCTACCTGGACTTTGTCCTGGAAACCGCAATGCATAGCCAGGGTAATTTGGACACGCCGAGAAGCAAAGTGCAGGTAATGAATCAAGTTCTCCCCTACCTGGCGAAGCTGCCCAACGCGGTCGAGAGATCCGAGTACGTTTCCCGGTTCGCGAGCAGACTGAACATTGAGGATAGGCTGTTACTCGCCGAGGTAAGAAAGGCAGCGCAGCAGCGGAACAGGCGGCTGCCGGATGAACCTGTGGCGGTCGTCACTTCTATGAAGCGTGGGGAAAGGCGGCTGCTGCAGTTACTGCTGGCGAACCCGTCCCTGCAGGCGCAGATTTTGCCTCTCTGTTCGAGCCAGGACTTTCATGGATTGGCGACGGAACGGATCTTCGCCGCCATCCAGGAGAGGTTCAGAAAAAGCGCGGTCACAACCTTCGAAGATCTCCATCGGCAGTTCGCGGGAGAGGCAGAACAGGCTCTGCTTGCCCAGATGCAGATGGAGGAGGTTCCGGAGGACCATTCGCCGGACACAGCGGAGAGTGCGCTTAACGCAATTCGCAAGATCCGGCTCGATTCCTACAAACAGGAGATCCAGTCGAAGATCGCTGAAGCCTCTCAACGGAGCGACGATGAGATGCTCGCCCGGCTGATGGAACAACGGATCCAGGTAGATCGAGATCTCATTAGCCTTTCAAGGAAATAGCAGAAAGGAGAGTCAGGGTTGTCTATCGAAGAAAAATACGACGAAGTCAAGGAGTTGATCCTGATGGGCAAAGAGAGGGGCTACCTTCTCTATGACGAGGTCAACGACATTCTGCCCGAAGGGATCTGTTCTTCCGACGAACTGGACAGCATCTTTTCCCTCTTCGGTTCCGCCGGCATCGAAGTCATCGACTCCGAGCAGAAGTTTCAGGATGAAGGGAAGAAGGACGACAAGAGAGGGGAGGACTCGGGCGAGGAGGGGGAGTTTGACCTGGCGGCCATAAGCCTGGACAAGACCAATGATCCGGTGCGGATGTATCTGAGGGAGATGGGCACCGTTCCTCTTCTGAGCCGCGAGGGCGAGGTTGAAATCGCCAAGCGCATCGAGCACGGCCAGAAGGTGGTCTTGAAGGCTATCTCACGCTCTCCCCTGGTGGTCCGGGAACTCCTTATCATCGGAGACAAGCTCAAGAAGAGCCTCATTCCGATCCGCGACGTCGTCGCGCTTAACGATGACGAGCTGACGGACGTCCGGCTGGAAGAAAAGAAAGCCGCTGTAGTCGAAGTGATCGAAAGCATACGCAGGCACGAGCGTGCCGCTAACCGGATCCGGCTGAAGTTAGACCGCTGCCGGAGAGGTTCCAGGCTGTACAAGAGGAATCTTTCGATGCTCGCGCGCTATCGCATACCGATCGCGTGGAAGGTCCGGGCCTTGGAGCTGAACGGCGCCCAGCATGAGAGGCTGGTCGCTGTCATCAAGGAAACTGTGGATAAGGTCGTGGGGATCGAGCATGAGATCCAAAAGCTGAACCGAAGCCTGGAAACCCCGCGGCGTCTGGAAGAGGCGAAGACTGTCAAGAAGCAGGTCCGGGCGCTGGAAGCCAGATTGAAAGAGGTCGAGCAGGAGGCCTTTGCCACAGTTCCCGAGCTTAAGCGCACGCTGGCCACGATCAAGGCGGGCGAGCTCGAAGCTGACATAGCCAAAAAGGAGCTGGTCGAAGCCAATCTCCGGCTCGTGGTTTCCATCGCCAAAAAGTACACCAACCGGGGCTTGCAGTTTCTGGACCTCATCCAGGAGGGGAATATCGGCCTGATGAAGGCGGTCGATAAATTCGAATACCGCAGAGGCTACAAGTTCTCGACTTATGCCACGTGGTGGATCCGCCAGGCGATCACGCGCGCCATAGCGGACCAGGCCCGAACGATCCGCATTCCGGTCCACATGATCGAGACGATCAACAAGCTCATTCGCACGTCACGCAGCCTGGTTCAGGAATTCGGACGCGAGCCTACCAGCGAGGAGATCGCGAAAAAGATGGACTTCCCGGTAAGCAAAGTACGCAAGATCCTGAAGATTGCCCAGGAACCCATCAGCCTGGAGACCCCGATCGGCGAGGAAGAGGACAGTCATCTGGGAGACTTCATCGAAGACCGGGGTGTGATCTCTCCGGCGGAGGCCGTCATCAACATCAATCTCAAGGAGCAAACGGAATCGGTCTTGAAGACGCTGACGCCTCGCGAGGAACAGGTCATCAAGATGCGGTTTGGCCTGGGGGATGGAAGCGAGCACACGCTGGAGGAGGTAGGCCAGCGCTTCTCGGTCACGCGCGAGCGCATCCGCCAGATCGAGGCCAAAGCCCTTCGGAAACTGCGGCACCCTTCCCGCAGCCGGATGTTGCGCGCCTTCCTCGAAGGCTCCACGATGCGCGAGTGATTTGGGATTGCGGATTTCCCAAATCCGCAATCCAAAATCCGCAATCCCAAATCGCATCGGGCCCATAGCTCAGTTGGTTAGAGCAGCTGACTCATAATCAGCGGGTCGCAGGTTCGAGTCCTGCTGGGCCCACCAGAAAACAAAGGACTTACACCCCAAACAACTCACTTTCAAACCTCTGAAAACCGAAATTGTGCCCATTTTTGTGCCCAGTCCCTCAAAAAATTGTGTCATGAGGCAGCCTTCCTGGTTTGGGCTCTCACGGCAGCCGGTTCCGGCCTGGTGGAAATGGCTTCGAGGGCGCGGCGCTTCGCCTCCGTCCGGATGTGGGAGTAGTGGCTCAGCATCTCCCGGGAGATGTGTCCGGCGATCGCCAGGATGGTTTCGTCGGGGGCGCCGCTCTCGGCAAGTTTCGTTATCGCCGTATGT
>QHZE01000177.1 GCA_003225335.1 Acidobacteriota bacterium
AATTGCCCGATGAATATGTGGACTTTGGCGCCTTGATTCCCCTTAAGTGGCAGCAACTCAGGGTTGCCGCCCTGGCGTTTTTTCAGAAGGCGGACCGGAAACAAAAGGAGGAGTTCGAGAGGTTTTGCGCGCGGCACAGGAACTGGCTGGAAAAGTACGCGGAGTTCATGGCCCTGAAGGATGCCAACGGCTGGGTTCCGTGGACAGAGTGGAGACAGCGCTCAAATCCTGACCCACTTGATGTGCAGATCCACAAGTTCACTCAATTCGAGTTCTTCCGTGAGTGGTGCTCCCTGAAGAGCTATTGCAATGACAACGGGATCGAGCTCTTCGGAGATGTGCCGATTTTTGTCGCGCACGACAGCGTGGACGTCTGGGCCAACGCGGAAATCTTTGATCTTGATCCGGAAGGAAACCCCAGGACCGTTGCGGGGGTCCCCCCGGACTATTTCAGCGAGACAGGTCAGCTCTGGGGAAACCCCCAGTATCGCTGGGATGTGCTGGCGAAGTCCGGCTATCAATGGTGGATCGATAGGATTCGCGCCACGTTGGAGCTTGTAGACCTGGTGCGGCTGGACCACTTCCGTGGCTTTGAGAAGTATTACGAAATCCCGGGCGGCGCAACTGCGGCGATCAAAGGACGCTGGGTCGACGGGCCTGGAGACCGCCTGTTTTCAGCGCTTAAGAAAGCCCTCGGGAAACTTCCGTTCGTTGCCGAGGATCTGGGGTATATCACACCCGAAGTGGAGGCGCTGCGCGACCGCTGGGGTTTCCCCGGCATGCGTGTCCTGCAGTTTGCGTTCGGCGATACGTCCGCCGAAAATCCGCATAAGCCTTACAATTACGTCCGGAACTGCGTCGTGTACACGGGTACGCACGATAACGACACGACGGTGGGCTGGTTCCGCTCCCCGGGGCTTGTGAACACTTTGACGCCGGAGCAGACGCGCGCAGAGCGGGAATTTGCACTCCGCTACCTTGGTGGCGACGGACGCGAAATTCACTGGGACTTCATCCGGGCGGCGCTGTCATCCGTGGCGGATACCGCCGTCATACCTCTGCAGGACGTTTTGGGCATTGGATCTGAGGCGCGCATGAATCTTCCCGCCAGCGTAGAGAACAACTGGCGGTGGAGGTTTCTGCCGAGCCAGCTCACCCCGGAGGTTGGATCGAGACTGCGGCAACTCACAGAAACTTACGGCCGGCTCCGCCCCTGAATCACAAGCTGAACAAGCGGAAGTCAGAATCCAGAGTTCAGAAATCCAGAATGGCGGCATTCTCTTTCCTTCTGGATTCTGGATTCCCATCGAATTCTTGTCAAATTTCGGTTGGGAAGTAGCTCCCGGTAATGATAGGATACGCCCTATCTTTTTTGGAGTACAAAGACCTGCTCCGTACGAGTACCAGCATCTCCGTTTATTTTGAGGAGTCACTCATGCGCCGTCGCTGGAGTTTGGCTCTCTATCTTGCCATGGCTCTCGCCCCGCTTGCCTACGCCCAGTCTTCCAGGCAGCGACAGGGCGACGTGGAAAAAACAGCATCGGGGGAGCTGAAAATAGTTCCTGTTACTCATGCCAGTGTCATGCTGGAATGGTCGTCCAGGGTCATTCATGTGGATCCCTGGAGCCAGGGGGATTATTCGGGCCTGCCCAAGGCGGACCTGATCCTGATCACGGACATACATCCCGACCATATGGATCCCAAAGCCATCGCGTCTCTAAAGAAGGAAGCAACCGTGATAATCGCGCCGGAGGCCGTGGCCAAGACCATTACCGAAGCGAAAGTTCTGCGGAACGGGGAACGGACTACCGTTACTCTGGGAAAGCCGCTGACGATCGAAGCCGTTCCCATGTACAACCTGACCCGAGGGCCCTCGCCGGGGCAACTGTATCATACAAAAGGCCGCGGGAACGGATATGTGCTCGACTTCGGCGGCAAGCGCGTCTATTTTTCCGGAGACACGGAGTGTGTTCCTGAAATTAAGTCTCTCCACAACGTCGATATTGCTTTTTTGTGCATGAATCTGCCCTATACCCAGACCCCGCAAGAAGCAGCAGAGTGCGTCAAGTCGTTTCGGCCCAAGACTGTTTACCCGTATCACTATCGGGGACAGGACCCACAGGTTTTTGCGAATGCTTTGAAGGGGGAAAAAGGGATCGAAGTGCGTTTGCGTGACTGGTATTAGGGCTCGTATTCTTAAGCCTTGCGAGCGAGGCTGCGTTCTCGGAACGTACTGTACAAGAAGGCGTATAAAAAGGGACGCGGATCTGCGAGGATCCACTTCAAAATCCGGGCGGGTCCGCGCGTCGATCCGTGTCCCTAAAGACGGCTCTCAGAGTCTCTGAGCGGCTGTGAAATAATCATCCGCGGCTGGCTCGGAGTTCAAGCTTTGGCTTGCAGCCTGAAGGCTGAACTCCAAACACTAAGCCCCAGGAGGAATGCTATGAACCTGATGAGAATTGCCCACGTCCCACCCGCTGCGGTGGAACTGTCGGGATCCGTGGCCGACGCGGTAAGAGCCATGGTCGATAACGGCGTCGGAGCCGTGGCGGTCGTGGATCTGGGGATACTCAAAGGAATCTTTTCCGAGCGGGATCTCATGAAGAAGGTCATCTATCGTAACCTGTCTCCTGACAAAACACCCGTGGCTGAAGTGATGACTGTGGAGGTGGAGTCGATCAAGGCCGAGATGCTGCCGGCAGATGCCCTGCGATTGATGCTGGAGCGGCATTTCCGGCATCTCCCGATCGTGGACGAGAGTGGAAAGGTCCAGGGCATTCTCTCCATTCGGAACCTCTTGGAGCATATGGTGGAGGAACTGGAGGACAGCGTGAATTCCCTGACCTCCTATTTCGCCGCCGATGGCCCCGGCGGCTGATCTCCTTCGTCTATTGCATTTCGCAACAGAAACCAGGTCCACTTGGTGGGCACAGGAGTTCACGTGGCACGGGCGTCTCGACCGTGGAAAGTAAAACCTGGGTCATGGCGGAGACGCCTGTGCCACGATGGCTTCGTGGCATGGCCGTCCCGGCCATGTAAAACTTGACCGATCTGTGAACCTCGTGTCCACCAAGATGACCTAGGCTAGTTTCTGGCGCGAAACTAGCCCCGCAGGGGCAACTCAGGAAAGCCCAGGACGCAAGCCCTGGGAACAAGCACAGTAACAAGGGAAGCCCCGAAGGGGCGATTGTTACTGTGCTTGTTCCCAGGGCTTGCGCCCTGGGCTTTCCTGAGTCGCCCCTGCGGGGCTAGTTTCGCGCCAGAAACTAGGCTAGGTTGTTTTTCGGCCATGGTTTCCAGAATAATTTGCGGTTTCGTCTTGGCTTGCGGGTTGGCGCTCGCCGCCGAGCGCGGGGAGGAAGTTCGCCTTTGGCCGGATGGCGCGCCGGGAGCGGAATCGGCGCCGGAGGTATCTGAGGCCTCGGGCAATCCCAAGCTGCCCAAGAGATTCACCGTGGTGCACTACCCGTCCATTTTCGTCTTTCTGCCACCGAAGGAGTCCGCGAACGGAGCGGCGGTAGTGGTCGCGCCGGGCGGCGGCCACTCGCAGCTCGTGATCGACAAGGAAGGGTGGGAAATCGCCGATTGGTTGAACAAGAATGGGATTGCGGCGTTTGTGCTGAAGTACCGGCTGGCGCGGGCAGCGGGGTCGCACTACACGGTACAGGAACACGCGCTGTCGGATGCCGCCCGTGCCCTGCGGACCGTCCGGCAGCGCGCGAAGGAATGGGGCGTAGATTCCTCGCGCATCGGGTTCATGGGTTTCTCGGCGGGCGGTGAAGTGGCGGCCCTCATCGGAACGCGCTTTGACGCGGGCAACGACAGCGCGAGCGACGCGATCGAGCGCGCGAGCTCCCGCCCGGATTTTGCGATCGTCGTGTATCCGGGATTCCGGCCCGGGACCATCACTGTGCCGAAGGATGCGCCGCCGATGTTTCTGGTCTGTTCGGATGACGACCGGTCACACGTGGTTACGACGGTGAACCTCTATCTCGATCTGGAGAAGCAGGGCGTGTCGTCGGAGATGCATATCTACGCGAGCGGCGGTCATGGGTTCGGGATGCGGGAATCGCCTCTGCCCGTGTCCAGCTGGCCGGATCGCTTGAAGCAGTGGATGGCCGATCGAAAACTGGTCAACTCGACGGCCGGCTCGAAGGAATAGCGGGGGCAACTTTGCCCGAAGGGCCAGGTTTGGAGTTCAGCCTTCAGGCTGCACCGCATCTGTGCAGGCTAAAGCCTGAACTCCGAACCTGACGAACGCGATTAATTCGTCACTCGTCATTTCATTGGGCTTCCCGGCGGGTCGCTTTCAAGAATGCCAGGAGGTCCGCCAGCTCCTGGCGCGTGAGCTGTTCGTCGAGACCGCTGGGCATGACGGACACCGTGCCGGGCCGCATCTCGGCGATTTCGGACCGTGGAATCCGCACTTCTTCGGTCGCGCTCGTGGCGAGGACGACTTCGTCGGGCGCGTCCTCGCGCACAACGCCGCTCTGCCGCTCGCCCGATTTGGTGATAACCATGAGGGGCTCGTAGCTGCGCACAAAGCTCGCGCTCGGATAAATGATGGCCTCCAGCAGGTCGCGCGGGGCGCGGATCTGGCCGATCTTCGTAAGATCGGGACCGACCTTCCCTCCCAGGTAGCCGATCGCGTGGCAGGACGAGCAGGCTGCTTTCTGACTGTTAAATACGGCCTGGCCGCGCCGGATGTCCCCTCCTTCAAGAGATGCCAGGAGTTCCTCGAGCCGCGCACTTTGCCTGGCGGCGTCCAGGTTCAGTTTGGCAAGCAGCGCCTCCCCCTGTTTCTTCACCGGCTGCGGATATTTCTCAAGGCGGGGCCGGAGTACATCCGCGCGCAAGCTGGAGAGGGCTTTCGACTGGCCGAGGGCGGCAATCATCTTGAGCCCCACCTCCTCGTCGCTGCCGTTGTCGAAAGCGGCGAGCACGCGAGAAAGTTCGAGAGGCCCGGCGGTCTTGAGGGAGTCGGCCAGCATCAGCAATTGATCCCGGGAGAGCTTCGCCTTCTCCAGGACGCTGGCGGCGAAGCCGCGCGCGCCTACCGTTTGCGTCGGCGCGATACTCGCGCGGAGCAGATCCAGCAATTCTGCGTCCACGCTGTTGATTCCACCGGGAATCGCAGCCAGTGCTTCCAGACGAACTTCCGCCGGCGCGGCGCTGTCGCGCGCCACACGCTGCAGCGCATCTGTCAGCTCGGCCGCACGTTCTTTCGGGACGGCTGATGCGCGCGCCGCCGCGACCGCCTCACGTATCAGGTCCGGGTCCTTTCCTTCGAGGACAAGGACGAGCGCCGGGATCCAGACCGGGGGCATCTCCTTCACGCGGGCCTTCTCCATGACGCGCAGAGCGACCAAGCGTGATTCTTTCGCCCGGGCGCGCGCGACCGTCGCCGCCAGCAGATCCTGAATCTGCGGGTCTGACCCGAACCGCGCCAGCTGTCCCCCCACTTCCTCGCGTTCCACGGAAGTGAGATTCCTGGCGTCCAGCCGTCGGCGGAAGAAGCCTGCGAGCGCGCCGCCCCACTCGGGATGACGCTCTGCGATCCACCAGGCAGTCTGTTTCAGGGGCGGCTCGGAGGAAGTGAGCAGGGGCGTGACCTGTTCAGGCTTCAAACCGCCGCCGTCCATCTGGTCGAGCGCCATGAGCGCGGCGCGACGCGTGTCCGGCGAGGACGCCCGCAGGCCCTGCGCCGTGGCTGCCGGATCGGCGATTTCGATCACTGCATAGGTCAGGGAGTGTTCGAGGACGCGGTCGTGCGGCGCACCGGCAGCGGCGAGCAGTCCCGGGACGGCGCTCTTGTCGCCCGTGCGTCCAAGCGCCTCGGCCGCCGCGCGCTGGAGCTGGGGAGAGGGGCCGCTCAGCGCATCCAGAAGATGGGGCAGCGCGCCGGCATCACGCCAGACGCCGGCGGAATGAATCGCCGCATGGCGCACGGTATCGTCCTGGTCCTTAAGCGCGTCATGCACCGCCTGACGCGCCGCGGCTCCTTCGATGCGAGTCAGAGCCCAGACGGCATTGCGGCGCGCTTCCGCGGAGCCTGATGTTTTCAGCGCCGATTCCAGGGCGGCTATCGCGCCGTTTCCTAATTTCGCCAACTGGCCGATCGCGCGTTTGCGCACGGCGGGCCGGGTATCATCGAGCAGCTGCGTGAGGTCCGCCGGCTTCATCGCCGCCCACACGAGTTGGAGCCCGCGCGGATCGTCGAGCTTTGGGGCCTCTTTCCGGCGCACCCGGTAGATCGCTCCCAGCACGTCGGGCTTGGCGAGCTGCGATGTGGGGCAGCAAAGCTTGTACCATGCGCCGGTGTCAATCACCACGAGGCTGCCGTCGGCGTCTTCCAGGACGTCGGTAGGGTGAAAGTCCAGGCTGCTTGAGACCAGGAAGTCGCTGTCTCGAGTATTGAAGGTCGCGCCACTCGGCTCCAGAACATGACGCGTCACTTTGTGCAGGTTGAAGAGGCAGGCGAAAAAATTGTCCTGATACGCGGCGCCGAAGACGCGCGACGCGTAGTGAGTGAGACCGCACGGGGCGGCGGGCCCATAGTGGGTCAGCGCAGGCAGGAGATCCCCCGTCTTCTTGTGTCTTTCGATGACGTCATGCTGTTTTCCGTAGACGCCGCCGTAAACGGCGTGAATGAGAGCGTCGCGCCGGCCGAGTTGCGGGTGCTCGAGGAAAGTCGCAGTCAGGATCTGCTCGCCGGTCGGCATGAAATCGACGTCCACGGGGTTGTCCATGCCCCCGGTCATGACGGGCTCTACCAAGGACTCGCCGGGACGGCGGCGGAAGATGTGCGCGGCGCGGGTCACAAAGGGAGGCTTGCCCGGAAGCTCGTACTTCTGCTCGGCGAACGCCCCCTTGCACCAGTAGATCCATCCGTCAGGACCGAGGTACGGGCCGTGCAGATCGTTCGCGCAGCCAGTGAGCGTCTTCCCCTGGAACCACTCCTCTCGCCGGTCCGCGACTCTGTCTCCATCGGTGTCGGTGAGATTCCATATGCTCGGCGGCGCCGACACGTAGAGCGAGCCGTCGAACCACAGCGTGCCTTCGGGAAACATCATCCTGTCGGCAAACACGGTCCTCTTGTCGAACCGGCCGTCGCCGTCCGTGTCTTCAAGCCGCAGGATCCGGTGCGGTTTTTCCTGGAGCTGCTTTTCGACCTTGTCATTGGACCCGGACGACTCGGCGACGTACAGACGCCCCTGCTCGTCAAAGTCGGCGACGATGGGCCGATCCACGAGGGGCGGACCGGCGGCGCGCTCGACCTGAAAACCGGGCGGCACGGTCAGAGTCATGGCTTGGTTGGCGGACTGGAAGCCGGCCGGGGAGAACCAGAAAGCCAGCGCGGCCGCGATCCCTGCCGCCACAACGATGGTGAGGAGCACATGAGTGGGTTTCATTTCAGTCGCTCCCTGTCGGAAAGAGCCTCACTACTTTTAACCCGTAAATTCTTTGCTCTGTGGCACAAAATTCCTTTGCGATTCTTTGCGTCTTCGCGTCTTTGTGGAAAGCAGTATGCCGCATTCACCGCTAAGACGCAAAGACGCGAAGGGCGCCATCAGAAGTGCGAGTCAAACCAAATCGCAGTGATCGTTTTCGTGGAATTCGTGGCGTTTTTTTGCTGGCCACGAATTCCACGAATTAACTCGAATTAAATTCTCCACAGTTTCTGAGAGAGTCAAAGGCCGCATGAATTGACTCGCACTTCTAATTAGACCCAGACGCGAAGAATCACTATTCCTCAAATGCCGATGTCTTCGTTCCAGAGGCCGGGATGCGCGCGAATGAATTCGGTCATCAGACCGATGCATTCCGCGTCGCGCAAAATCACCAGTTCGACGCCTCGGGAGCGAAGATACGCTTCGGGGCCTTGAAACGTCTGATTCTCGCCGATCACGATCCTGGGAATCTTGTAGAGCAGCGCTGTGCCGCTGCACATGTCGCAGGGCGAGAGGGTCGAGTAGAGGGTGGCGCGGCCGTATTCGCCGGCTTTCAGGCGCCCCGCGTTTTCGATGCAGTCCATCTCGGCGTGAAGGATCGCGCTCTCCTTCTGAACGCGCCGATTGTGTCCCCGCCCCACAACCCTGCCGTCTATCACCAGAACCGATCCAATGGGGATTCCGCCTTCAGCCAGGCCCTGCCTGGCTTCCCGAATCGCCGCCTCCAGAAACGGGTCCACGTCTGTTCCTCCCTTCCTTAAAAATCCATCACGAAGACGCGAAGACACGAAGAATCACGAAACACGGCTGCACCAATCCAATACTTCTCCAAAGCGGCGTTCGGCGAGCGCGCCGAACAATTGGTGCCGCGAGAGTTTGGTTTTGGTCAGCGCGGGGCTGCTGAGGCCGCATAAGAAGCGGGCCGCCTGCCGCGGGTTTCCCAGAGCCGATGGATACTGGGCGCGCATGTTCTGGAAAAGCGCCACGTCGAGATCGGCGGGCAGAGGCGGCAGCTTTCGGAGCGGAGGAAGTTTCTGCGCCTGGCCGGTCCGGCAGTGCGTGCAATGGCCGCAGGGTTCGCTGCGCGCTTCCCCAAAGTACCGTACCAGCTCATTTGTCTGGCAGCCGTCGTGTGCGACAAGGTCCATCACCTGCCGGACTCGCGCCACTTCCTGTTTCTCCCGGCGATCGAAGCGAAGGACAAGGCCGGCCACCAACGCGCTCTGGTCCTCGATTGGTCGCAGGCGCGTATAGCGGTGGCGGAGATCTGCGGCCTGAAGTTCCACCGATCCCTGTTCCTCGAGGTACTCCAGGGCGCGTACGATTCGCCCGTGCTCCTGCCCAAGGGCTTTGGCCGCATCCGCGGGATTCACGCTGTACCAGACGCGGCCCTTCTTGGCGAAGGCGAACAGGTCGCGCAGGAAGCGGGCCCGTTCGGCATCGAACTGTGCGAAGATTTCCTCCGCCGGCCGGAGAGTTCGAACCCTGTAGCCGGCGTAAAAGGGTGTTCCCTGCCGCAGGACGCCCTGCAATTCGAGATACGTCAAGGCGGTTCGAAGAACCAAGGGGCGGACGTCGTATCGGGCAGAAAGGTCGTAGAGGCTGACGTCGAATTCTGCGTTCATCTCGCGCAGCTCCGATGCCAGCCCATCGAGCGCACTCTGCGTGGGTGTATCGCCATAGGCGAAGTTCTCGAGGATTGGGACATCCTCCGGAGATGCAAGCAGCTCGACGCAGGAAGGGGCGCCGTCCCGCCCTGCGCGCCCGATCTCCTGGCTATAACTTTCGAGGCTCTTGGGAAGGTTGTAATGATAGACGTAACGCACGTTTGCCTTGTCGATGCCCATGCCGAACGCGATCGTAGCTACGACAATATTGCGGTCTGACGCCATCCACCATTCCTGGACTTGCGTTCGTTCTTCGGTCTCCATGCCGGCATGGTAAGGGCGCGCCGGAAAACCCGCCTGTTCGAGATCTGCCGCTACCCGCTCGGCCGTTTTCTGCAGCGTGACGTAGACAATCGCCGGGCCCGGGGCCCTCGTCCGGAGCCGCTCCAGGAGCAGAGCGTCACGCTCCTCCGCGCGCACCGGGCTGACAAAGAGGTTCAGGTTCGAGCGATAGAATCCCGTAACAAAGGCGCATTCACGCGGGATCCCGAACCCCGAGCAGATATCTTCTACGACGGCCGGCGTGGCTGTGGCCGTCAGGGCCAGGACCCTTTCCACGCGCAGCGCTTTTGCCGTTTCGGCAAGCTTCAAATAGTCTGGACGGAAATTGTGCCCCCATTCGGAAATGCAGTGCGCTTCGTCTATCGCAAAGAGCGCGACTTTCACGCGCTTGAGGCTTTCCAGAAAGCGTTCGTTGTTGAATCGCTCGGGAGCCACGTAGAGCAGCTTGAGCGTTCCGGCCCGCAGCTGGCCGCCGACCGCGCGCGACTCCTCGGCCGGAAGCGAGGAATCCAGCCGTGCCGCATTGATTCCCCGTCCCGTAAGGAAATCGATCTGGTCTTTCATCAGAGCGATCAGGGGCGACACGACGAGGGTAACACCCTCAAAAGCCAGCGCCGGAAGCTGGTAGCAGAGCGACTTTCCGCCGCCCGTAGGAAAGACAGCCAGCGCGGCCTTCCGGGTGCTCAGGGCGTCCAGAACCGCCTCCTGACCCGGGCGGAACTCCGCCATGCCAAATTGTTCCTGGAGCAGCTTCTTGAACTGCAATGTCGATTTCACTTGCGTGGCGAAGCGATTGGCCGGGTCATTCAACGTCGTCCAGCGGGAAATGACGGCAGAGGGGCTGAGGAGCAGGGGAGCAGAGGGGAACCCTGATCGCGCCTCCGCCCCCCCAGCTCCTCTGCTCCCCAGCTCTTCTGCTCCTCTGCCGTATTTCCCCGCCCTAGAGGTCCGTGGAGACCTCGACCTGCACGTTCGGGGTCGCAACTGCGACCGTGCCGTAGAGCGGTCACCTGCCCTTGAAGCTCTCGATGAGTTGCGCGCCCTGATCCTCCGTGACTCCCTTGAGGTGAAATCTTAACCTGACGGAATTGAACAGGGTCAGGTCCTCTCGCACCGGGCTGCTGCGGTCTATCACGCCCGCAAACTCCACGCTGACAGCTTTCAGAGGCACGCCGTGCTGCCTGGCCAGCACCTGCACGAGCTCGACCCCGCAGGCTGCAACGCCGGAAAGAAACAGTTCGGCGGGAGTAATCGCTTCGCCCGGACATCCGTTCTGGACCGGCCCGTCGGCTATGAAATGGTGATTGCGGCAGCTGCACAGGACGCGGCCGAAGTCGTCCGTGGAGCGGGCGTGGATTTTGTACTCGCGCGCGTCTGCTTGTGCCATCCTCCTCACCTCCTCGGCATTCCGTTACTGGTTGGGGTCGAGTTCCAAAAAGATAGGCTATGCAGTCTTTGCATGCAAGACCAACCTAACCTTGGCGAACGTTTGCGGCCGCGAAGGATTCGCCTCATTTCGCCTTGCCGATTCGTTGACTGTCACATCCAATTATCGTAATGTGACCCCTGAGTGCGCTGGTTTGACAGTCTACACAAAAAGCGGTACGTCGGGAGAGTGTGTGGCCTGCCCACAGGGTACAAAGCGGAGCGTTAGAAGCCTCGCTCAATCCCATCAAACGGGTTCTGTTTCTCTTTCCTACGTTCGGTATGTCAGCAGTCTGGCGGCCGTTGCTGCTGTTTATTTGGTCTTTGGCAAACTTGGGCTGGCTTTGGCTTTTGTGCATCTAACCGCCACGACGGTATGGCCTCCCGCCGGAATCGCTTTAGCGGCGTACCTTCTGCTTGGGCATCGCATCTGGCCCGGAATCCTGTTGGGCGCCTTCCTGGTGAACGTCACGACCACAGGCACCGCTGCGACGTCGGCCGGCATCGCGGCGGGCAACACGCTGGAAGGCCTCCTGGGCGCCTATCTCGTGAACAGATTTGCCGGTGGCCTCGATGTTTTCCGGCGCGGGCAGGACATCCTTAAATTCACGGCTCTCGCCGGCGTAGTGGCCACGACCGTGAGCGCCACGCTGGGCGTCACCAGCCTCGCACTGGGGGACTTTGCGGCCCGGAGCGACTATGTATCCATCTGGCTGACATGGTGGCTCGGGGACATGCTGGGCGCGCTGATCTTCGCTCCCCCGATACTTCTTTGGAGCGTGAACCGCACGTGGCCATGGAATCGCCGCCAGACCTTTGAGGCCATGGCCTTGTTCATTTTGCTTTTCGCTTTCGCTCAGGCTGTGTTTGGCGGGTGGCCTCCGTTAACAGTCAAAAATTACCCGCTCACATTTCTCCTTGCCCCCGTTCTCATTTGGATGGCGTTTCGGTTTCGCCAGCGTGAGATCGCCACGGCAAACCTGATGCTGTGTGTCCTTGCGATCCGGGGCACCCTGCACGGGTATGGTCCCTTTGTGATGACCAGTCCAGGCGAGTCCATCCTCTTGCTGCAGACATTTATGGGCGTCACCGCGTTGATGTCGATCACAGTCGCGGCGATTTTTTCCGAGCTGCGAAGACTCTTCGGAGAGCTGGAGGACGCGCTGTCAGATGTGAAAACTCTAAAGGGACTGGTGCCGATTTGCGCATGGTGCAAGAAGATCCGTAACGCCGGCGGGGATTGGGAAGAACTGGAAGCATATTTCCGAAAGCGAGCGGACATTGATTTCACCCATGGGATTTGTCCCGGCTGTCTGGAGAAATCCAAGCCCAATAGTTGAAGTGATGTTCAGCCTTCAGGCTGCGGGCAGACTAGGGCCCTGAACTCCGAACGATATTTCCTTTTATCCCGCAGTGACCGGCGTTCTACAATTTCAACATGCGGCTCGAGACTCGGAGGATTTTCCTGCGGAGATCCGTCGGTGTTGCGGTTGCCGCGCCAATCGGTTTTGCGCTCTGCCGCGAGCTTCGAGCGAATGCGGGCGCGGAGGGGCTGCCCCCGCACGCGCGCAGAAAACTGCTCGCGGCGGTGCCTTTTGTTGACGAGGGGGACTTTCCTCTGGGCGCGGTTGTCGGCTCGGGGTTGGGAGGCCGTCTGGCCCTCGATCTCTCGACACTCACTCCTGATACTCTTATCACGCCCAACGAAAGATTCTTCATTCGGACGCTCTGCCCGGACCAACTCCGCTTCAACGGGTCCTGGATGATATCTGTGCGAGGCTTGGTGCAGGCGCCGATGGAATTGCCGCTGGAAGACTTGGCGCCGCACGCCGTGCCGCTCGGCACACACCTCATCGAGTGCGCCGGCAATACCAGAGAGGGGCATTACGGGCTGATCAGCGCCGCAAAATGGACGGGCATTCCGATTTCGAAGGTGCTCGAACAGGTCAGGATCCTGCCACGAGCTACGCGCGTTCTCATCGGGGGCTTTGACAAGCATTCCCAGCCGGATTCAGGCTCGTTGCCCGGAGCAAGCTGGATCTTTACCCTGGAGCAGCTGCAGGCATCAGGGGCGTTCCTTGCGACACGCATGAACGGCGCTCCGCTTCCCAAGGACCACGGATACCCGCTTCGTCTCGTTGTGCCCGGCTGGTACGGGTGCGCATGCATCAAGTGGGTCAATGAGATTGAGCTCCTGGACGACGAGGCTCCCGCCACCGGCCAGATGTGGGAATACGCCGGCCGCACCCACCAGGACGCTTTCCGCAGTTCTGCGTTCGGGGCAACACGCGCTTTCGAGAGGAGCTTCCAGCCTCTTCTGGCGCGGGACTTCAAGCCTGCGAGCATCGATCTGGCGGCCGTCCCGGTCCGCGTCGAGAAGTGGTTGGTGGAAGGGGAGCGCGTCTACCAGGTCGCCGGCATTCTCTGGGGAGGCGACAGGCTGACCAAAACCTTGGTGATCCGTTTCAATCCGGATGCGCGCTTTATGCCTGTTGAAGATTACGCCCACAAGACAAACGCCACGTGGACCCTGTGGTCCCACACGTTTCGACCGGATGCCCCGGGCCGCTATCGGATTCAATTGGCTGTTTCCGGCGAGCCTGTGCGCACGCGCCGCCTCGATACGGGTTTCTACGCGCGCACGATTGATATAACGGAGGTCTGAAGTGCAAGCATGGAGTTCAGCCTTCAGGCTGCACTGAACCCGGAGCAGGCTAAAGCCTGAACTCCAAACAAGCGGTCTGAGGTCTGACCCCTGAGGTCGAGGTCTGAAGTCTGACAAGAGTGGAATCATGTGCTCCGGTATTCGACGACTCCTTTCCTCTCTTATCCATGCGGGCGCGGCGAGACAGCTGTCTCTGGCCCTGGGGGTCGTCCTCATGGCGCCGTGCTGGGGATGGACGCAGTCGGGAGAGCTGGCCACCCTCGCCGGGAAATTTGGTCAGCTTTACAGAGAGGGGCGCTACGCAGAAGCGGAAAAGACTTCGGAAGAGATTATTTCACTGCTCGCAAAAAGCGGGGCCGCAAAGGATCTCGACGTCGCCGCCAGCTTGAACAACCTGGGGTCGCTGGCTTACGCACAGCTCAAGTACGATACGGCCGAGACCTTCTACGAACGTGCTTTGCAGCTCTGTGAGGCCGTCGCGGGACCCGGCCACGTCGATGTGGCAGACGTGCTCTACAATTTGGCCGGGTTGAGCGTAATGCAGGGGAGATACGAACGGGCCGAATCCCTCTATCAGCGGTCACTCAAGATCAGGCAGGCATCTCTGGGAAGCGAAGATCCGGCGGCAGCCGATGTCTTGAACAACCTGGGTTTTCTGTATCTGAGGCAGAACAAATTGCAGCTGGCGGATCAAGCGCTGAGACATGCCTTGCTGATCTGGCAGAAACACTTCGGCTCAGAAACAGCGCCCCTCGCCGCTGTCACACTGAATAATCTTGCCGTGGTCCGTTTCCGTCAGAATGGATTTGAAGAAGCGGAGTCCCTTTACAAACAGGCTCTGGCCATCGAAGAAAAATTCTGGGGCAAGGACCACCCCGAGACAACGACCACGCTCCGGAATCTCGGTGAGTTTTGTCGCGCTCAGGGCCGGAGAGACGAGGCCGTTCGGATTTACCAGCGGGCGCTCGCCATGTTGGAAAAGGCTCTTGGGCCGGGCGATGCGCTGACGCGTGAGACGGCAAGACGCCTCGGAGAGCTGAGCGCTAAAACCGAGGATTCCGCGCCGGCCGGAGCGGACCGATTGGGCGTCTACCAGATCATCATGGTGAGAACGAAGAGCGAAGCCGATCGCCTGCTCGAGAGAATCAAGAAGGGCGAAAATTTTGACGAGCTCGCCCTGGCTCATTCCCTAGACCCCACCGCTCCGGAGCGTGGATACTTCAAAGCAAAGACAGGTGACCTGCGGGAGGAACTACGCAGCCGTCTGGAACGGCTCGACGAAGGGGAAGTGAGCGAGGTATTCGATCTGAATAATAATTGGGCGATCGTGAAGAAGATAAAAAACTCGCCCCAGCAAGAATGAAACTACAGATGAGCACAGCGCAGCCAAGCCGCAACCCAAAAAAAATCTCACCACGAAGACACGAAGACGCGAAGAAATCCTTTGCGATTCTTCGCGTCTTCGTGTCTTTGTGGTGAACAGGATGTCTGCGCTCCCAGGGGAACGCAGAGAAATCCTTTCCAGCCTGTGGTGTTGCAGCGAAGATGAGCGCGGATTTGAAGTTGAGCGGCGCGAAAACCATCGCAGCGTTGTTGCTGTCTGCCGCCGTCGGGGCCGCTATTGCGCAGAACAGGCGGCCGGAGCGTCCGTGGCGCATCAAGGGTGAGCTGACCGAAGCCTGCACCTGCAACGTTCCCTGCCCCTGCAACTTTGGAGAGCGGCCGTTC
>QHZE01000178.1 GCA_003225335.1 Acidobacteriota bacterium
GTAGCTCGGCAACGCCGGACCGGAGACCCTGGCGCACTACCGTGTGAAGGTTCACGAACAGCTTCCGTCGCAGCAACTCGCCGACCTCGTCCTCCCGCGTTGCATACGCGCCCATCAGTTGTGTGATCGCCTCGAAGCCCGCACGGACGCGACGATAGTACGCGGCGAAGTCGTCCTAGCGGAACGCCCGCTGTTCGCCGATCCCAAGGAGCACGTGCATGCGCTCGCGCCGCGGCCCCTGGACGGTAGCAACGCCGCATCGGGAAGTTCTTTGTGGAAATCAAGGCTACGGTACGGTAGGGGACTACGTGCGCAGCGGAGATGTTGTGGGTCAGGCCACTTGCCGTGATCACCTTGGTCCGGCAGCGGTGAGCGGGGCTGTGAGAACCTCGGACGCCCGGATCCTATAAGTCTCCAGGAACCGGCCGAGCGCGTACCTGGGCCGGCGATCCTGCGCGTCGAGCAGGATCGCGTCGCGGAAGCGGCCGAGGTCCACGTACGCGCGGTAATCGGCGGGGACGTTTGTTCCGCGCTCCGCGAGGATCTCCCCGAGGTCATAAGGCTGGGATGCCCGCGCGCGCGTGCGGGCTTCGCTGGCCTCGTAGTACCACTTCCCGTCCGACGTCGGACCCGCCGTGATCCGCTCGATGAGGCGGCGCTGCACGGGTGTGACGAGGTCGATACGGCCGACCATCGTGCGCACGGTCTCGCACTGGACCGAGAGTCGCAGGTGGAGTATCCGTTCCGTCCATGCCCGTGGTACGAGAAAGAAGAGACGGAGCCCCGGCGCGCGGAAATAGGAGGCATCCCAGGTGGCGAGGAGCGACTCCGCCTCGTCCTCGAAGAGCCCATCCCTGACGAGCGCCCGACGCAACTCCGCCCGGAGGGTAGCAGACGCTTCGCGCCGCCCGTAATCACTCTCGCGGAAGACCGCGGGCAGGGCAGCCAGCACGGCGCCGGCCGCCTGCGCTCCTGCGGAAATGTCGGCGCACTGGACGCTCCGCCACGCGGTCGTGCCGTCCGCGCGGATGTCGGCGAGCCAGAGAGTCCCAACTGAGAGCGGGCCGTTCTTAAGAAGATCCCGCGGTACCGCGCCCCGCACGAGCAGCGCGTCCCCCTCGGAGTCGCGCGCGATACGGAGGGGCGCGTCGACGTGCCCGAGGCCCCGATAGAAGAGGAACCGCTCGTTCTCGTCCCCGACGGTCAGGGTCGCCGCCTCGACGCGACGGGGCGCGAGCCAGACGGGGTCCGTCGTCTCAGGGCCGGGCCGCGCTTCGTGGTGCGCGCGGACGTCCTTCCACTGGAGCGTGCCGATGGTGTCGGAGGTGAGCATCCCCCTACCTCTGGGATCCAGGCCCGGAGCTTCGGCCACTGCGTTTGGGAAGTATTGGCTGAGCCAGCCTCCCCGAAACGCAACGTCGACATCGAGCCGGAGCGACTCGGTGCCGGGCGGGAGATGCACGTAGAGGACGGGCGTCTCGAGTCGCATCGTGATCAGGGGGTGCGCCGCCGGGATCGTCCCCTTCGAGTACTTCCGGAGCACTCGCTCGCGCGCACCGACTAGCCCGGCGGCCACATCGTGGACGAAGCCGGGAACGGGCTCGTCGTCGACGTTGATTCCAGCGACGGCGCGGCCCTCCTCGTCTTGGAGAGCAGTGAAAGTTCCCCACTCGTGGATGACAGCCGCGGGGCCGACGCTCCCCGCAGCCGCCCCGCACACGAGTACCAAAGCTTCCAGTGTCCTGGCGATCCAGTTCTTATGCATATGGCACGTCCTGTACGACAGGATAGACGCGGAATCGCCGCTCCGCGTTAACAAGGCTTTCGAACGAGCCGACAGCGAATCCGTGTGCAAAACCTCATCACTGGCGTTTTGCGATGAGCTGAAGAGTCTTCTCATCCAGCTTAATGAGGGCCTCGTCGCTGACGCGTTTCATGAGGTCGCGCGGGGCGGCACGAAGCGATTCTTCGCTCTGGAATACCCCGAAAACCTTCGCCAACATGCCTGCCTTTTTGTTCCGCGCAAGCGACTCGTGGTGGCGCAGTCACAGCTCGGACTGGGCTTGTGTATGACGGTACCGCAGCGCCGGTTTCGCTCTACAGGGCGATGAGCTCGAAAGAAAAGCTGCAGCGACCAACCTTTGCAACAGCGTTGAAGCGCGCCGTGAGGTCCTTCACAGCGGCCTCTCCACAAGTGAGACGTTCAAAAATGGCGCGCCGGGTTGGGCCCGCCAGAGCGCGGAAGAAGGTGTCCTCCGGATCATTTTCTCGGCGCGTTGGGCACTAATCGGCCCGAGCTCCTGATCGATCACAGCAATCCGAGATAGCAAGGTAGGGCAACTAGCGCCCCACGGTGAGATTTTCAAAGAGGAACAAGCCGGATTTCCCCGCAACCACGATATCGAGATCCCCGTCTCCGTCAATATCCACCACAGGGATCTGCATTCCCCCTCCGGCTCGAGTGCTGTCTGCCTCCTTTCTTATTAGCTTGCCGAGCGAACTCGCCCGATGGATGGAGTGTCCGCCTTGAATGGCTAGAAGCCGATCCGTTAGGCCTTGAGGTTGCGTTTCTTGACCTCGCCGGCAATGAAATTTGCCGTTCGAACGGCGAGAGCCATGATGGTCAGCGTGGGGTTCTTCTCGGGGTAAGTCGTGAAGGCGCTTCCGCCCACGACAAATAGATTCTTGACTTCACGAGCCTGGCAATACGCATTCAAGACCGAGGTTCGCGCGTCCTTGCCCATCCGCACCGTCCCTGCCTCGTGGCTTCCAAAGCCGGCTGGCGCCGCCCCCGTATTAATGATTATTTTTGCGCCGGCCTTGTGCAGAATCTCACGAGCGTTTTCCACAATATCGTTCCAGAGCGCAACGTCGTTTTCGCAGAAACGAAAATGCAATACAGGAATGGGAATGCCATAAGCGTCAACCTGATTCCGATCGACGGTAACCCGATTCTCCGCCCGCGCCAGCGCTTTTCCCCAACCGCCCATCTGAACAAAACCGGGCTGCAACTCCCGTACCTGCCTCTTGAACGACTCGCCGAACCCCGTTAAAGACCTCGCCTGGTAAGGGAACATGAACCCCACATAGTTCAGTTGATAGTGGAATCCGCCGGCGTAAGCCCTCTTTTCTCGCTTAAGGTGGTTAAACCGAGGAATATAAGTATGATCAGTCGCACCGTCATTGTTGACCGGCTGTGTACCGACTAATTCTTCCAAGTAACCGTTGACGTTGGCGGCAACATTCCCATGGAGGTAGCGTCCGACCATGTCGTTTGAATTGGCAAGCCCATTCGGAAACTGAGGAGACCGCGAGTTGAGCAGCAAACGCGCCGATTCGGGGGCGCCGCAGCAGATAGCGAAGATCGATGCCCGAATCTCCTCCTCTCTTCTTGTGAGGGTGTCGATCACCGAGACACTCTTCACCTTGCCCTCTCGGTCTACCAGAAGTTCCCGCGCGAGTTTGTTCTGGATTAGAGTGAAGTTGCCGGTCTTGAGGGCCTTCGGAAACATCGAAACTGGCACACTAAAAATCGCTCCCACGTCACACCCCTCCATACAGCGTCCGCAATAATGGCAGGCGGGGCGGCCATCGTAAGGCTTAGTGAGAACGGCTTTGCGGGCGGGGATCATGGGGATCCCCAGTTTTGTGCAGGCGCGCTGCACGATTTCTTCACTGCAGCGAGGTTTCAGGGGCGGCAGAAACTCTCCATCGGGAATGATCTCCAGGTTCTCCCGCGAACCGGTCACACCAATCATCTTTTCGACGTGCGAATAACAGGGTGCCAGTTCTCCGTAGGTAAGCGGCCAATCTTCCTCAACACCTTCCAGACTATGTTCGCGGAAGTCCCGCTCTGCAAAGCGCAAGCAGACGGCATTCCAATGGATACTGCGTCCACCGACAGCACGAATTCGATCGACGCGAATGTTGTCGCAATCGTCATACCGGATCGCTTCTGTGACTTCCTTCGGGTAGGCCGCTGGAGGGGTTCCGGGTTTCCTGGTTCCGCGATAGGGAAGCTGGTATGGCCAGGCATGATACTGGAAATCTTCGGGCAGCATCGTGCGGCCTGCCTCCACGAGAGCCACTTTGGCACCAGCCTCCGCGAGTTCCTTTGACAAGACTCCACCGGCGGGTCCCGAACCAATGACGCAGACATCAAACATGATTTAACCTCCACATTTTTACAGCCGACGGCGCCTTTGCGGGGTCGCCCTTGGTTTAGCGATTCATTGTCTGGCTAGGCCCTACCTGCGCTCCCCAACAATTTCATCAGCTCCTTAACCACCTTCTGTAAGGCCACTCGTCCGGCGGTGAGAACATCTTTCTCCAATCCGGAACCCACGACCTCATAGGGGTTATACTCTGGGCCGATTGTCGAGCAAGCGCGACGGACCGCTTCGAAGTAAGAGCGCTTGAGAATACTGCCCACATTGACCTTCCGGACACCGAGTTGAATGGCTTCTTTGAGGTCTGACTGGGATATGGAGGTGGTGCCGTGCAATACCAGTGGAACAGATATCCTCTTCCTCAATTCCGCCAAACGGCAGAGGTTGAGCCGCACTTGATTGCGCCCATGCAAATGAGCCTGCCCAATGTTAACCGCAAAGGCATCGATCCCGGTTCGCTGCACA
>QHZE01000179.1 GCA_003225335.1 Acidobacteriota bacterium
AGAACGACGATCTGCGCGAGCACGAATGGTAACTCGGATTGCGTCGGAGCGATCGGTTTCAGGGCCGGCACTTTCAGAAAAAGCTGCACAATCAAGACGAAGACATTGAGATAGAGGGCTATTACAGCGGTGACCACGTAGACCCACCGCCAAGCGCCAGCCAGGTGACGCGCGTAGCGCAACCGCCAGCACGATCAGCGATAGGATGCCGACCGCATGGGACGGTAAGAAGCGATCGAACGGAAAGAGGAACCCGGTCACGCTTGTGGCCACGGTGCTCATGAGAAAAAGCGCTGTCCAACTGTCGAGTCGTTTCGCCGTCAGCAGCCCGAACACGACAACGAATCCCGAGAAGATTCCGATCAAGCTCAACACAACGTGGACGATGGTAAATGTCGTCATACCGAAAATCATGATGCGTACCCTCCCTTTTTGCGAGACTAGGTCCACTTGGTGCCCACGAAGTTCACAAATCGGTCAAGTTTCCCGCGAGAGGCATGAGTAATAGAAAAAGGAATGAAACCGCCGATCAACGCCGATTCACGCGGATGGATTCGAGGAAAATCGGCGTCCATCGGCGCGCATCGGCGGTTCCTTCCTTCTGGGCAGTAATGAGGCTCGCCCGCTATTAGTAGCGAGTGAGCCTCATACCGCCGGGTCAGTCACGCTCGAGACGGGTCTTCGTGGCATGGCCATCTCGGCCATGACCAGGCCAGGTTAGATCCTCAGTTCCCACGGGCGGGACGCCCGTGCCACGACCTGATGCAATTTGACCTTTTTGAACTTGGTGCGCACCAAGTGAAACATATAGTGACACAGGCTGCACTGATGCATGGCTGCCATTGGTGAGACCACGAGATCTTGGTGGTGGAGGAGCCAACCATCCACCCCTTTCCTCTAATTAACACGAATTAAATTCTCCACGGCTTCTGAGAGAGTTGAAGGCCGCATGACTCCCACTTGCACTGCGTGTGAATTCTTGCTTGCAAGCGGACCTCTTTAACTGACAGATTACCAATCTACACTTTTGCGGGCGCCGAAGGACGCACCTTGTCCGCAGCGCCAATGGCAGCATATCCGGAGGAGTCTCATGACGATGCAACCGCTTACTCAACTTATGAGTCAGGTAGAGTCCAACGTCGTTCCCATTTTGGAGGGCGAGGCGCGCCGTGTCGATTTGGAAGGACTGTGGCCGGCCGCCTCGGTGAAGACACTCAAAGAGTCCGGATTGCTCGGACTCACCATTCCGGCGGAATTTGGTGGGAGTGGCGCTGGAATGAGGGAATTCGCCGCAATTACGGAAAGGCTCGCCCGCGCCTGCGCCTCGACCGCAATGATTTATTTGATGCACGTGTGCGGGACCCAGGCAATCGCGATGTCTGGAAGCCTGAAGAGAGAAGGCGCACTCAAAAAGATTGCCGCGGCCGAAGCGCTGGCAACTTTGGCGTTCAGCGAACGCGGGTCGCGGAGCCACTTCTGGGCTCCCGTCAGCCGCGCGCAACGCAATGCGAGCGTGGTCGTCCTCAATTGTGAGAAGTCCTTTGTCACGAGCGCGGGATATGCCGATTATTACGTGACCTCGGCGGGGGCCGTCGATGGCAAGACACCCGCGGATTCCACCCTCTACCTGGTCGAGAGTGGGACGAACGGATTGCAAGTGAGCGGGGCCTGGAACGGCATCGGGTTGCGGGGGAACTCAAGCGCTCCCATGATCCTGCGCGATTGTCATGTCGGACAGGACTTCAGGCTCTCACTCGAGGGACAGGGTTTCAAAATGATGATGGAAGTAGTCCTGCCCTGGTTCCAGATAGGGAGCGCTGCTGTTTCGCTCGGCATTGGAGAGGCTGCCTTCGCCTCAGCCGTACAGCACACCAGCAGCGCTCGCCTGGAGCACCTGGGGGAAAGCCTTGCGAGCGCAATCCCCGGCATCCGCGCCAGGCTCGCGCGCATGCGCCTGGCTTTGGATGCGGCGCGAGGTTTTCTCGATCAGACCCTGGCGAGAATCGAATCCGGCAGTGAGACAGCCCTGGTCGGGGTGCTGGGCGCAAAGGCGGTCGCCTCCGAAGCCGCGCTTGAAGTCACGGATGAGGCCATGCGCGCTTGCGGTGGAGCCGCGTTCGCGCGGCAGCTCACGGTGGAGCGCCACTTTCGCGACGCGCGCGCGGCTTCCGTCATGGCGCCTACGACGGACGTCCTTTATGACTTCATTGGCAAAGCCGTGGCAGGTCTCCCCCTGTTTTGATTGACGATTGACGATTGACGAATGAACACTCTGCGGATTGCAAGGATCACTCATCACTGATTTGTTAAGGAGAAAGAATGGGAGACGCGATCAAGGTTGGCGCGGTGGCTTACGACGCGAAGGTAGTGCCGATTTGGGAAGGAATCAGACATTACTTTCGTCAAAGAGGCATCGAGACCGATTATGTGTTGTTCTCCAACTATGATGCGCTGGTTGATGCGCTGCTGTCCCGGACTGTGGACGTCGCCTGGAACACAAACCTGGCGTATGTGAAGGTACACCGCCGCACGAGCGGAAAGTGCCGGGCTCTCGCCATGCGGGATACGGACGTCGGTTTCACCACAAAAATCATCGCGCGAGCCGGGAGCGGCATCGAGAGGATCGAAGATTTGAAAGGCAAGCGCGTCGCATTCGGCAGCCGCGATTCGGGGCAGGCGGCCATCCTGCCGGCCTATTTTCTCGGAAAAATGGGCATAGACCCGGAAAGGGACATCCTTCCGATCCGCTTCGACCTTGATGTCGGCAAGCACGGAGATACCGGAACAAGCGAAGTGGAAGTCTTGAACGCGGTCCAGAAAGGTGGGGCCGACGCGGGGGCTGTCGGGCACCAGTACTGGGCACGCGTGGTGAGCGAAGGTCTTGCCGACCGTTCGAAAGTCCTGGCGATCTGGACTTCACCTCCCTACTGCCATTGCAACTTTACGGTCTTGATCAACGGGGACCCAAGCGGCTTCGAGAAATGGACCGAGACCCTGCTCGCAATGGATTACAATGACCCGGAGCACCGGAGGATTATGGATATGGAGGGACTCAAACGGTGGGTAAGGCCCGATCTGGAAGGGTACAAAGCCCTCTTTGAAGCCGTCGAGGAGCTGAAGCTTTTGAACTGATGAGAGAGATCTCGCAAATGAAAAATGACAAATGACCAATGAGAAATGACAAATTGCACGCGAGAAACGAATCTGCAAATCCCTCATACTTCATTTGTCATTGGTCATTTGTCATTTCTCATTTGTCATTTGTCAAAACATTCTCAGCGCGATTGTTCGCGTCTTTCCGTCTTGGCGGTGAAGGCGGCGTACGCTGCTTTCACCGCGAAGACGCGAAGACGCAAAGGATCGCAAAGAATTTCGCGTGTCTTCTCGCGGCTTCGGGTTTCTTTCTATCGGCCTGTTCGGAGAAAGAGGCTCCGCCGCCGTCCAAGCCCGTCGTGCCCGTGGTGGTTGCGGCCGCTGTCCTCAAAGACGTTCCCGTCCAACTGAATGCCATTGGAACGGTAGAGGCCTACTCCACCGTCACCGTCAAAACCCAGGTGAGTGGAGAGCTGATGCAGGTCTATTTCAAGGAGGGCCAGGAAGTCCGCAAGGGAGAGCTTCTCTTCACGATCGATCCGCGCTCCTTCGAAGCCGATCTCAAGAGGGCCGAGGCGAATCTCGCGAGGGATCTTGCCCAGTTAAAGCAGGCCGAGGCCAACCTGGCACGCGACACGGCCCAGGCAGAGCACGCGCGGGGCGAAACCCGGCGGTACGAGCGGCTGATTCAAGCAGGCGTGGTTCCCCGCGAACAGTACGAACAGATCCGGACTGGAATGGAGGCACTCGAGGCGTCGCTGCACGCGGACGCTGCAGCCATCGAAAGCGCGCAGCAAGCGATCAGCGCAGACCGGGCCGCCATTGAAAATGCGCAAATCCAGCTCGGGTACTGCTCCATTCGCTCGCCTATTGACGGCAGGACCGGGAGCCTGATGGTTCATCGAGGAAACATCGTGAAAAGCAACGACACGTCGCTCGTCGTGATCCATCAGATCCATCCGATTTACGTCAATTTTTCGGTTCCGGAGCAGAACCTTCCGGAGATCAAGAAGTATATGGCGGTCTCCAGGCTCAAGCTGCAAGCGGCGGCGCCGGACGACAGAGAGAACCCCGCGCAGGGTGAGGCGGCCTTTGTGGACAACGCCGTGGACACGAGCACGGGAACCATACGGCTCAAGGGCACTTTCGAGAACAAAGACAGGCGCCTCTGGCCGGGCCAGTTCGTGAATGTTCTGCTGAGGCTCACGACGCGGCCCAGCGCGGTCGTGGTCCCCTCGCAAGCCTTGCAGAGCGGACAGGCAGGACCCTACGTCTTTGTGGTCCGGGCGGACTCCACCGCGGAATTGCGCCCCGTTGCCCCCGGCATGACCGTTGAAGGAGAGACCGTCATTGAGCGGGGGTTGCAGCCGGCCGAGCGCGTGGTGACCGACGGCCAGCTTCGGCTGGTCCCCGGAGCGCGCCTGGAAATAAAAGGGGCGCAGGCAGGAAGTCTGGGTACACATCCATGAATATCGCAGAGATCTTCATTCACCGCCCGGTCGCGACGACGCTCGTCATGTTGGCTATTCTTCTGTTTGGCATCTTTGGCTACCGGTTGCTGCCGGTGAGCGACCTGCCCAATGTCGATTTTCCGACCGTATCGGTGAACGCCAGTCTTCCGGGAGCCAGCCCGGAAACGATGGCCTCAGCCGTGGCCACGCCGCTGGAGCGGCAGTTTTCGACCATCGCGGGCCTGGATTCGATGACGTCCACCAATGCCCTTGGGGTAACCCAGATAACGCTGCAATTCAACTTGAGCCGGAACATCGATGCCGCCGCGCAGGACGTGCAGGCGGCCATTGCGAAAACCGCGCCCCAGCTTCCACGCGACATGCCGAGCCTCCCCGCGTACCAGAAGGTTAATCCCGCCGACCAACCGATCATCTATATGCTGATGAGCTCGCCCACCCTCCGGCTTTCGGATGTCGATGAATATGCAGAGACTTTTATCGCCCAAAGAGTCTCGATGATCAGCGGGGTGGCCCAGGTGCAGGTGTTCGGCGCGCAGAAGTATGCGGTGCGTGTTCAACTCGATCCGCAGAAATTGGCTGCGAAACAAATCGGCATTGATGAGGTGGCAGATGCGGTTCAGCGCGGTAATGTCAATCTGCCTACCGGGATCCTGAGTGGACGGTTTCAATCGTTTACGGTGCAGGCGAGCGGGCAGCTGACGCAGGCAGAGGCCTACCGCCCGCTTATCGTGACTTACAGGAATGGGTCGCCGGTGCGTTTGGCGGAGCTGGGAAGGGTGATCGACAGCGTGGAGAATGACAAGGTAGCGAACTGGCTGAACGACGCGCGCTCGATCGGCATGCCCGTCTATCGCCAGCCCGGAACCAACACGGTCGAGGTGGTGGACTCGATCCGAAAACTGATCCCGACCTTCCGCGAGCAATTGCCTGCCTCAGTCGAGCTGAAGATCCTTTTCGATCGTTCCGAAACCATACGCGTGTCGGTGAACGACGTGAAGTTCACGCTCTTATTGACCGTCTGCCTCGTCGTACTGGTGATTTTCCTGTTCCTCCGGAACCTGTCGGCGACCGTGATCCCGAGCATGGCGCTGCCCATGTCCATCGTGGGCACATTCGCGGCAATGTATCTCTTCGGTTACAGCGTGGACAATCTCTCTCTGATGGCGTTGACGCTCTCCGTCGGCTTTGTTGTGGACGATGCCATCGTGATGCTGGAAAACATCGTCCGGCACATGGAGTTGGGCAAAAGCGCTATCCAGGCGGCGCTCCATGGCTCCAGGGAGATAAGCTTCACCATCCTGTCCATGACCCTTTCCCTCGCCGCGGTCTTTATCCCGGTACTCTTCATGGGCGGAATCCTTGGCCGGCTGCTCCATGAGTTCGCGGTCACGATCGGGGTTGCGATCCTCGTTTCGGGTTTCGTCTCCTTGAGCCTGACGCCCATGATGTGCAGCCGTTTTCTGCGCCCACCCGCGACGGAGGAGCACGGGCGCATTTATGCGGCATCGGAAAGAGTCTTCGAGGGGATGCGGAGCGTCTACGATGCGACCCTCAAGGTCGTGCTCAGGCACCGCCTGGCCACCATGGTGGTTTCCGGAGTTATTCTGGTTGTGACGATCCATTTATTTAAGAGCATCCCGAAGGGCTTCCTGCCGAGCGAGGATACGGGGCAGATCTTCGGTTTCACCGAAGGTGCGCAGGGAATCTCCTTTCAGGATATGGCCCGGCATCAGCAGGAAGTGGCGAAGATCTTGCTGGAGGATCCCAACATCGAGAGCTTGAGCTCCAGCATAGGCGTGTCAACTGTCAGCGTAGCGGCCAACGCCGGCCGTGTTTTCGTGAGGCTGAAGCCGCGTTCCCAGCGGCGCCTGAGCGCCGACGAGATCATTCAGGAACTGCGTCCCAAGCTGGCCCAGGTTCCCGGCATTCAAGTATTTCTCCAAAACCTGCCACCCATTCGCATCGGCGGCCAGTTTACCAAGAGCCTCTACCAGTACACGCTCCAGAGCCCGGACACGCAGGAACTCTACCGCGCCGCGCCGGCGCTCGAAGCGAAACTGAGCGAGCTGCCCGAGCTGCAGGACGTGACCAGCGACCTCCAGCTCAAGAACCCCCAGGTAAACGTCGATATCGACCGTGACAAAGCCTCGGCGCTGGGCCTCAGCGTCAGCCAGGTCGAAGAGGCGCTTTACACCTCCTACGGATCCCGGCAGGTGTCGACAATCTATGCGCCGAACAACCAGTACCGGGTGATCATGGAGCTGGAGCCTCAGTATCAGAGCGACCCGGCATCCATTTCCCTGTTGTACGTCCGGTCTTCCAACGCGCGGCTCGTTCCGTTGAAATCCGTGGCGGCCGTGAGCCGGGGGCAGGGTCCGCTGTCGATCAATCACCTGGGGCAGCTTCCTTCGGTGACGGTCTCCTTCAACCTTAAGCCCGGTGTTTCCCTCGGGGATGCCGTAGCGGCAGTGACGCGTGTGGCGAACAATACCCTGCCCCCGTCCATCAGCAGCAGCTTTCAGGGGACGGCCCAGGCGTTCGAAAGCTCCGTGCAGGGCCTGTCGCTGCTCCTCGTCGGGTCTATTCTGGTCATCTATATCATCCTGGGAATTCTCTACGAAAGTTTCATTCATCCGGTGACGATTCTGTCCGGGCTCCCGTCCGCAGGGTTTGGCGCCCTGGTGGCTTTGATGATCTTCCACATGGATCTGAACATCTACGCATTCGTAGGTGTGATCATGCTCGTGGGGATCGTGAAGAAGAACGCGATCATGATGATCGATTTCGCACTCGAAGCGCAGCGAAAGGAGGGAAAGGAGCCGCTGGAGGCGATATACCAGGGGTGCCTGGTCCGGTTCCGCCCCATAATGATGACGACCATGGCGGCCCTGATGGGGACGCTGCCGATCGCGCTCGGCCTCGGCGCGGGCGCGGAGTCCCGGCGCCCTCTGGGAGTGGCAGTCGTCGGCGGCCTGCTCTTCTCCCAGCTTGTCACGCTGTACCTGACCCCCGTCTTCTACACCTACATGGAGTCATTGCAGCATCTCTTCCGCGCACGCCTGCGCCGTCGCCCACTGGTTCCCGAACGCGAGCTCGCAACCCCCGAAACAGAACTGCCCGAAGAATCGAAACCCGTATCCTCGATGTAGCGCGGCGGAAAGCGAACGCTTGACGACCCCAGCGTTCTTAGCTAAATTAGCTAATCATGATCACCGTCAACATGCACGAGGCGAAAACACGGCTCTCCGAGCTCGTCAAAGCCGTTGAGGAGCGGAACGAGATCGTCGTTCTCTGCCGCGATGGCCGCG
>QHZE01000180.1 GCA_003225335.1 Acidobacteriota bacterium
CACGGATATATCTCTTGAACCCTGTAAATTCAGCCGTGAGGCGATACGTGCCGGGACTGAGCAGCGGGAACTCGAAGTTCCCGAGACTGCTCGTGACGGCTGAGCGGGCGACGCCCGTGTTGATGTTGGTGATTCCCAGCTTGGCGCCCGGCACCACTGCTCCCGAAGAGTCTTTCACTGTTCCCGTTATGGTACCGGTTGGACTTTGCGCCCGCACTGCGGACGTCAGAATCGCTGCCAGAAGCAAAGAAACTAACAGCGAGAAAGCACGCGCGATGTGCATGGCAGCCTCCTCAGGTTGAATCCCCCGGATGACCGAGGGCAGTCACCGAAGTTGATTTGCCGATCTGGACCCGCTACCCGCCAAAGCGTCAGCGCACGGAGTGAGAGTTGCGAACCCGACTCGTACGTCGCTCTCTAGGCGACTTCCGATGTCTTAGGAGCGGAGTATGGAAAACACCAGTACAAAAGTCAATAGAGAGAACTGAAATGATTTAAACCCCTTCCGCGATCAATCCCGCTAGTAGAGCGAGCGGTTTCCCTCCGAGGGCCTGGCGAGCCGGACGAAAGCCTGGAGATGACGGCGCGACTCCTCTGTCTTCCCGGTTTCCTTGTAAAGCCGGCCAAGCTGGTAATGCGGGAGAGCGAGCGTTGGGTCGAGTTGGGACGCTCTGAGCAAATCCGACTCTGCGGCATCGTATTGCCTCAACGCCAGCCGTGCCCGTCCAAGATGATAACGAACGGCCGCCGAATCGGGGTCCCAAGGTACGACCGTTGAGAGTAAGTCGACCGCCTCCTGGTAACGCCGCATATGGTTGAGCAGGCTGCCGAGATTGATGTACGGCCAAACGTACCGCGCGCCGAGGCGGCGGTCGATCTCGATTGCCTTGAGATAATTCTCTCGCGCTAGCAGGGGTTTCTGAAGCTGATCATAGCATACGCCAAGGTTGTCGTAAGCCTTCAGGTAGTCGGGACGGAGGGCCAGAGTTCGCCGGAATTCCGCGATGGCAGCGTCATAGTGTGCCGTCTCGAGCAGGCAGCGGCCACGCCAGTAGTGATTCTCTTCGTCGTTTGGCGAAAGCACGACGGCGCGATCCAGGTGGGGACGCGCCAGGTCCCACCGCCCGTCTGCCGTGTAGCATAACGCCAGAAGTTTATGCGCGATTGCGTCGTCCGGTGAGAGCTCCAGCATCCGGAGCAGGTACTGTTCCGCAGCGGCAGAGTCTTTCTGGCGAAACTTCACTTCCCCGGCGAGGCCCAGCGCCGGGCGTGACTCGGGATGAGTCGCAAGATATTCGCGCAGATTCTGCTCGGCCTCGTCGAGCGAATTTCCTCGGATGTGAAGCCTGGCCAAATCCAGGAGTATCTCGTCACGTTCGGGGTCGAGGGCCAAGGCCCGCAGGAACTCCGCTTCCGCTTCTCGAAATTTTCCGGCCTGCATGAAGCGTTGCGCGAGGTCATAGTGACGCTGGGTATCAGGGGCGACCGAAGCCAATTGGCCGAAAACGGTCGCGCTGAACAGCATGCCTGCGGCTATCGCGCCGTACACCCGCCTGCAATGGAACGAAGACAATCGGAAGACCCGACTCGCAGCATCTACCTCTCTGATTGAAGACGAGCAATCTGGGATGGCAACAGTCATGCGATGTGTTACGGCTTCCATCGGTGTATTTCCATTACAGGATCGCTTCCCCAGGCGCCCCCTTAATGCTGCGGGCTAGAGCCGCGGCTGCGGCGGTTTCACGGGATTCCACGCCACCGCCCCGCGACGCTTCACTGGCCGCCGGTATACGTTGTCCCCGTCGGTAACGTACAGCCACTGCATGTTGGGACCGCCAAAGAAAACATCGGACACGCCTGCGCTCCGCGGCGGGTTGATGATCGCCACCACGCGGCCCGGCTGATCGCACACTTGCACGCCCAACCTGGTGGCGACGTAGAGAAACCCTTCGGTATCGAACGTCATCCCCCCGGCTTCGCTCTCCGAGGAATCGTCGGGAGTTTCCAAGCGATAGAAAGGCTGGGCGTTGATCAACGATCCGTCACGCTGGATCTGGAACGACCACACCCATTTCGTGTGCGGGTCGGCGACCACGAGCAGCGACTGGTCGGTCGAAACGCGCACGCCGCGGGGCCATCCGATGTCGCCGAGGACCACGCGCTTGCGCCCCGTGGCGTCGACGAACCAGACCCGATGGTTGGGCGCGTCGGCAAAGTAAACCTCGTTCCGTTCCGTGACCGCTAGGTGATGGGTTTGTACGCCGTCCGTCACCACGGATTCCTTCCCGTCCGGCGTGTAGGCGACGATCCTCCTGCGATCGTGCTGGCCGGCGTACAAGCGGCCATCCGGCCCAGACATGATTCCGTGCGCGCCGCCGCTGCCCTCTTTCCAGACCGTGATCTTGCCCTTGGCATCGATCTTGTGGATCCGGTTGTTTCGCGCATCGGTGAAGTAGACGCTGCCGTCCTTGTCGACGGCGGAATCGGCTGTGAGTTGGTACCCCTGTCCGAGCAGTTCCCAGTCTTTCCCTGGTTCCAGGATGGCGTAGACGCCACGATCGCTGACCCTTTCGGGCTTTGCGACGGGCTTTGGATAATCCTTCCAAACCCAGCGTAGAGCGTCGGGGAGGATTGACGCGCCGTGTTTGGCATTGTGGCCCTCGGTTCCGACCACGAAGGTGCTCTCATAACCCGACGTATTGGAGGGCGGAAAAGACTTCCTCGTTGCCGAGAAACCAATTTCCCGCGTAGATGTCTTGATCGTTGCGTCCGTCTTGCAGGAAGACGCGTAGCGGCTTGGGTTCCGTCTTGCGGATGCGCGCCGCCAGCGTGTCGCCGCCGCGCAGATTTGTGTAGCTGCCGATGAAACTGACGACCCGGTGGAAAACATCCGACCGGTTCCATGCGGCGTTCAATGCCGCAATGCCGCCGGAGCTCGCTCCCGCGATGGCGTAATCGTTCGGATCATTCGAGATACTGTAATGCTTGGCGACTTCGGGCAGGATCTCCTCGGCGAGGAAACGCGCGTAGCGGTCGCCGAGCGCGTCATACTCGTAACTGCGGTTGTAGCGGTTCTGCTGGTTGGGCGAAGCTGCCAGGAGCACTCCGGGATTAATGAAGACGCCGATGGTCACCGGCAGTTCACCTTTGTGAATCAAGTTGTCGAAAACGATCGGGGCGCGCCAACTGCCGGTTTCCGCGACCATCCCGCCGCCGTCTTGAAAGACCATCACGCAAGCGGGCTTTTGCGCGCTGTACTGCGCTGGAACGTAGATCCAATAGTCGCGAACCGTGCCAGGATAGATCTTGCTGGTCCAGGTTTGCTGCGTGATTGTGCCCCTGGGAACGCCAGGTTCTCGTTGCGAATCCGGGCCGAGGACGTAATCCTCCCCGCTGAGGTGGGCCGCTGAGACAACAACTAAGAAGACGAAAAAGGCGATTCTCCGCATGTCGAAAGCAATTCTACGCTACTCCATCAACTTGACCCGGTTCAACAGGCGCTTGAGCCGTCAGTTCGTGTCACCTGCCCGGGTTACAGGAGCCTGTGACTTCGATTCGCAAACGGACTCAAGAGATCGAATCAGGGTGGAGGGTCTTTCGGAAGTGCTTCGTCGCATGCCTGTTTTTCGAGTCATCGCAGCAGCCGACATGACCGCAGGTCTTGCGGAGCCGCAGGCGGACCCACGAGTCACCCGTCTTCAGGCACTCCTCGCACCCGGCGGTGTTGAGCGACACATCCTGCATTTGGTTCAGGTGTGAAATGAGCGCGTCGCTCACAACCTTCGATTTCAGAAATGCTCGTCTTTGTAGGGCTCGGGCGGGGACAACAAGCCGGCGGAAATTCGGCCCCAGGGACTGGTCCGCCAGTTGTCAACTGGTTCTGCTGTGGTCCATGGAGGAAGGGCCATGAGCAACCGATCCGCCAGACCGTTGACATACGGCTCATACATTCCCCGCAACGGGACGAGCTTCCCCTCGCATGCCTCGCCGCCTCTCTCGGCTGCGCGGCACGCCGCGAGAAGGCCTCGCAACTCGGCCAGCGCGCGCGCCGGCAGCCGGTCGTCGCGGGGTGGTCGGGGTGGAATGTGCATGACTT
>QHZE01000181.1 GCA_003225335.1 Acidobacteriota bacterium
TGGGACAGTTCCATCAGGAGCTGCGGCTTACTGGAGTCGGTGCTGGAAGGATAGACAACAAAGTAAAAGGAGAACCCTCTCTCCGGGGCAAACTGGACTTGGTTCTCGAGGGTAGGAACGATCCGGGAATTCTGAAAACGAAATGAATCCTCGGGGTCGGGTTCGGCTGTCCCCGGATCCGTCCGGCGGACCAGGGAAATGCTGCTGATCCCGATGCCTGTCCGCGGTGCGAGGACCATAAGGGAAACGCGCCGAATGCCCGTCTTCTCGCCTTCTTGATCCATGATCGCCGACTCGAGAGTGTACCGTCCCGGCGGGAGAGTGACGTAGTACGCTTGCAGAAAACTCCGCTTGGTGAATTCTTGAAGCCTGTCGCTCGGTACTTCAAAGGGAAAATCGCGGCTGAATCTTTCCACGATTTGCCCCTCCCGGTCTTTCAGCAACACAAGAAACGAGAAGCGGGTGCGATAGCGGCGCTTGTCCTTTTCTTCTGTAACCTTCAGCTCCTTCAACGGGACCTCGATCACGAGCGAGTACCTGGTCTTTCCGCCCTGCTGCCCCAATCTGACGGCGCCGGTGTAGTATGAAAGATCTCCTGGGGGCGGCGACAGGCTCAGCGCCCTCAGCAAAGGGAACTCATAGGTGAACAGCGAATCTTGATTGGCAGGAAGCGCGAAGTAGCCGCTGCGGGATTGTACTCTCGTATCGGGGCGGTTCACCTTTACTGAGAGCCTGTGAAACTTGCCGTCGTACTCGGTGATTTGCGGCATGTAAGAGGCCTCGTAATAAGTGAGCAGCTCTTCGTGGACATGCTGCAAAGGCTCGCGAAAATCATTCGTGTTCGCAACAAGAAAACCTCCCGTGCTGACCGAAAGGTTCCCCAGTGCCTGCTGGGTGTTGGCGTGGATGCTGCTCATTCCCGTGTCGAAAACCCTCACCTGCTCCGGCGTTACAGACGCTCCCTCAACGGTTTGTTGCCTCTGGCTGGCATTGGCCGCAGAACGCAGCATAGACGTGCTTGACGAATTCTGAGTATCGAGCGTGAGCCCTCTGGCATCGACTCCATAAACGCTGACTCCCGAGCGGTTGGCGGCGCTGATCGTGCTCTTGAGCAGTTCGATGGTGTTTTCCGGGACCTCCAGCCCGCGAGTGAAGTATATGACTGTCTTCCGTCCCGGAAGGGCTGCCTGCTCTTTGACGAGGGAAACAAGAGAGAATAAAGACGAGCGCGACTGCTGCGCACGAGTGAGTGTTTCCTCGAAGTTCAGCATGTTGAGGGTCATTTGGGCCATTATGGCCGAGGTCGATGCGCCGGCGATCCCGCCTGTATCCGATCTCCCTCGTCCGGGAATGTTCGTGGAGACCGCCTCCGTTGCTGCCCCGCCTTCGGCTTCCATGGCCTCGAGTTGTTTCCGTATCGCCTGCGCTTCGGCGACGAACTGAGGGTAAGGGGAAGTCGTGGCGCGCTCCACGGCCTTGCGCAACTGAACGAGGTCGTTCGTGAACGGCTGGAGGACGTGCAGCCGTTCTCCTATCACAAACACGGCGACGTAAAGGTTCTGCTCGAGAGTGTCCTTGAGAAAATCCATGGAAGCGCCCCGGGCTAGCCGGCGGGCTTCGTTATCGAGCCCTTCGTAAACAAGGCTGACCAGTCGCAGATGCCGCATCGGATCCAACCGTTTGGGGCTGGAAGGCGCTTCGGAGCCGAGACCGGCGACATCCGATCCGGTGACGAGGCGAAAGCTGGTCAGCTTCTGTCGTACGCCGTCGTCATAGACCTCTATCTCTTCCGGCCTTAAGTCGCGAATCAATCTTCCTTTGTGATCGCGAACAACGACATCAAGGAGGACTTCCTGGGTGACTGCTCGAATGACCTCCTGCCTGCGCGTTTCGGGCCCCTGCTCGATGGCAGCGAGCAGGCACGGGAATATCATGACGATTGTGAAGTAGCGCATGGCTCGCTATGGTCCCATCAGACCTTGGAGCTCCGCGTTCTGAGCGTGAAGTGGTCCAAGGTACCGTTGCAACGAGTTTCCCGTTGCCGTACCCCGCCCTCACGGACGGGGCTATTCACTGCCGCGCCTTCGGGTTTGGCCGGACCCGACAAAAACTTTCGAGAAGAGACCGCTACTGCCATCGCAGGCAAACAAACGACTGAAGCCGTGAGTGGCACGTAACAGCTCAGTCCGGAGGCCGGCCCTTCTCCGGTTCGATCCCGCCGACGGCTTGAGAGCCTTCCCGGGCGGTGCGGCGGATTCTGTCAAGTTTCTTGAATTCCTCGCGGGCCCTGGCGGCATCGTCCTTGCGCCCGGCGCGCTCGTATGCGCGCGCGACGGCAAAGTGCATCTCCGGGCTGTCCGGAGCCAGCTCCAGGCCCGCTTCCAGCTCCTCAATGGCTCGTTGCGTCTGCTCCATCTCCAGCAGTATTCGCCCGAGGGCGTTGCGTGCGGCAAAGGAATCCGGCGACAGCTTCACCGCCTCCTGGGCATAGGCAAGCCCCTTCTCGTGTTCGTTGCGTTTGATATATTCAAAGGCAATCTGGAGCCGGGCCGGGACATGATTCGGGGAAATCCGCAACTCCCGGCGAAACTCCTCCAAGGCGGCAACGGGATCCTCGGCAAGGAGAAAAACGCCAAAGCTGTAGTGAACATTGGGTGTGTCGGGGAAGCGAGCGATAAGTTCCTCGGAGGCCTTCCGGGCCTCGGCCATCTGTCGTGTCGCCATGTAATATTGCGCCAGACCAGCCTTGGACACCAACGGTTCCTTATCCGGAGGAAGTTCCGCGGGAAGGTGGGGGAGGGCCAGAGCGCAGATCCCCATGGCGGTGAGGATCGAGGGACTCTCGCTCTTGTCGCGAGCCAGAGCGTACAGAAGCAAAAGCGCTGCTTCAGGCTTTCCAAAGCGGCCCAAGAGCAGGGCCATGTGATAGCGGCTTACGACGCTGAGCTGGGTCTTGGGAGGCACCCCGAGGGCTTGCGCTTTCTGGAGCCACTCGAGAGAACGTTCGTAATTTTTAAGCTGGAATTCGCACAGACCGAGCATGGCCCATCCAACGCCTCCCTCGGGCTTCAAGGAGATCAGCTTTGCAACGGCGTCTCGCGCTTCGAGGTACCGATCCTCCTCATACAGTAATGTTCCGAGGTACCACCAGCCCTCGTGCCAGGACGGCTGCCTTTCGAGCGCCTGTTTGTAAAGCTCGACGGCCTCGCCGGCGCGATTGGCCTCGCGGGCTGAAGACGCACGGGAGGCAAGGCTGTCGAATGTTTCGGTCGATCTTGTTAGTGGATCTGCTGCGGGTCGCGTTCGGGAGGGCGGCTCACGAGCGGCCCGCATCGAGGCCGGATCGGCCTTGCTTTCCGTCTCGCCGCGGTAGGGACGATCTATTTCGAGCTCTGGCTTCGGGGCGCGGGCCTGAAGCTCGGCGTTCAATCTTCGCACAATTTCACGGTGGCGGTCGCCGTCTTCCTTTCGCTTGAGGCGGTAGTAGACCGTGGCCAGGGAGACATGCGCTTCGACGAAATCAGGTTCTTCCTTGGTGAGCTGTTCCAGTATCTGCAGCGCCTCCCTTAGATTCCCGGTTGAGAGCTGGAGGCTGCCGATCTGATAACGTACGCCGGGCGAGCGCGGCCGGATTTGAAGCGCGCGCTGGAAATAACCCAGAGCCTCGCCGAATTTCTGCTCCTGCCTCAAAAGCACACCCATGTAGAGGTTCGAATCAAAGTCGATGGCGTTGAGCTCGAGCTCGCGGCGGAAGCTCTCCATGGCCCGCTTCAGATCCCCGGTTGCCAGGAGCGCGCGTCCGAAGTAAGAATGGACGGAGGGGAGCTTGGGATTCAGCTCTACGGCGCGAGCGAACTCCTCGAGGGCTCCGCGGTAGTCTCGCCCCATCATTCGTGCCGTCCCCAGCATCAGCCGCGCCTCCGCCGAATCACCCTCTCGAAGAATCTCGTCGACGAGCGCCTGGCCTTTCTCCGCCTGATTGTCCCGGATCAATGCCGTGCCGAGGACATAAAGGAGCGCGCGGTCGTTCTTGTGGGAGAATGGCGAAAGCAGGTCGGTCACCTTTTTGTTTTCACCCATGCGCAGGTGGCAGTCTGCAAGCAGTACCGCAGCATTCCTGTTGTCAGGCTGGGCGGCAAGGACCCGCGCCAGGAGAGCGGCGGCATCGTTAATCTGGGCGGATTTGTAGTACGCGGCCCCAAGATTGAAGAGAATAGCCGCGTTTCGGTCATCAAACTCCAGGGCGCGTTTGTATTCTTCAATCGCTCTTCCGTAGTCCCCTTTGCGGGCATACACGGCGCCGAGGTTGGAACGAGCCTCTACACTCTCCGGATGCTTTTCGAGGAACTCCTTGTATGCTCCGATTGCTCCGTCCAGGTCGCCCGACTGGTGGAGCTTGACAGCTCGGGCGAAGGAACCATCACCGGGTTGCTGCGCAGCTGTCCCTCGACCCGTCGTGACGAACAGGGTGAGAAGGAGGGTGGCAACCAGTATCGCCATTTGCGTCCATTCTACCAAAAAGAAAGGGCGGCCGGGACACGGCCACCCCTTTGCAGACAGGTCCGAGCTTGTGATGACTGCGCTTTAGAAATAGAACTTGAGGGCAA
>QHZE01000182.1 GCA_003225335.1 Acidobacteriota bacterium
AACTGGATGTAGTTTCGGCTGGCCAGGGGCAAGGCTTCGTTGACCTTGCTGTCAATGATGGTCCCCACTTGCATCGTATCGGTGTTCAGCAGAGGAGGAGCGCTCGTCACCTCCACGGTCTCGGACACTTCGCCGAGTTTCATCTCAAAGTCCACGCGCGCCGTCTGGTTGAGCTCCAAGACCACGGCGGGATGCACGGCCGTCTTGAACCCTGAAAGTTCCGCCCTGATCTCGTATATGCCAATTGGAACACGCGGCAGGTTGTAGAAGCCTTCGTTATTGGTTATCGTCGGCCAGACCGTACCCCGTTCGACATCCTTGGCCGTCACACTGGCGCCAGGGACGGCTGCGCCGGACGGGTCTATCACCCTTCCCGTAATGGCGGCAGTCACCTGCTGGCTCCAAGAAACGCCGGGACTGGCCAGGAGAACTGCCGTGACGCACAACAGCGTCAGGAAAAGACGCGAGAGACAGCGCCCGCTCCTGATACTTCCGTCATTGATGTTTGCTCTTTGCAGAAACAGACAGGCTCGGTTCATCGATTCCTCCTTTTCTTGTCTGGGTCACAAGAATCTCGCCAATCAACCAGCCGTCCGACATATCTCCGTCGGATCAGCGGTGCGACGAGAAGAGACCCTTTCTCAAGAAGAACACACTTTCGAAAAGAACCTCGACCTGGGAGGAGATTGGCCGGTCAATCCGCCCTTCACGAATTGCGGGAATTCCACCCGAGACTAACGTCGTCTCAGAATGCACAGGGTCACGAACAGGAATAGGCGAATACAATACGTCCAACAGATCATTTCAGACAAGCGAAAATTACGGGGTGTAATTAAGAGTGGGAGTCAAGCAGTGCAGCCGGGGAGACTGTGAAAAATCGCATTTCAAACCAATGACATCCAAATGGCAGTGATCGTTTCGTGAAATTCGTGGAATTCGTGGCCATTAAAACCGCCACGAATTCCACAAATTAACACGAATTAAATTCTCCACAGCTTCTGAGAGAGTTAACGGCGGCATGAGTGGGACTCCCACTTGTAATTGCACCCGAAATAACGAGGTAAATAGCCCGTCAGAAACTGTGAAAAACCCACGTCTCGTAGGGGCGGCCCTGCGTGGCCGCGCAGCCGAGCCCTCGCAATTGGGGATCTATCATGGCAACCCAAAGCACATGATATTTGGACCGACCGCGAGCGCTACAAACTGCTTCCCGCCGACCGCATAAGTCATCGGAGAGGCCTTGCTCTCCCCATTGGCCGGGAAATGCCACAACACTTTCCCGTCCCGCTCATCGACGGCCACAAAATCACCGTTGGGGTCCCCGTAGAATACGACTCCGCCGGCCGTCGCCAACACTCCCGTGTTTCTCTTGCCTTCGGCCGGTCCGATTTGCGGCTTTTCCCAAACTACCTTTCCGCTTTCAATATCGAGCGCGCGCAGGTACTTCTTCCCGGGTTCCTCTTGTGGATGCTCTGTCTTCCAACTGCCGGGCGAAAGCTTAACAACGCACTTCTCGAGGGCCATGACGTAATAGAGACGTGTCACCGGGCTGAACGCAGTTGAATTCCAGTTCGTCGCATTTTCCGGGCAGCTTACGTCGCCTTCGGGCAAAAGCTGCGGACGGCCGTCAGGACCAATTCCGCTCGCCCACGTCAGCCGCTTTACGAATTTCTCCGCCAGCAGGATTTGGCCGTTTGTCCGGTCGAGCACGTAGAAGAACCCGTTGCGATCCGCATGCAGCAAAAGTTTCCGATCCTGCCCCCGATACCGTGCATCGACCAGGACTGGAGGCTGAGCCGCGTCCCAATCGCGAACGTCGTGGGGGGTGAATTGATAATGCCACTTCAGCTTTCCGGTGCCGGGGTCCAGTGCCAGGATGCAATTGGTAAAGAGGTTATCGCCGGGTCGATCGCGGTCGTCGGAATCCGGAAAGGGATTGGCCGTGGGCCAGTAGAGGGTGTCGGTCTCCGGATCGTAGGTACCGGTCAGCCACGTTGAGCCTCCTCCGAAGACAGGATCTTTGCCCTTCCAGGTCTCGTAACCCGGTTCCCCCTTGCTGGGGATCGTCCAGAACCGCCACACGCGTTCGCCGGTTGAGGCTTTGTAAGCGGCAATAAATCCGCGAATCCCCCAGTCGGCGCCGGAAACGCCGGCGATGACCATATCCTTGACGACCAAGGGCGCCACCGTCGAGCCGTAGTGCTGAGGTTCGTCCGGCATCACGGCTTCCCACACCAACTTGCCTGTGGTACGGTTCAAGGCAATCAGATGGGCGTCATCGGTCACCATGAACACCTTGTCCCGCAGGATGGCCATGCCGCGATTCGTACCCAGGGATGCGTCTCCCACGAGTCCCGGAGTTCGCGGGCGTGAATACTCCCAGATCTGGCGGCCCGTGAGAGCATCCAGCGCAAAAGCCTGATGCGGGCCCGTCACGTACATGATGCCGTCGGCAACAATGGGCGTCACCTCCAACCCGAAGTACCGCATATTTTCAATAAAGTAGGCCGTATCAGGGAGTAACTGCTTCCATAGAGGGACCGAAAAGACCCACTTCACAAGCAGTTTGTTCACATTCGTGGTATTGATCTGAGTCAATTCGCTGTACCGGTTCCCGCTCAGCTTTCCGTTGTAGCTCGGCCAGTCTCCTGGCCTGGGATCCAGGATTCTCGAGAAGTCAATTCCACTACCCTCCGGGCCGTGAGCCGCGGCGGGCACTCCGGGTTTCACGCCAGTCAGCCGGCTCAGGTAGGCGATCAGATCTTGCAATTCTTCCGGGCTTGCTTTCACGGGCGTCATCAATGATTGCTTTTCGTCCCGGATCGCCGAAATCTGGCCTTCCTGAAGGAGATGAAACCTTCCCTCGAGATCCTGCAACCGAATGTCAAAATTGCTCTGGCTTCTGGCGAAGCCGCGAATGCTCTTCCCATCCCGCAACTGGACGGTGACAAGTTCATAGCCGGAGGTGACGTGCGCACTAGGCTGCAGCAACGCCTCTCGAATCTGGTCGACCGTCATGTCGCGTCCTACATTCGATATATCCGGACCAATCGGCTTTCCCTTGCCGCAAGCCATATGGCAGGAAGCGCATTCCCCTTTGCCGAGGAAGAATCGCTCTCCGGCCGCGGAGTCGCCGGGTACAGTGTTTTCAGCAGCCGGCGCATTCAGGGAGTGCACCAACGCGGCGAGGGCATCCAGTTCCTGGGCTGGCAGATCGAATGGCGGCATGCCTGACCCTGCAATCCCGTTGTGGATCACGTCACGCAGCTTCTGAATGGACCGCGCACTCACCCGGCGGCTCCCGGCAAGCGCTGGACCTCGGTCCGTGCCACGCGCATCAGCTCCATGGCAGCCGGCGCAACGCTGCGCGAATACTTTCGCGCCTTCCGTCAGGTTCGATGGCGCAACGGAGGGAGTCTGTCCCAGCAGGAGCGTCGCACTCAGGACCAGCGCCACGATGACCGTTTCCGCGCTCAACCGGCCGGGCCGCCGCTGGTAAGAAGTGCTCGGTTTTCCTCTCATCTCACCTCGTGGGTCATAGGTCCAAGTAATCGTTTTCGTGAAATTCGTGGCCAATAAAACCGCCACGAGTTCCACGGATTAACACGAACTCCTCACACCTTGCGGGAAAGTCCAAGGCAGCATGAATTGACTCGCACTTCCGATTGCGCCCGTTCCGAATGCCCTCTTTTGAAGACGATCCGAAGGATGATGATTGACATTTCTACCAATAAAATTTCAACCCCATTTGAAATTCGCGAGGAGAAGTGCACAGGCTAAAAATCTTGCCGAAGCTATCGCTATTCACCGTGGTGTCCGGCGCGCAGAAATGCGGGTGGTTAAATGCGTTGAAAGCCTCCAGCCGGTATTCCAGCCGCATCCCTTCCCGGAACTTGCTCATCGGAAATTCCTTGAAGAGGGAAAGATTGGCGAGATTGATTCCGGGAGCTCTCAGGTTCGGCAACGTCCTCGGAGCGGTTCCCAGAGCATAAGGCGCCGGCTTAACCGCTACTTCGGGATTGGCGAAGTAATGGTCGACAAAGTCCGAGCCATTGTTTCTTTCCAGGGTGCCGGTCAAATTGGGTCGCTGTCCCCCATAGGTCGGGAGGCTTTGTCCGCCGCTCAACCCTAAGCCCAGAGGATTGCCGCTGACAAATTGCCAGATGCCGTTGGTCTTCCAACCACCGATGATCCCGTTCAGCCAGACGTTCCAATTTGTTCCGATGGCCTTACCCCGACCGATTGGCAGCTCATAAGCGTAGTTGATCCCCAGCACGTGAGTCGAGTCGAATTGGGAAAGGGAGCGTTCCAATCTGCGGTTGTTGGGGTCCTGCAGACTGGAGGATCCTCCCAAAAACCCGGTTAACCCCTGTAGTGACGAGTCATCAATAGACTTGGAGAGCGTGTACGTCACCAGGAACTGAAATCCATTCGAAAAGCGTTTGTCGGCCTTCAGCTGAAACGAATGATAAATGGAGCTGGCTGCCGGCAGTTCATCAATCGAAAAGCTAGTGAATTGAGGGTACGGCAATTTGAGGCGATAGGCGGGAATCTCAGGACCCGAAAGGCTTCCTGAGGTAATGATCCCGTAGAAGGGATTCGGC
>QHZE01000254.1 GCA_003225335.1 Acidobacteriota bacterium
AGACCGACCGGGCTAACACGGAACTCAGCATACGGGGCGTATCGGTAGGCCTGGCGCGAATTATAACAGTTTGCGGAGGAGGGTCTTTCGACCATGTTCGTTGGGTGCGGAATGTCAGGCCGATCGTATCGCAACGTAGCGGCGGCGTGCTATGCTGCCGCGGTCGGTCTCGATGGCTTTAAGGGTCGAGACCAGCGTGGCGCTGAGAAAACCATTGATATTGATCGTCTGCGGGGAGAGAACAATGAAACTGTGGATTGCAATATCGCTGGGTTTGATGTTCGCTCGAGTATCGATGACCTATCAACAAGAAGAAGCTCTGACGCCGAGCTCGCTCATGGCCGCGCTGGCTGCCCAGCCTGCCGGGGCCCAGGCAGAGAAACTCGCGGAGAGGATCCGCGCCGCTTTTGGCAAGGAAAATTTGCTGAAAGGGGCGCCGCCCAGGATCGAAGATCAGACCGTCGCCTGGGCCATCGAGGCTCCCGGCGCCGCCGGCGCGCCAAAGGTCGTCTCTGAGGATGGGACGTTCAGCATGACGCTGGCGCGTATAGGAACCACCCTGGTCTTTGCCACAGTTACAAGCTTCGATTACGACACCGTGATGAGGGTCTTTTACGAGATCGACGGCAAGAGGCTCGGCCCTGTGAATCTGGAGCTCTACGCGCCGCACCCCGATACTTTCGAAAAGCCTGGCGTTCCCAAGGGAAAGGTTTCACAGATGCCGAAGTGGGAGAGCAAGATCTTTGCCGGGACCACGCGCGAGTGGTGGATCTACGTCCCCGCCCAGTACAGGACCGAGAATCCCGCCTGTGTCATGGTTTTCCAGGACGGCCGCGGGTATGTGGAGTTTGTTCCCACCGTGTTCGACAACCTGATCGCGCGCGGCGAGATGCCTGTGACTGCCGGCATCCTCGTCCAGCCGGGAGTGTTCGCCGACGGAAAGCCCAACCGCAGCTTTGAGTACGACACGCTCTCGGACCAGTACGCGCGCTTCATCCTCGAAGAGATACTTCCCGAGGCCGAAAAAACGGTCAAACTGCGCCACGATGCGGAAAGCCGTGCCATCGCAGGCATCAGCAGCGGCGGCATCTGCGCCTTCACAGCGGCGTGGGAGCGGCCCAACGAGTTCAGCAAGGTCCTTTCCTGGGTTGGCAGCTTCACCAACATTGCGAGTGGAAAGACGCTGCGGGAAGGAGGGCACAATTATCCCGCGCTGATCCGCAAGACCCCGAAGAAACCGATCCGCGTCTTTTTGCAGGACGGCGCCAACGATCTCGACAACCAGCACGGCAACTGGCCCCTGGCGAACCAGGAGATGGCCAAGGCCTTGCAATTCGCGGGGTACGACTACAAGTTCGTCTTCGGCCGGGGGTTCCACAGCAACCGGCACGGGCGGGCCCTCCTGCCGGATTCGCTGCGCTGGCTCTGGCGCGACTGGAGAAGAGACAGGATAACGGGATAGAAAGAGACGGGATTTCGGATTGCGGATTGCGGATTGCGGATTTGGAACCGATCATTACATTATGGGCAAAGAGATCCTGTCCATCCCCTTATCCTGCCTCTTTCTATCCTGTCCATCTTGTTAGGTTAGGTGATTCCAAATCCGCAATCCGCAATCCGAAATCTCATCCTGTCATCCCCAGCGCGACTGCAAGCCATGAAAGATTTTGTTACCGCGGAAAGACGTGGAGCCCCGAGGCTCACATTGATTTTTCTTCTCTGCGTGCTGTGCGCCTCTCCGGTGAATGTTTTGGCGCCCCGTGAAAATCCGGCGCGCATCGCTCTGATTGCGGAAGGCGACCTCGGAGATCCTGGCAATTTTGGCGCGGACGATCTCCTCGGAGCGTTCCGGGAAAAGGGCCTGGACAGTGTTCGGACCAACGACTTCCGCGACGCGGCGGCGGAGGACATTATCCTTGCCGGCATACCGAGCCGCGCGACTCGACTGCACGATCTGGAGTCCGGCGGAAAGATCTCCGTCCCCGCGAACCCGGAGTCTTACACCATCCGGCATCTTCACCTGTATAACAAAGACGTCGTCGTTGCCGCGGGATCTGATGAGCGCGGGTTGATGTATGCGCTTCTGGAGATGGCTCGGCGCCTGCGTCACCTGGACACGAAAAAATCCCCACTGTCATTTCACGCCATTTTCCCCGAGGCGACCGAGAAGCCTGAAATCCCCGTGCGGGGGATGATCCAGTTCCTGCACAGCGCGGACCTGGAGAGAGAGTGGTATTACGACCGAGCCTACTGGGAAGCTTATCTCGGCATGCTGGCTCGCGACCGCTTCAATTCGTTCAATCTGGTTTTTGCGCATCAGACATCATACCTGGCCCCTCCCTATCCGTTTCTCTTCACCGTGGAGAAGTATCCGCAGGTGAAGGCGACCGGGCTCTCCGAGGCCGATCAGAAAAAGAATCTCGAAACGCTTCAAATGATCTCGCGCATGGCGCGCGAGCGCGGCATCGACTTTATCATGGGCATCTGGGAGCACCGGGCCTGGAAGAACGGGCAGCAGAGCATGGTGACCGGCTTGACGGACGACATCCTTACGGACTATTCCCGTCTCGCCATGGAGAAGCTGCTGCGCCTGTGTCCCGGCATCTCGGGCATCCAGCTGCGCGTGAACACCGAGTCCGGAATTGAGAACGAGAGGCAAACCGAGTTCTATCGAGACGGTGTCCTGGCCGGAATGAAAAGCGCGGGGCGGCCGGTGCTTCTGGACCTGCGCGGTTGGGGGGCCCTCCAGGGCACCGTCGATGCAGCGGTGAATTCGGGGCTCCCCATGCGCCTTTCGACGAAGTACTGGGCGGAGTTCATGGGAATGCCTTACCAGGCCGCAAAGATGCTGCCGAGCTACTCGTATGCGGATTTCCTGCGTTACCCGCGCCCCTATCCCGTCTTCTATCAGGTCTGGAGCCTCGGTTCGCATCGGTTGCTCCCCTGGGGCGGCGTGGATTGGATGAAGCGCTTCGCGCCTACCACCCATCTGGGAGATGGCGTAGGGTTCGAGACCTGCGCGCCGCTGTCGCAGAAGGGCTTCGGCAACCCTCCCGGCACTTGGCGCATCTTCGTCTCTCGCGACCGGGAGTATTACCGGTGGGAGTTCGAGCGCTACTGGCTGTATTACCTTCTCTACGGCCGTCTCAGCTACAACCCTAATTGCCATGACGGAGTCTGGATGGATGAGCTCCGGGCGCATTTCGGCGAGCGCGCCGCGCCTGCCATCTTCGACGCCCTTCAGGCAGCCAGCCAGGTGCTGCCCTTTCTCGTCAGTTATCGCCTCAGCAATCCAAACATGTACATCTGGCCGGAGAAACAGATGGGCGGATTGCTGGACTTCTACATCGAAGTCAAACCCGCCGATGAGGCCCGTTTCGCGAGCTTTGAAGAATACATAGCGCGCCGCTTGTCTGGCGCGCGGAGCGCCAAAATGACCCCGGAGACAGCGAGCGAGATGCTGAACCGGATGGCGGAGGACACCGAGCGCGCCCTCTCCCGCGCCGGCGCGTTCTTGAGAACGGATGAAAACAAGGAGTATGCGGCCAACCGGATCGACCTCCAGGTACTGGCCTTGCTCGCGCGCTACCACGCGCAAAAGATCCGCGCCGGAGCCAACCTGGCGCTGTTTTACGCTTCCGGAGACGAATCGGCTCTGCGAACATCCCAATCCCATGCTGCGGCCGGCCTGGAGATCTGGGAGCGGCTGGTGCGCCTTACCGACGGACTTTACTACCCGAAAATGGTTTTCGGCCCGCGCGATGTGGGGCATTGGAAGGACAACCTGATCTTCGTGCGTCACGACGTCCAGCGCCTGGAGGAAGTCCAGCATCTTCTTCACACATACGGACTCTTTGACCTGGGATTGGACTTTGGCCCGAAGGTCGCTCCGCGCCGCAGCGACTATGAACCCCAGTACGCCAACACCTATTCCATCGAGAGACGCTTTCGTCTGTTGGATCCGGAAACCGCTTACACCAGGGAGCGGGGCTACGGCTGGCTTGAACGTTCGGGTATCACTGCTTCTCCTGCAATGAGCATTCCCTACACGTCTCTCGAAGGAGACAACCTGGAAAACCTCGCCCTTCCTCAGGCGGTCCTCTACCGGGACTTTCTGCGAGGATCGCAGAAATTAACACTGCTCGTGGATCTGCCGGATGGCGACTACCGCATTACTTCCATCGTGGCGAATCAGCCTGAGCTCGCCGGCGGCGCATTTCAGATACGGCCGGCGGGCGAGGGTCGTGCGGATGGGAGCGTCATTTCCTACGCTCTGGCCGAGACGGGCGACAAGTCCATGGACCTTACGGTGACCGGCGGGCGGCTGGCACTGGAGTTTGTTCCCTCCGACGGGAAGGACTGGCTGATTTCGGGCCTGATCCTCACACGACGGGCCCCTCATATTGCGCACGTGCCGATCGTTACGGCTTCGCCGGGACTGCCGCTGCGCGTCGCGGCCACGATTACCGCGCCGGACGGCGTCGGATCGGCGGCCTTGTGCATTCAACCGCCCGGAACTGCGGAGGGCCGGCAACTATTCATGCTCCCATCCGGCAGCCAGTACAGCGTTACGTTTACGCCGGACCGAAAATGGGAAGCGATGGATCTGCGCTACTTCATCGTCGCGAGAGACCGAAGGAATCGTGAGACGCGCCTGCCGCCCAGAGGAGAATTTGCGCTGCGCGTCGGACACGATCCCGATCCGCCCGTGGTGGAGCATAATCCGGTCGCTTTGTGCGAGCCCGGAAAACCGCTGCGCCTATCGTTCCGCGTGCAGGATGCCTCGGAACTGATGTCGGTCAAAATGCACTATCGCCACCTCACGCAGATGGAAGAGTATCGTGTCGTGGATTTGACAAAGTCCGGCGAGCAGTACGAGGCAGCAATTCCCGGGGACTACATCAATCCTCGTTACGATCTCATGTACTACCTGGAAGCCGTCGATCGCTTTGGCAACGGCGTCTTCTATCCCAACCCCGATCGCGTGCCGCCGTTCATCGTCGTAAAAGTCCGCCGGTAATCCCGAATGACGAACAGTGACGGATGACGAATGAACACGGCGCAGCGCGGGCATGGAGTTCAGGCTTTAGCCTGGCTTCGGCCGCAACCAAAGAACCTACCGCAGAGGCGCAGGACGTGAGAAAAATCGTAGCGCCGGCGTCTCGCCGGCATGGAGGCTGGACAACTCCTTTTGCGTCAACAGTACCTTTGCCGGCTGGAAGCCGGCGCTACATTTCTCTCACGACCGCGCAGAAAAAATGGCGTGGGAAAAATTCGTTCCAGCCCGGCAAGAATTTCAAGCTTCATACTATGTGTGGACTACCTTGGAGCGTTTCGGGCGACCTGGCAGTTAAAGGGAATCGAGTCATATCAGGGCCGTTAACCTTCCACGGTCGGTAGACAAGTTAGGTTTTCATTGCCTCAATTCCGGATTTATTCTTGATATAGAATTTGTTCCATGCGACCTTCATCATGCCAAGAATGACCAGCTCGGCTTTTTTCCGTTCGCCTGAGGTCATTTTTTCAAAATTCAGGGAGATTTCTTTGAAGTAGCGGTCAAGATTTTCTGCTACCTGCTTCTCAATCATACATTGGAGAAGTCTCCCGACAATTTGACCGAATTCCTCTGGTTTTTCCTCTATTTCAGTCGAATTGGCGAGATCGGAAAAGTTATATTCTCTCACGGTTCTCCTTTGATTGTTGTTGTAGCCAAGGGGCTCTGAAGCGTATTCCGCCCCGACTGCGCCGCCGGAACTACACACCTTCTCGAGCGTTGCCATCTGTTCTTCGTTAGCCCGAGCTCCTGACAATTCTCAGCAAGGTGCTGGGCTTCTAATCCTGCGACAGGATGGCAATTTGATTAGAATCCGTTTGTGGATATTTTACGGATTACTTGATCGTCTTCCAATTCCACGAACGACGTAATCCTGGAGGCTAGACTGGCTAACCCTGGATTAAATGACTCTACCGGGCTACGTACCGAGGCCTCGAATGGGCCTCCGACGACGACAGCGTCAATCTGGTGGGATCGCCTCCTCCAACCTGGCGTTTGTCCGCGCGAGGCGGCGCGCCTCTCGTAGCAATCATCCCGGGCATTACCGTAATAATCGGAATGAAACCCAGTCGGAAACCCGTCTTCACAAGACCAATCTCCGTCGCTCAGCACGCCACTTGTCATCTTATTACCGCAAAAACGAGCAATGAATTTAATGTCTGGATTGGCGCAGCCTTTTACCGCCAAGGCGCGAAGACGCAAAGAATCACCAAGTTTTTGGTTGGGCTCGCCGGGGCGGGTATCATTACAGCCGCAAAACAGTGCGTTTTCTGGTTTCCTATGGAGTTTCGCATAATACGGTGACAGGCTACGCTGTCCCAAGCCCGTGCCGAGCAGCGAGGATTGAACCCTTTCTCCCAGCGCGTGGACAGCGTAGCCTGTCACCGTACTATGCGAGTTAATAACAAGAAGAGCCGGAAATGCACCTGAAGGAAGGAGGGGGGTGCCGTTGAAAGAGGATCTTTTTTTGAAGGAAATCCTGGAGCAGCCGCAGGCGCTTCGAACAACCATGAAGCGTTGGCTTCAGGGCGCGGCAGAAGCGAGCGTACGTGAAAAGCTGGGAAAGCGCCGTCCGCCTCTCGTCGTTTTTACAGGAATGGGAAGCTCCTTGAACGCCTGCCTCCCCGCATGCGCTTACCTGAACCAGCAGGGCATAGCGGCGGTTGCCCTCGAGTCTGCAGAACTTCTTTATTACTACCCGGCCTTACATGCGCCGGAGAACCTGCTTGTCGTGGTCAGCCAGTCTGGTGAGAGTGTGGAGCCGGTCCGGCTGATGGAGACGTTGCAGGATCGCGTGCCGGCGATCAGCCTCACCAACGGGCTTGAGAATACGATCGCGCGGCGGAGCCGTCTGGCTCTTGACATGTATGCAGGACCCGAACTGACCGTTTCGAGCAAGACTTATGTGTGCGCGCAGCTCGCCCTGTTCCTGCTCGCGTGTGCGATCTCAGGTTCGCCCATCGATAAGTCCGGTCTGGAGGAGACCATAGGGTCGCTGGAAACCTTCTTTGACGGCTGGCGCGCGCGGATCCAACCGCTTGTCGATATGGTCCAACCTTGTGACTATCTTTCGCTGCTGGGCCGCGGCCCGTCCCTGGCATCCGCCCTGGACGGAGCGCAGACGTTGAAAGAGGCCGGGCACAGGCTCGCCGAAGCAGTGAGCGGCGGTCAGTTCCGCCACGGCCCGCTCGAAATCGTCTCACCCCGCTACGGATACATAGTGTTCCCGGGTCACAGCCAGACGCGAGATTTGATGCTGCGGCTGGGGAAGGACATCGCCGGATACGGGGCGAGACTGGCATTTATCGGAAACGGGGACGCTCCAAGGATCCCGGGCGCTGTCTGGATTCCGGCCGGCCCCTCCAACTCGTACCTGCTTCCGATTCTGGAAATCGTCCCAGTACAGTTACTTGCTTGGTCGCTCGCCTCCCTGGAAGGGAGAACCGTGGATGGCTTTGCGAAAATGGGCAAGGTCGTCCGCACGGAATGACCCCAAGGAATGGAGATCGCGAGCGGGTACGGATTGCTCGTTCTCGCAAAAGTCGGAGGCGCACCCGGCCGATAAGAAAATGGGCTTACTGACATGGGCTGGATCGACGTCCAGTTCGGAAACACTATATGAGTTCTCAAGCTTATAGTATGAAGAGTGCGGCGGCTCCAATGAGCGCCGAGCTGGAACCCTATCACCAGCACATCAAGGAGCTGGCAGAGCAACTCGCCACTGCGGGGTCTCTGGGAGTGATAGTGTTTGATATGTCGTCGCTGATCAATATCGAGTATGAGTACGGCGTCCAGGCATTTCAAGAAGTAAGACAGCGCGTGATCGATGCGCTGACGGGGCTTCCGGGCAAGGCTCACCGCCAGCAGGATGTCCTCGCGCTGGACGAACCCGAGGGTGTTCGGCTTATTCTTTTCATGCAGCAAAAGAGAAAGGGAGCACACCGACTGGCCGCATCCGATGTGGCGACGCTCAGGGACCGGCTCTTCTCCTCTCTTCCTTCCAAGATAGCGCACGCGGCGTTTCCCTATCTTCATGAACCTCTCGCAATCGAGTTGGGCTACGGTCTTGCCCTCCATAATCCTCTGCTGGCACCCCACAGGATCCTTGCGCGCGCCGTTCAGGAGGCGCTCGCAAGAGCCGCTCATCAACGCCGCACGGAGCACTTTCGGACGCAGGAGCGGATTCAGGAAATGATCTCGAGAGAGAAGATCCTCACCAGTTATCAACCCATCATGCGGTTGGAAGACCGGGAGCTTCTGGGCTTTGAAGCGCTCTCGCGGGGCGCGAAAGGAACGGGGTTCGAGACACCCGACGTCCTCTTCGATGCCGCACGCGAGCACAACCTTCTGGTTGAGCTGGACCGCCTGTGCCGGAGACGGGCGCTCGAGCGCTCGGGGCGGCTGCCAAAACGCGCAAAGGTCTTCGTCAACAGCCTTCCCTCCATCACCCGCGATCCGGAGTTCCGTGCGAAACAGCTGGTGGATTTCCTCGAGCACGCGCAACTCGCTCCCGATCGGATCGTCATTGAGATTACGGAAAAACTGGTGATTGAGAACTACAGTCTCTTCGCAGCGGCAATGGCCGATTTTACGGACCTGGGAATGCGCCTTGCCGTGGACGATCTCGGCGCGGGCTATTCCGGACTGGAATCCGTGGCCCTCTTGAGACCTTCTTATTTGAAGATCAATGCGGGGCTCGTGCGTAACCTCCACGTGAGCCAGGCAAACCAGGAAATGATTAAAGCCATCGTTTCCATTGGCCGTGGGATCGGAGCCACTGTAATCGCCGAAGGCATTGAGACCCAGGAGGAAGCCACGACCCTGAGAACCTTGTTCGTGGAGTATGGTCAAGGGTTCCTCCTCTCTCGTCCGCTCCTCAGTCCCGACTGACCCTTCGGGTGTTTCATTCATCCATTATGTTCGGAGTTCAGGCTCCAGCCATCATTGCCATCGCGCTCGCCTTCGTCGAGGCCGTTGTTGCGCAGGGCGCGGCTCCGCGAGAGCGGATCTATTTCTCGGTCTTGAATCGGGAGCACAAGCCCCGGCTCGGCCTCATGGAAAAGGATTTCGTGCTCCGGATTAACGGCCGGCCCGGTGTCATGGAAGACTTCCGGCCGGGGAAGGGAAACGCGGATTGCTCGCGGCCGCTCGCGGCCTGGATCCTGCTGGAGTCGAGCCGGTTTGTCAGCAGCCGTGTGATCGCGGACCAGGCGGATGCCGCCGCAGGCTTGTTTGACATGCTTCATCCGGACTCCGCCGTCGGAGTGCGATTGATCACCGACCGGGCAGAAACGTTGGCGCCGCTGACGCGCCATCGGAGGGACCTGCGCGAGGCTTTTACCCGCTTCGGCGAAAGCCGCAGGGAGCTGAAAGCCGTGCCGCGAGACGAGACTGTGTTCCTCGGCGAAGACGGCATGTTTCGAGCTATCGACATCGCCATCACCGGCTTGAACAACTTTCGCCTCTCCGATCCGTCCTTGCAGGGTAAAGAGGCGCTGAGCGCATTGATCATCATCGCCGGCGCCAGCCTGAGTCCCTGGTACGACGAGCGCAACCTGACGGCTAAAGCAGCCCGCCACGCCGTCTTTATCTACCCGATTTTGATGCCCGAGGCGACGCACGGGCTCTGGCGGCGATACTCGGAGCTGGCCCAAAGTGCGGCGGGCATTCTGTCTGGCTTCGGTGCTCTCAGCCCGGAACTCAATTCTTTCAAGTCCCGCACGATGAACCTGGATCGTGACGCGCTCACATTCAACTTCATTCAAATTGTAAGAGATCTAAACGGAAAGTATTCGTTTCTGGCCCCGCCGGTGCCGCCCGGAGGCAAGGTGGAGTTAGAACTGAAATGCCGAGAGAAAGACGTTCATATCCAGCTTCCCCGCAAACGCCTCCCCTGAGGTGGTTAAAAGACATTTGTCTGGGGTGCGCCCTGGAAGGGGGCTGGGAGCTTAGGGCCCGTCAGAAAATAAGGTGTGCATTTTGGCGCGAGCGCCGGGCGGGCAGATGCAAGGCGCCGCGACGCAGGCGATGTCGGACATCGTCGAGGAGCGGCAACAAAGCCGATACGCGCCCTTCGCCGCCGCGCCCCTGCGGCCCGCAGGCCCGCTGGCTTTGTTGCTCGCTCCTCACATACCTCCCCGGGTATAGCTCGTCGCTCGCGCCTCGCCAGCGGGCCTGGGGGCCAGCAGCAAAATGTGAATTTATTTCTGCGCGAGCCCTAAGTTCCAATCCCAATACCGCAGCTCCCAGTTTTTTCCTTCGCCGACAACGGCTCCGGCATAGCCTGGGGCAGGCTGAAAGGAACGCAGCGTCCAGCGATCGCTATCCGGACTGATAAGCCCCTTCGGCTGTCCGGGCATGAGGGACACATCGAAGCTGTCCAGCGGGATTCCCAGGCCCACGCTGCGGGCCTTGATGTATGCCTCCTTGAGAGTCCAGCAAAGGAAGAAGCCCTCGACCCGCCGATCGGGCGGAAGCAAGCGCAGTTCGGCCCTCTCCCGGGGCGAAAAGAAACGCTCAGCAATGTCTTCGCCGGCAACCTCGGGCCGGATTGCCTCCACATCGACGCCAACTTCCCGGCCCCGTGCCACGGCGCAGACTGCGAGTCCATGGGAGTGAGAAAGACTAAAGCGAACCGTGGATTCGGAGTGATCCAGACCGATGGCAGGCTTTTTCTGCGGCCCATAGCGAAACATCACGTCTTTTGCAGGCATACTCAAATAGGAGGCGAGTATGATTCGAAGGATTCCGTGAGCGGCGACAAAGTGGACACGGTCGCGGGGAAAAACGAACCGCCCGGCACGCGACTTTTCTTCCGGCGCAAGTATCGCCTCGAGACCAGGGAGAAGCGCCTGTTCAGCGTCAAGCTGCGCACGCCAAACGTGGATCTCGTTTTCTCTTATCCGAGGGGGGGCAGGGGCACGGCGCCAATCTGTAGAAAAGACCCTATCGGTCATGGCCTGAGGATTCGCTCAAGAGTAACTTCACAGAATTGGCTTTTACATCTGCAACGTCGAATCCGGATACAGCGAGTGAGCCCAGTCATTCACGGGCGAGACGCCCGTGCCACGATAGCTTCGTGGCATGGCCGTCCCGGCCATGATACAGAACTTGACCGATTTGTGAACTTTGTGTCCACGAAATGGACCTCGATGCCAAATTCTGTGAACTCATTTTTGCGTCGCCCCTTGGTTATAATAGTCAGTGGATGACGCGGACGTCCCCAACGATCGCAATCAAGATGGACGCTGAGCAGACTCATGGAAATGAGGCTGGACGCCTTTCTGCCGGGCTGCTTCTTCGAAGGCCAGCATCAGTTCCACCCCGCCCCTGTCTGTCGGCCGCGAAAGAGCCATGATGTTATTGTCCGCCACGTCAGGGCGGACAACCGCTGGGGGCACCGTTTCTCCTCCGGACATGACTCCCACCCTCTTCAGGATCCGGCGAGCGCTGTGTTTCAACAGGGGCAGGGGATTCAGCGCAGCTCCCCGGACAATCTGCGGCAGTCCTCTCAGGAAAACATGCCTTTTGAAACCACCGACTGACCCGGCGGTGAAGCCGATCAGCTTGCCTTCGTCGAGGGCAACGAGCGTCAGTCCGCCCTGATTCTCCATAAACCAGCGATACATCTCCCTGAGGAAAGGGCGCCCCAGCATCGTTACACGCCACTCCGGAAATCGATCGATGTGGATATCGATTACCGCCTCCAGATCCGCTTCACACATTTTTCTTACTGCAACGGTTGAAGCCTGCCCGGACGAGGGGGCCTGCGTGGTCCAACCCGCGGCTTCTCGTGCTTGCGAAGCAGACAAGTACACAGCCAGCCGCTCGACCGTTCTTGCCTGCACCACGGCGACAATCGACAGGCGCAGACCAAAGACCTTTTCTGCCTGGACGGCGACCTGGATGATGGAAAGAGAGTCGCCACCCATCGAGAAGAAATCGTCTTTCACCCCGACTTGGCGGATGCCGAGGACCGATTCCCAGATCCGGCACAACTTTTCCTCCACATCGTTCCGAGGCGGAACAAAGTCCCCCTCCAACGTTGGGCGTTCGGAGCTTGGGGCGGGAAGGCTGCGGCGATCCACCTTGCCATTGGGCGTCAGCGGAAGCCGGCCGAGGAAGACGAACGCGGCCGGGATCATGTAGTCCGGAAGAGTCTGGCGCAGGTGCTTCTGAAGATCCTTGTTCGAAGGTCCGCCATTGTCAGAACCGCTCCCCTTAAGGACGACGTAAGCTACGAGTCGCCTCTCTCCCCACGATGAGTCTTCATGCGACACCACCACGGCCTCCCGGACAGTCTGGTGTTGCGCCAGGGCTGTTTCGATCTCTCCAAGTTCGACCCGATGCCCACGAATCTTCACCTGGAAATCAACCCGCCCAAGAAAGTCCACATTACCGTCGCCCCGGTAGCGAACAAGGTCGCCGGTCCGATAAAGACGCGGCGATCGCGTTCCAGGAAACGGGTTTTCGATGAATCTCTCTGCGGTCAGTTCCAGCCGGTTCAGGTAGCCGCGGGCGACACCCTTTCCGCCAATGAACAGTTCGCCGGGGACACCGGCGGGAACCGGTTGCAGGTGACGATCCAGCACGTAGAAATCCGTATTGGCAATGGGCCTGCCGAGATGAACGTCTGCCCCATCACCATCGATGCGAGAGGTCGCCGACCAAACGGTCGTCTCCGTCGGTCCGTACATATTGTGGATTTCGCCAGTAACTATCTTCTTTAGCTCCGCAATCAACGGCGGTGGGAGAGCTTCACCGCCAAGCATCAGCTTTTGAATGGTGCGCAACGCCTCGCGTGATTCAGAGGTTGCCATCAGCGCTCGTGCCAGGGAGGGCGTACACTGGAGATGAGTCACCCGATGCTTACGAATCAACGCAGGGATCGAATAGTCGGTGCCGCCGCTTGCCTGGAGGCTCCGCCGGCGCACTTCGTCAAGCAATTCCAAGCTGGCCATGGCCGAGTCAAAATCAACCCCGAAATCGATGAGACACCCAATTTCGTCCGCGCCGATTTCCTTGACCCGATCGACCAATTCCAGACATTGCTCTACTGTTCCGAAGAGGCCACTGGCGTCGAAATAACGATCGAAAGCAAACTCCAGCAGCTGCTCCAAGTCTTCCGCGCTCAGGCCCTTCATGCCCTGTTCCACTTTCTCCGCCACCGCAGGGTTCGGAAGTTTGAACGCCGGGAAAGCCTGAGGGGCATTCTTAATCAGATCCACCGAACTGCGCAGGTAGTTACACAGAGGGCCATGAACTTTTTCTCGGACAGTCTGGCGGTCCCGACCGACATAGGTGTGCAGCATTAGCGTGACGTGGCCTTCGGACTCATACCCCGCCTGGAGGCGAGCCCGCCGGTAGATCTGAATCTTTTCCGCCACTTCCTCCAGCCGCTGACCGAGGAGGTGAGTGAGCACGTTCGCTCCCACTTCGCCAGCCATGCGGAAGGTTTCGGGATTGCCCGCCGCGGTGACCCAGACTGGCAGCTCGGGTTGAACAGGCCTGGGCAGAATCGAGATGGGTATCTCTTTGTTGTCGCCACCGCGGAAGAGCACGGCTTCGCCCCGCCAGAGCCGCCGTACGATGTCCAAGTCCCGAAACATGACTTCCTTCCGCAGAGAGTAGTTCTCCGGCTTGAGTGCAAAGTCATTGGCCTGCCAGCCGGATGCGATGGATATGCCAATGCGCCCTTTGGAGAGGTTATCGACCAAGGCCCATTCCTCAGCGACGCGGATCGGGCTGTGCAACGGCAGGACCACGCTGCCCGCGCGGAGTTTCACGCGTTGGGTGACCATGGCCAAGGCGGCGCTGGTCACGGACGGATTCGGGTAGAGCCCGCCAAATGCATGAAAATGCCGTTCCGGCGTCCACACAGCCGCGAACGCGTGGGCGTCCGCAAACTTCGCCCCTTCCACCAGGAGTCGATAGCGGTCCTGCGGGTACTCTCCCTGGTCGCTGGCGAAATAGAAAAGACTGAAATCAATCGTCCGGCCAGGGGCACGAGCTCCGTCCTTGGCCACCGGAACGGCTGGAATTTCGCCGCGGTAGAGGACAACGGTGAAGCCACGAGCCAGGGTCCAGAACAATTCCAGGACGGAGATATCGAAAGAAATACTCGTCACGGCCAGCCAGACACCCGGCTCGCTCTCTCCAATCCGGGCATCCATCCCACTGAAGAAGTTGATCACGTTGCCATGCTCAATCATCACCCCTTTGGGCTTGCCGGTCGAACCAGAGGTGTAAATCACATACGCGAGGTTGCGGGGGGTGACCTGAACATCCAGATTTGCCACGGATTCTTGACCGATCTGAGGCCAATCGGCGTCGATGGCGAGCCGAACGGCATGAGGAGACAGGTCGGGCTGCAGGAGGTGCTGGCGGGTAATCAGAACGCGGACCTTGGCATCCTCCAGGATAAAAGCGATCCTTTCCCTTGGATAACTCGGGTCGAGCGGCAAGTACGCCCCGCCCGCCTTCAAAATGCCAAGCAGCGCCACAAACAGATCCGTCCTTCGTTCCAATGAAACCCCTACGATCACTTCGGGGCCAACGCCGAGCTTCACCAGATGACGGGCCAACTGATTTGCCCGCCCATTCAGTTCGTCATAGGTGAGCTGTTCATCCCGGCAGACTACAGCTACCTTGGCGGGCGTTCGCTGGACCTGTTGTTCGAAAGCGTGATGGACGCAGATGTCTTCGGGGACTGCGGCAGGGGTGTCATTCCATTCCACCAGCAGCCTGCGGCTTTCCTTCTCGCTCATTAGCGCCAGCCTGGCCAAAGGCTGTTCCGCGTTGGCCACCAGGCCGAGTAGGAAGGCCGTAAACTGGCCGGCCATCTGCCTGGCATTGGCCGGACAGAGAGTCTGTGGGTCAAATATCCAGCGGCACCGCTGACCTTCGTGGGCGACGACCAAACCCAGACTTGGCCCAGGATCCGGCACATATCCCTCGAGCGTCGTTGCTAACTCCACCCATCGCGCCACCGGCCGAATTGGCCGGCAAAACCCTCCGCGGCGTTCACTCTGAGGTTCAACGGCACTCGGCTCGCAAAGAGGCTCTCCAATCCAGCTACTTCCAGAGCAAGCTCCGGATATTTCAGACCAAGGCTGAGCTCGTCCTCGCCGCACAGGCGTGCAAGGTAGGCGGCGAACGCGAAGACGAGAAACTCACTCGCGTTCCAGTCGGGGTGGTTGGTTCTGAGGAACTGCTCGACAGCCTCCGGCACGGCCATTTCGATGGTGTCAGGGGTCTTGCCCCCATCTCCAAGGGATCGCGCTTCAAAGTAGGGAACCTGCGCCGGGCGAAAAAGCTGCAAGGCCTGGACCCAAAAGTGTTCGTGTTTGCAGAGATCGCCGTTAGCACGAGTAACTCGCTCACGAAGGTCGGGCTCTGGTTCTGGGAGACGAGTTCCCGTTTGCAACCCGAATTTCTGCACGACGTCATCCAGTCGCGCGGGCTGGCCTTCCAGAGTCAGGAACTCACTGATGGCCACCGGCCGATCCGGCGTAGACACAATAATTCGGTCCGCCTCCAGCGCCATGATCGATCCAGGTTGCGCATGCCCGCGGCCGCTGAGCACTTCCACTTTCGGACAAAGAAAGAATTCCCCGCCGATCTGAATCTTTGCGCGCCCCATCGCGTTTGGGTAAGGGCCGAATTCCGTGGCCCTGACCAATGCCGAGATTTCGGCGGCGTTTTTTTGCCACGACACAACGCAAGCCGCTGGTGGTCGCCTGAACATCCCAAAATACGTTCTTTGCGAGAGGTCCTGTTCGCAGGCCCGCACGGTTCCGCTGCGCAGCACGTTCATGAGTTCCGCGAACGACTCAATTCCCGCTTCAAAACACTTCGCATTCAGAGAAAACGCCGTTTCGTCCGGCGCAATCTCGATCTCGCGCTGCTTGAGAATGCTTCCACCGTCGACCCGGTCGCCGATGAAGTGCCACGTTATGCCATGCCTGGCTTCACCGTTCAGAATCGCCCACGAGGTCGCGTGAACACCGGAGTAGCGCGGGAGAGGTCCGTCGTGGAAATTGATTGTGCCCCGGCGCGGCAGAGCCACGATTTCCTTCGGGAGGAGCTTCATGTTGGCAATGCTGAACAGATAATCGAACGGCCGCTCTTTCAAAACGGCACCCACATCGCTCGCCGGGTCCACCAGTCTCACGCCTCGCGTCTGCGCCCAAGTGCCAATGTCGGGGTTCTCCGCGACGATCCCGCGAACCTCGTGGTTCGCATTGAGGAGGAGATCGCCGCATTGAATTGCCAGCGCCTGTTCGCCGAAAATGAAACAACTGATTTTCATATGAGGACTACCTGCAGCGCTTCGGGCGAGCCAGCAGTCAAATTTCCAATGGAGGATCGAGTCATATCAGAGCCGTCCAAGCTTCTGAAGCGTATTCCGCGCTCGCTACGCCGTCGAAACCGCACGCCCTGCCCGAGCATCGCAATCTGTTCTTCCGTCAGACACCAACCCGAGCTCCCGCGATTCTCAGCAAGGTGCTGAGGTTCTAATGGCTGATTAGAATCCAAGGAAATAAGAAGAACCGTCGGACCCAATCCATATCTGGCCAAGGGTGGGACTCCCGTTTGGGAGCCGAATCCGGTTTCAGCATTCGTAAGCCCACTTCATCACTGAAACAGGTCTGCCGATAAAAATCGCCGATTTACTTGACCGTTTTCAATTGTACGGAGGATGTAATCCCGAGAGGTTAGCCCGTTGGATTAAGTGACTAGGTCCACTTGGTGGACACAAGGTTCACAAATCGGTCAAGTTTACATTCACAGCCTCAGAACGGGCGGGCACGGCTTCGGTCGTGCCGAATTCCGCCCCAGCGGGGCGAAAGGAGCTTAGCCGAAGCTTAGCAGGGGGTGAGCCAAGCGAACCCCCGGATAGAATAGGAATAACGATACGCACCCCGGCAGGGGTTGCCGGAGTTCCCCGCGCGCCTGCCGGGGCGCGTTGATCACGTAGGCACGGGTTCCAGGGGTTCGCAAAAAAAGCGCTCACCCCTGGCTAAGTTCCTCCCGCACCTTAGGAGCGGTCGCCACGATTGAAGTGGTGGCCTGACTAGGCGCGCCCACCTGCCGGTTGCCGCGAAAAAGCTCAAGCGAAAAGTGCCATGATGAAAAGAAGCAGTCCGGCTGTGCCAACGAGCAGGGATCCGAACCAGACCAGTCGGTTGCGCGTCAAGGCGGCGACCGCTCCCAGCGCGATAGAGATTTGAAATATGGCTACGGCATTCGCATACCCGTGATGACGGTGAAGCAGGTGGTCGGCTTCGCTGGACTTCTCATCTCGTTTATTCTCCAGCTCTCTTGCCTTGTTTTGGATTTCGACCTGCTCCCGCGCGTAGCGCTTTTCCTTCTCTTCGTACTCCGCTGGGGGATTTTTGCCGATGGCGAGCCATGAGGTCCGCGATGTTTCCTGGACCGCGGCCTTGATGCCTTTGGCTTGATAGAATGCCCACTGGTCCGAAGCCTCAGCCTGCAGGCGTGCTGCTTCGGTCTTAAGGACCAGCGCCTCGTTGACCGTGGCGCCCGCCCGGAGCGAAGCGACCGCGGCGAGGGCAGCAAACAGCGCTGTGGTCAGTGCGATTCTCTTCAAGAAGGCGCCGCCTTCGTGCTCGAGCTCCTCTTTGATCGCTTCGTGCAGTCTTTCGGTTTCGACTTCGGGTGCTTCCGGCATCCAACCCTCCCGTGCACTGCCCGGATTACCGGGCCACATTGCAGATGAATAGCACAAGACGCGGATCTATTGCAGCCGCGCTGTAATGATAGCGTTGCATTATTCCAGTTTCGATGTCGCCAGGCAACCACGGGTGTGGGGTGCAATAAGAAGTGGGGGTCACCTCAGGTTCCGCTTTGGTCCGGTGAAGATGAACAATCACGGCTCTTTTGGAGTGCGGCGACAGGTCGCCGCACTCCATATCGGACTCGTTATTTGTCCGTCTTTTGTGCGCATCCCGCAGCAGAAACTGACTCCCACTTCTAATTGCACCCCCCACTGGTGTGGCTCGAGGGGGCTCCCGCTAGGATGTGCGTTGAATAGATAACGAAAGCTTATTTTCAGGAGAGACACAAGAGCACGAAGATTGACACAGGCAAGAACCTGGCGGATCTTTGTGTTCTTCGTGTCTTTGTGGCGGAGCCTCTGTCTTGAGT
>QHZE01000183.1 GCA_003225335.1 Acidobacteriota bacterium
GAAGGCGGCGGGCGGAAAGATCGTCGGTACGGTGATCGAGATCGGCTTGCAGCCCGGCCAGTTCACGGCACTGCCTGTCGCCGAGCTTCGGTAGACTTAAGTAAATGCCTCTGCTCACCGCAGGGGCGCAGAGAACTCTGTGTTCTCTGCGCCCCTGTTTTTTTTGGCAACCCCGATTTGGCTCTGTGGTTAAAGATTGGATTTGAGGAATACAGAGCCTGCGGGCCCGAATTCGAAGCCGTGCCTCCCAATCTGGGGAGACAAATTCTCAGATCGGGAGGGTGAGCTGAGCTACTGCTAACGGAGGGCGATAGCCTTCGTTCAAATGAGAATCATGAAAGCTGCAAGGCGTGAGGGGTCAGGAGAGGCTCGGAAGCGGGAAGAGACTCGATCCGAGTAACCCAGTCGTGATTGATCTCAACGGCAACTGAGCGCTGCAGAAGTGTTACGGAAACCACGAGCCGAAAGGGTTTCTTCCGAGCCACCAGTATCCCTTCCACGCCCATCAGAGGGCCGCGCTCGATGCGTAGCCGCTGTCCGATCTCCAAGAACGGCCACGGTTCGGCACGCAACCGCGACGCGACAATCGATTGAATGGCTGCAATCTCGTGCTCGCCCAAGGCCACGGGCGCTTTGCCGATGCCGACCACGTGCAAAATCCCGGGCGTAACCAATACGGGAAGCCGCTTCTGCAGGTCAAAACGGCAGAATAAATATCCTGGGAAGAGAGGGAGAGCCATCTCTTTGATTCGGTCGGACCACTGGCGCCGGGTGTAGTAGAGAGGGAGAAAAACCTCGTAACCCTTCTCGTACAAGGCCGAGGCAACGATCCTTTCGTGACGTGTTCGAATTCTTAAGGCAAACCAGGAATGCTCTTGTGTCGATAGATCCATCACTCACCTCAGAGTATCACGGTGCACCCGCCCATTCCGGGCGGGTCGCTACGTAAAAGTGTTTCAGGCCGCGCTATACCAAAGGGGAGTAGGGTATAAGCGATCGAAGCCCGCGCCCTGCCATGTTATCGTTTCCAGGCGCCGACCCGGCGATTGCTTGCGTTCTCGCTGTCAGCGTTATATTCGGATAGTCCTGATTCTGTTTCAATTCCCCGGAGGGAGTAGCCGCGAGAGAATTAGCCCATTGGGCTAATTCCATTGGAGGGTTTTTCAAATTCACAAGAGTTCGAGGGGGCTAAGAAACGGCTACACCAGGAATTCCAAGCCGGCGTAATAGCCTTTTTGCCCCGAATTTCTCTGAACCCACCGAACCTGCGCCATTACAGGAATCGGCACGGGCAGTTCCCCGGTAATGATCTCGCATCGAAGCGGAGAGGAAATCTCAACGCGACGGTTCGTGACAACGCCGAGCCCGTAGGTGCTGATGTTTTGAGCCTTTGCGCGAAAAATCGCCCCTGCGCGCTTCTGCGTGCCGAACTGTAGAAGCTCTTTCACCCTCAATTCGAACGTAACCGGGAAACGCCGCTGCCTTCGCCTTTCTCGTGCTTGTTTGCGGGGCATGAAGATCCCCTTCTCAAGAAAAACGACGTGGTTTCCGAAGGAGTCCGTTCATCCGACGAGACGAATAATCGACTCCGGCTCTATAAACCCGTCGAGAACTGTCCCAGTCCTAGTGGCGGGCTTCGAAAATCCTTCCGACAATACCAGAGCGGGTGGTTACGCCCATCTTGACCATGACAAGCCTCAGGAAAGCTTTTACAGTGTTTGGGCTGATCTTCATTCGTGTTGCGATCTCCCTGCTCGTGAAGCCTTGCATCAGATTCTCAACCACCTCCCGTTCCCGTTCGCTCAAACGGTACCGCTCAGCTATGAGCGCTCCGTCAATCGATGCGGGGGACGGCCTTTCAATCAAAAGAGCAAGGTTGGGACTGCGTTCGGCGTGCTTCATTTTCGGGCTGATGGAAAAAGCCCGGCACAGATATCGCCGCTTCCCCGAGGTCACCTCGGCGACGAAACCTGACTCGGTGCCGGTGCGGATTTTTTGAAAAACGTCCTGCACTTTTTCGGCAAGAAATCGGTCGAGCGACTCGATCTTTTGAGGATTTTCCGGATAAACGAGGATCTGGATCGCTTCGTCGTTCGCATAGATAGCCTTGAAGGAGGAAGACTCCATCAGAAGAAACCCTCCTGGTGACGCTCTCATCGCTCACCTCTGCATCCCATGGAATGGGAGCATGCCATCGTAGAGACAATTCACTGCCGGTTTCAATCACCCTTACGTGTTAGCCAGTGGGATTAGCTGGATTGTGACGGACCGGAAAGGTAAGATTCGCCGGGATTAGTCGTGGCATGGCCGGGACGGCCATGTCCCAGGTTAGGGCCCCTCAGGAAATAAGGTGTACATTTTGCTGCTGGCCCCCAGGCCCGCTGGCAAGGCGCGAGCGACGAGCATACTCGCTGCGGTATGTAAGGAGCGAGCACCACAGCCAGCGGGCCTGCGGGCCGCAGCCCGGAGGGGCGCGGCGGCGGGCGGGCATCTGCGGCGTTGCCGCTCCTCGACGATGCCACCACATCGCCTGCGTCGCGGCGCCTTGCATCTGCCCGCCCGGCGCTCGCGCCAAAATGCACACCTTATTTCCTGACGGGCCCTTAGGTTAGATCGTCAATTCCCACGGGCGTCCCGCCCGTGGCACGACCTGTTCGGTTGCGGTTTCTTTAGTTGCCTTCCGCGAAGATTTTCCCGATGATCCCCGAGCGTGTAGAGGCGCCCATCTTCACCATGATGAGCCTCAAGAAAGCCTTCACTGTATTGGGGCTGATGTTCATTCGGGCGGCGATCTCCTTGCTCGTGAGCCCCTGCATCAGATACTCCACCGTCTCCCGCTCTCTTTGCGTGAGATGAAACTGCTCGGCCATTTGAAAAGTGTCCAGGGAAAGCCGCCGGCTTCGCTCCAGGAGAAGCGCGACGCTGGGTTGGTCGTCGGAATCGCGTGAATGGGAATTGAGTGAGAAAGCTCGGCAGGTGTAACGCCGCTTTCCCGACTTGAAGTCCGTCACAAAACCCGACTTGGGGGAAGAGGGAGCCTTCAGCAGAAGACTCTGAATCCTTCGGCTCAGATATTCTTCGGAAAAATCGGTCTTCTTATGAGTCTCGGGATAAGTAAGGATTTCTATCGCGCCGGGACTTGCATATATGGTTTTGAAGGAAGAATCCAGTAATAGAAACCCCTCAGCTGATGGCTTCATAGATATACCCCCTTCCTTTATCGGCAAAAATGACATGAATCTCTACCCTCGTAGGGGGAGCAACTAGGGTTCTACCCGGCAATGTTGGTAACGAGGTATGGCCATACTTATGCATCCACACGCCCGAAAAGTCAATTGGAATTAGTTCGGATGGGTTAATCCCCTGTTCCCCACAAAGACTCGAAAGACACAGAAAGTAGTCACGATACCCGGCCGATATGTGAGAGGGCGCGCAGCCAATTAACCAATTACGCCCGGAGGGGCCGGGCGACTTGGGAAACCCCGAGCAAGCCGGAAGGCTGGAGACGGACCCTGATTTCAAGAGGTTTATACGGATCCGTCTTCGTTGAGCTCCGTGGGGATCCGCGCACTGCGCGGGACTCCGTTTGCCATGCTCGATTCCAGCGCCGAAAAACGCAAGGAGTTCCATGTCTGGAGTCTGTATGACGCACTCCGTGGCCACAGAGACCATTCGAATCCTTCTGATAGACGACCACGCACTCGTGAGGGCAGGACTGCGTCTTCTGATCGAGACCTATCCGGGTTTTAGGGTCGTCGGCGAAGCGGGGAATCGTGTCGATGCCGTGAATCTCGCTGGGCGCCACCAGCCTGACATCATTCTGCTGGACCTCGCGATGACGGAAGGCAGCGCTCCGGATTTTCTTTCCGATTTGGTGACCTCCGCCCGTCAGGCGCGCGTTCTGCTGCTCACCACGGTCCAGGATCCCGCGAAGCACCGGCGCGCCGTCTGCCAGGGAGCCATGGGGATCGTCCACAAGGGCAAGGCCCCGGAAGTCTTGATCAAAGCTATCCAGAGGGTGCACGCCGGGGAAGCTTGGCTGGACCGGTCCATGACGGCAGGACTGATAAACGAAATGCGACGAACAGGCGAACCCTCGTCAAAGGTGGACCCTGAAGCCGCCAAGATTGCCGAGCTCACGGCACGGGAGCGCGAGATCATTGCGCTCGTGGGGGCGGGACTCAAGAACAAACAGATCGCGCAACGACTGTTCATCAGTGAACCCACGGTGCGGCACCACATGACTTCGGTCTTCAGCAAGCTCGCTGTCACCGACCGCTTCGAGCTCATCATCTATAGCTTTCGCTACCACTTGGCTAAACTTCCCTCTTCGTAATTCTTCGTAATCGGAGTCCTCCACCTTCAATCACCGCGGGAAGGGCGGCGTCTTCCCCGACTGCTCCCGCGAAAGGAAGCGACCGGTGTGACTCCGCCGTGAATCGGGTGTCCCGTGTAAAGACATCCGGTATTATCCTGTTATCCTGTCCGATAAATCATCATCCTTTCGGATAAAAAGCGTTGGACAGGATAACAG
>QHZE01000184.1 GCA_003225335.1 Acidobacteriota bacterium
CCTGGCACGACCTGTACAGGCTGAAGATTTCCACCGGCGAGCGCACGCTGCTCCGCAAGAACACCGATCGCATTGCCGGCTGGGTTTTCGACAACAAGGACCAGCTCCGCCTCGCCGTCCGCTCGGCCGAGAACGGCGACACGGAGATCCTGCGCCTCGACCCAAACGGTGTGACCAAGATCTATTCCTGCGACGTGCTCGAAGGCTGCGCGCCCATCCGCTTCCACAAGGACAACACGCGGTTTTACATGGAAACGAACAAGGGCAGCGGCGACCTGTCGCGGCTGGTACTCTTCGACCCTCAGACGGGCAAGGAGGAGTTATTCGAGTCCGATCCGCTGAAGCGCGTGGACTTCGGTTCGGCGCTGTTCTCCGACCTTACCGACGAGCCCCTCGCCACCTTTTACATCGACGAAAAGCGCCGCGAATACTGGAAGAACAAGGCTTACGAGGCCGACTACAAGTGGCTGCAATCGAAGCTTGCGGGCAGGCAGATCAACCTTGGCGCGCGCACCCGCGACGAGCAGCTCTGGATTATTTCCGGCGCCGCGGACAACGAGCCGGGCGAGACTTATCTGTTCGACCGCAAAGCCCGTAAGCTGACTCTGCAATACCGCATCCGCGAGAATCTCAAGCGCGAGCACCTGGCCTCCACTAGGGCCATACGCTACCCATCGTCGGACGGTCTGGAGATCCCCGCCTACCTGACGCTGCCAAAGGGCGTCCCCGCGAAGAACCTGCCGCTGCTGGTGTTTCCCCACGGGGGACCGTGGGGACGTGACGCGTGGGCCTTCAACACGTTCTGGCAATTCTTCGCCAACCGGGGCTACGCTGTGCTGGCGCCCAATTTCCGCGGATCCACCGGATACGGCAAGAAGTTTCTCAACGCCGGCAACAAAGAGTGGGGCCAGAAGATGCAGGACGACATCACCTGGGGGGTTAAACACCTCGTGGCGCAAGGCCTCGCCGATCCGAAGCGAGTGGCCATTATGGGTGGCTCCTACGGCGGATACGCCACGCTGGCAGGCGTGGCCTTCACGCCGGATGTTTATGCCGCCGCCGTGTCTGTCGTCGGGCCGTCGAACCTGATCACGCTGCTCGAATCGATCCCGCCCTACTGGGAGGCGGCCCGAAAGATGTTCCATGCGCGCATGGGCGACCCGAGCACGCCGGAAGGGCGAGCTCAGTTGCAGCGGCAATCGCCTCTCAACTCGGCATCGAAGATCAAGACGCCGCTTCTCGTAGCGCAGGGCGCCAACGATCCGCGCGTCAACAAGGCTGAGTCCGACCAGATAGTCATTGCGTTGCGCGACCGTGGCTTCCCCGTCGAATACCTGGTCGCACCGGACGAGGGTCACGGGTTCGCGCGGCCGGTGAACAACATGGCCATGATCGCCAGCGCGGAAAAGTTCTTCGCCAAATACCTCGGTGGGCGCTTCCAGGAAAGCGTGACGGATGAGGTCGCCACACGGCTGAAGGAGATCACGGTCGACGCGAAGACAGTCGCGCTGGCGAAAAAAGTGGACGCCGCCTCGGTCGGCGCACCCAAGCCCGCTGCGGCGTTGAAGCCGGGATCCTACAAGTACCAGGCCAGGATCCAGGCCGGCACGCAGAGCCTCGCGCTGGAGACCACGACGGAGATTAAGGAAGAGGGCGGCGCCTGGACGGTGACGGACACGGCAAAGTCGCCGATCGGTGAAATGCTGGACGTGGCGGTCCTGGACAAAGAGACGCTCACTCTGCTCAAGCGCACGGTGAATCAAGGTCCTGCGCACATCGAGATCGAAGTGAAGGACAACAAGGCGACGGGCAAAATGGTTATGAGCGGCCAGGAGCGCGCGATCAACGTCGATGTGGGTGGGCCGCTGTTCGCCGACGCCGCGGGTCCGGCGCATTCGATTGCCGCGCTCCCCCTCAGCGAGGGGTATTCCACGACGTTCCGCAACTTCGATCTTATGCGGCAGAAGCCCAAGCTCCTCCAGCTGCAGGTGACCGGATCGGAAAGCGTGACTGTCCCGGCGGGAACCTTCGAAGCCTACAAGATCGAGATCACCTCGGCCGACGGAGGTTCGGATAAGATGACCGTGTGGGTGGCGAAGGATTCCCGCACGCCGGTGAAGATCTCCGCGGTGCTGGCGCAAATGGGCGGGGCCACAATGACCGCCGAACTGGTGCAATAAGCGCAGTCGTTTTGTCAGCATCAACTGCACAAATGAAACCACAGATGAACACGGATGAACATGTCGCGGCATACCCGCAACCCCTCTCCGCAGGAGACGCAGAGCCGCGGAGAGAGATTTGCCAAATGACCAATGAAAAATGACAAATCGCAGTTCGTTGTCCGCTTCTGGCTTCTATTTGTCATTGGTCATTGGTCATTTGCTATAGCGGTTCCACAGGATCGTAGAGGCGAATGGCGCCGGAGGTGAGGACCTCGGCGCGCAGGCCTCCGCGGTGGATCAGGCCCGGCAGGACTTCCCTGCCGCTCAGACGCTCCAGATGACCGCAGGGTTCGCACAGGCGGATGCCGCGCAGCATTACCTCGCCAACCTTGAATTGCCGTCCCACAAGGTGATTCAGGGGCACGCCGCGGGTGACGATGTTTCTGCGGCTCTCGCCGGGATCCAGATCGGCTCCATAGTCGCGCTTCAAGGCCTCAATCGCCTCGATCTCAATCAACGTAATCTCGCGGTCCGGCCCCGGCGTCTTTGAAAAGGTCCCTTTCTTGTTGAAGTAGCGATCCCCTTCGAGTCCCCTTCCCGCAATCGCGTTCACTTCTTGCAGGCTTGTCATGGAGCCTCGCGCCTCGGTTGCAATTTGAATTGAGACCACGCTTCCTTTCCACATACGTCACTTATTCCGGCAAGCCATAATTCACCACATAGTTTTCATGATCCCGCGGCTCACCACTGTGAATGAAAATGGCCGTAGGAGTGCCCGCGCAATGGTAGGGGCGGCCCTGTATGGCCGCCCGAGTTTCCCACGCAGGGGCGTCCCTACGGAATGCAAGGGGAGCTTCATAGGACACAAAGATCCGCCCACGTTCGTCTGTTCTTCGTGCTCTTTAGTCGCCGTTTCTTTCGCCAGGTCACGCACCGTGATATAGTGCGCCCATTATGACAACTTTACACGATTCTATTTCCCGCCGTTCGTTTCTCGCTCTGGCCGCGGCGGCTCCCTTTGCCGCGACTGCATCCCAGGCAAAGACCACTCCGGTTGGCCTGGAGCTCTATTCCGTCCGCAACGAGTTAAAAGAAAATCTGACAGAGACCGTTCGGGCCGTTGCGAAGATGGGCTACGAATGTGTCGAGTTCTACGCGCCCTACTTCGAGTGGACGCCGGCCTACGCCAAGGAAGTGCGAAAGCTGCTCGACGATCTCAGCATCCGGTGCCTCTCGACGCACAACGGCGCCCAGTCGTTTACACCGCAGAACCTCCCTCGTGCCATCGAGCTCAACCAGACCATCGGAAGCAAGTACATCGTGATGGCCAGTGCGGGGAGGGTCGAGAACCTCGACGGCTGGAAAGCGGTCGCCGACACCCTGAACCGGGCTGCAGAGCAACTCAAGCCGCTGGGGCTTCGCGCGGGCTATCACAATCACCAAGCGGAGTTCAAACCGGTCGAAAACCGGCGTCCCATCGAAGTGATCGCGGCCAATACTCACAAGGATGTCGTGCTTCAGCTCGACGTCGGCACCTGTCTCGAGGCGGGCTCCGACCCTGTTGCCTGGATCAACCAGAATCCCGGGCGGATCCTCTCGATGCATTGCAAGGACTGGTCCCCGGATCCCGCCAAAGGCTATAAGGTCCTGTTCGGCGAAGGGTCAGCTCCCTGGAAGAGAATTTTCGAGGCCGCGGAGAAGACGGGCGGCATCGAATATTACCTGATCGAGCAGGAAGGCAGTGCCTACCCGCCAATGGAAACCGTCGAGCGTTGCCTTGCGGCCTTCCGGACGGCACACGGATCCTAGTTCAGCTACTACCTAACCTTTGCAGAAAAACGGGAGTATTCAGTTCAAAGCGTTCAGCCCTGCAATTCAGACAGTGACGCTGTACCAGCAGGACGTCCTGTTTCACCACGGAGACACAAGGTCGTGAGAAAAAATCGTAGCGCCGGCGTCTCGCCGGCATCTGAGCCTCGACAACTCCTTTTGGGTCAACACGACCTTTGCCGGCTGGAAGCCGGCGATACATTTTTTCTCACGACCACAAGAGGGCACGGAGATTCCGTTGAATTGCGGATTGCGGATTGTCCTGTTAGAGAAGTTGTTCATTAATTGTAAATCCGAAATCCGCAATCGCGAATCCGCAATCAAAGGGTACTTCGTGTCTCCGCGGTGAACAAAGTGCCTGATTCTTCTCGATCCTGGCTTCAGTTTCAGGGGCCGCGAACGCCTGATCATAGACGCCCCTCCGTCTTTTGTCGTGCCTCGTCAAGCACGTCGATCACTGTCTTCAACACCAGGAACAACGTCCCGGTTTCTTCCTCGGTCAGATCGACGGGATCGTCCCCCTGGGGCGCTTCCACGATCGCTTCAACCAAATACTTGACCACGAATGGCTGCCCGGATGCCTCGGTCAGC
>QHZE01000185.1 GCA_003225335.1 Acidobacteriota bacterium
GTGCGGGTGAGCGGCACGTGGGCGAACAGCACTTACTTCCCCGACACGGACACGGCGCCTGCGGAACCACCCGCAGGTTTCATCGGCGTGCTAAAACGCGACCAATGGAAGGGCGTCGTCGATTTCTCCCGGGCAGTCGATGCAGGGATCGTCACGTCCTTCGCGACGAGTGTGGGAGCGCGCGATAACACCGGGGTGTGGGCACCCGAACAGGCAAAAAGATTTCTGGATTACACTCGGTCGGTCGGCGGCCAGATAGCTGCGGCCGAGTTTATGAACGAGCCGACCTTCGCCGCGATGGGCGGCGCGCCGGCCGGCTACGATGCCGCTGCCTATGGACGCGACTTCAAGGTGTTTCGCACCTTCGCAAAAGAGGCAGTGCCGAACATGCTGATTACTGGCCCAGGCTCTGTCGGCGAGACTACCGGTGATTGGGGACTGGCGTATGGCAATGTTCAAATGCTGAAAACACGCGACCTGCTCGCGGCATCCGGACCGGGCGTGGACGCCTTCTCTTATCACCACTACGGCGCCAGCTCTCAGCGCTGCTCCGCCGCAGGCATGCCTGGAACCACGGTCGAAGACGCGTTGTCGGAGCGATGGCTGCGGCGCACGGACGAAACGCTCGCGTTCTACCGGCCGCTGCGGGACGAGTTCGAACCCGGCAAGCCGTTTTGGCTCACGGAGACGGCTGATGCGGCGTGCGGCGGCAATCCGTGGGCGGCAACGTTTATAGATACGTTTCGCTATCTCGATCAGCTTGGCCGCCTCGCGAAACAGGATGTTCGCGTCGTCGCCCACAATACACTGGTCGCAAGTGACTACGGCCTGCTCAATGATCAGGCCTTCACGCCGAAGCCGAATTATTGGGGCGCGCTGCTCTGGCGCAGGCTGATGGGCACCACCGTGCTTGATGCCGGACTTTCTCGCCCAGGCCTTCATCTTTACGCCCACTCGCTGCGCGGCCATCCCGGCGGCGTGGCGCTCCTGGCGATCAATAACAGCCGGACGCAATCAACGACCATTGTCCTTCCTGTGCCGGCGGCTCGCTACACTTTGACCGCTAACAAGCTTGAGGATGCGCACGTTCAATTGAATGGACAGGAGCTCAAGCTGGGACCAAACGACGAACTTCCAGACCTGTCAGGCAAACCCATACCGGCCGGCCGCGTGGAACTTCCCCCGGCAAGCATTACCTTCCTGTCACTTCCCCATGCCGAAAATAGAAATTAACAATGTAATCCCCAACTTCCCTAAAAGGATTTCACAAATAAACAAGCTCATGAAAACAAAAGCCAACACTCCGGAAGCACCCCAAATGTATGAAACCGAAAACGACATCGCGAAAAGTCGGCGGGTGGAGTTGAACAGCCTGATGAATCAGCGTCTGGCCGATGCCGTAGATCTCCAAATGCAGATGAAACAGGCGCATTGGAACGTCAAAGGACCGCACTTCATCGGCCTCCACGAACTGTTCGATAAGGTCAACGAAGCCGTGGCCTCGTATGTGGATTTGATTGCCGAGCGGGTCGTGCAGTTGGGCGGCATTGCCGAAGGCACCGTCCGCGCGGCGGCACAACGTTCCCGCCTGGCAGAGTATCCGTTGGACATCGCCGACGGCGCGGCCCATGTCGAGGCGGTCGCCCGTGCGCTGTCCACTTTCGGACGCGAGGCGCGCAATACCATTGATCTGGCCGACGAACTTGAAGACGCGGATACGGCGGATCTGTTCACCGAAGTTTCTCGCGGCATAGATAAATGGCTCTGGTTCGTCGAAGCACACACCCAGGCAACCAAGTAAAACGGATAGGAAAACCATTTATGAATGATCAACGTGTATTGGTAACGGCCGGAGCAGCCGGCATTGGACGGGAAATCGCGCGCGCCTTTGCCGCCAACGGCGCGAAAGTGTTCGTTTGCAACATTGACTCTAAAAGGTTGAGGAATTCGATAACCAGGAAGCACAATTAGAAAATGACGGTTAATGCCGCAGCCACCAAACCCCTGGGCCAGGTGCATGCGCAGAACAATCACAGAAACCTATGAGTCTCAAACGCCAAACCAATCAAAAGAAATATACTCGCCTGTACCCTAAACGTGACTCCGCGAAGGCGCTGAGTGCTGGCGTCAGGGCTCCGGATTTCAGCCTCAAAAGCACTCCTGACCAAACCGTGAGCCTCGCAGATTTTCGCGGTCAGCCACTCATCCTGGCGTTTTTCCCGGCAGATTGGAGTCCTGTCTGTGGCGATCAGATGACTTTGTATAATGAAATTCTGCCAGAATTCCAAAAGTTTGGAGCCGAACTCATGGGTATTTCCGTGGATGGAGTTTGGTGTCACACGGCGTTTGCCAGGGAACGCAAATTGCATTTTCCGCTTTTATCCGATTTTGAACCCAAAGGTGACGTAGCGCAGGCATATGGGGTCTATCGCAAATCCGACGGCGTAACGGAACGTGCTCTGTTTGTCATTGACGGAAACGGGCTCATCCACTGGAGCTATGTTTCGCCTATCGGGGTGAATCCTGGGGCAGCGGGGATTCTCGCCGCTTTGGAAACGCTGCCGGCAAAGAAAAAACCAAAAAGCCAAAAGGAGGCCGTATGACTTTCGATCCAGACAGCAGCTCGGAAAACGCCAGCCTGACCATGCCGGTCAGCAAGCGTGATCATATTCAAGGTTTGACCGACGCGCCTTTGACGCTGGTCGAGTATGGCGACTACGAATGCCCTGCATGCGGCCAGGCTTATCCAATCATCAAAGCGATCCAACACGCGGCGGGTAAGCAACTGCGATTCGTTTTTCGCAACTTTCCACTGGTCAATGCGCATCCCTACGCGGAACATGCTGCCGAGGCGGCGGAATCGGCCGGAACTCGGGGACGCTTTTGGGAGATGCATGACCTTCTGTTTGAGAATCAAGCGGGGCTGGAGGATCAGCAGCTTGCCCAATATGCCATGGAATTGGGGCTCGACGCTCGGACACTCGTCACAGAAGTGCGGGAAGGTCGCTTCACCCCGCGCATCCGCGAAGACTTCATTAGCGGAGTCAAAAGCGGCGTGAACGGAACGCCCACCTTTTTCATCAATGGTCTGCGGTATGATGGTGATTACGATGCAAGGTCAATTCTCGGAGCATTGGAAGGGTCGCGCGCTTCCCAGTCGAAAACGCGCCGCCCGAACAGAAGCAGATCCTTGTAATAGCCGGGCCGACGCCGCCTCAGAGCTGCCTCGCGAAGTTGTTCTTTTCAGTCTCGTTGAACGCGTGACCGTGCGAGCGGCAGATGCCAACCATGAAAGATGGCCATGACTCTGAGCCAGAAGCATAAAAGGGCGCCCAGGATCACGACTGCAAGAGGCGGGTAGTGCAGGAGGTGCCCTGCCACTACCACCGCGCTGGCAGCAAGCGCGGCGACAGCATAAAGATCTGCCCGGAGCACCGTGGGAGTTTCGTTGATCAGAACATCACGCAACATTCCTCCGCCAATCCCCGTCAACATTCCCATAAGTGCTGCCATTGCGGGATTGAGTCCCGCGGCCAGTGCTTTTTGCGTGCCCGTGACCGCGAACAGTGCCAGACCGGCGGCGTCGCACAACAGCACCGGTCTGCTCCACTTGTCGATATCCGGATACCAGAAGAACGTCGCCAGGCCCGCCAGGAGCGAGACTGCCAAATAATGCCAGTTACTGATGGCTGCCGGCGGAACGGCGCCGATCAGCAGATCGCGGGTAATTCCGCCCGCATTGCCCGCCGCGAAGGCAAGGACCATCAAACCGAAGAGATCGAGCTTGCTCTTGACACCGGCTGCTGCACCGCTCAGTGCGAAGACGAACGTACCGAGCAAATCAAGCGCGAGCAGAATGGGGCCGGCCAGGTGTCGCCCGTGAATCAGAATTTCGTTCATGAGGCCAGCCACGCATGCGCCGCGACGACCAGAGCCTTCACGCCCGTCTCCAGAGTTGGGTGAATGACCGGTGCGAAGCGCGGATTGTGGTTGGTCGGCAGCGAACTGATCGTGCCCTGTTTCTTGGCCTTGGCATAAACCTTGGGATCGTCGCCGCCAAAAAACCAGTACACCGCCGGCGCGTGCCACTCCGCTCCAAAGCATCCAAAGTCCTCGCTCGCCATGGTAGGTTTTGTCTGCTCTACGGAGTCGTCAGGGAAGTTCTGACGGAACGCGTCAACGACCTTCTCTGTCGCATCGACATCGTTCGTTACCAATGAATAACGGTCCAGCGGAGTGATCTCCGGTGGCTTCGGCGCACCTGCCGCTGCTGCTTCGGCATTCACAATTCGTTCAATCGCTGCAAGCACATGCTTGCGGACCCCCTTATCAAAGGTGCGCACGTTTAACTTAATGATCGCGTCGTCAGGAATAACGTTCTCTTTTGTGCCCGCCTGCAGCACCCCAATCGTCACCACGGCGGAATCCGTCGGACCGACTTCTCGCGAGACGATCGTTTGCAGCCTCATCACGGTCGAGGCAGCCATGACAACGGGGTCGATGCTGGCCTCGGGCATCGAGCCATGTGCACCACGCCCGAACATTCGAATTTGCAGGCTGTCGGCAGAAGAGGTCACAACTCCAGTACGCC
>QHZE01000186.1 GCA_003225335.1 Acidobacteriota bacterium
CTGTGTTGCTCGCTCCTTACATACCGCAGCGGGTATGCTCGTCGCTCGCGCCTTGCCAGCGGGCCTGGGGGCCAGCAGCAAAATGTACACCTTATTTCCTGACGGGCCCTTAGCCACAGAGACACGGAAACCCAGAGGTAAGATTTCGCCTCCGTGTCTCTGTGGCCAAATCGACGTTGCTACGACGCGCAGCAACAGATCGTCATGCCTTGGGTCTCGGCAGATCGTGCCTGTGTGATGGGTTCGTCTGACTTCAAACTTTTTGCTTCAGGCTTTGGCCGAGCGCGCAAGCTTCCGCTTCTCCCAGCTCGCAGGCCTTTTGAGCATCGCGCAAGGCGCTCTTTAGATCGCCTTTGTGGTAAAAGGTATCGCCTCTCTCCAGATACGCTCTGGCGTGGTTTGGCTCCAGGTCAAGGAAGCGATTCCAGTACTCCAAAATGGTGTCCCACTTCCCTTGCCTGGCCAAAACCCAATCCAGCCAGCGGTAAGATTCGAAGTGTCTGGGATTCTGCTGAACAGATTTCTCCAGATCTCGCTCGGCCTCGGCCAGCATGCCTTGCTTCATGTAGGCGGTGCCGCGCCAATAATAGGTCTCTACATTGTCAGGATCGAACTCCGCCGCCAGATCGTATTTTTCAATGGCCCCGGCAAATTGGCTCTGCTGGTAGAGCTGATACGCGCTGTACACCAGGCGCTTTGCCACACTGCGTCCCCACTTTGCATTATCGGTGTCATAGGGCCAGATCTGCCCCGCCACCTGTAAATCCCTTAAAGCGTGTCCCGGTTTCTCCATGAAAAAGAATATCCTGGATCTCAGGATATAGCATTCTTCCTCCTGAGGGCGAAGGGCGACAGCCCGGTTACCGTCTTCGAGCGCCTCTGTGTAGTGACCCATGTGGTAAAAGGTGCGGCTCCGTTCGTGGTAAAACAGCCAATAATCGCCATAGAACAGAGCTCTGGTATAAGCCTCGATTGCTTCCCCCTTGCGTTCATCGCTCTCCTCCAGCGTTCGTCCCTTATCCCAGTCAACAAATCCCTTCAGGACCTTCAACTTGGGATTCAGTGGGGCATATTCCTGTGCGGCCTCGGCAAATTGCCGCATTTCCTGGTAAGAGCCTCCCCACCTGGGTTCCAACTTCTCGATATGGATTTTTCGGATAAGAAACGACGCCGGGCAAAGCGAAAGCGCTCTCTCCAGAAGACGCGCGTCGCGATCGAACTCTGGTGCCGTCTTTTCCATGTTCAGGAGCAGGCAAAAGCCGGCGATCAGATTGCTCTTTAATTTCAAGGCTTCCGCCACATCCTGAGCGGCCTTTTGGAAATTCGCCTCCATTAGAGCAAACTGAGTGTTCGATATCTCCCCGGCCCCCCTGAAGCCGCGCCTGATCCATCCGCGAGAATTAAAATAGTGCGCTCTCGCCAAGAGGGCAGAGTAGGATTTTGGGTAATCCTTGATCCAGTCGTTCAACTGGCCTTCCAACATCGGGTCGTCAGCCGAAAAAGAATCAAAGGCTTCAGCCAGTTTTTCTTCCTTGTGGAAATCCTGCTCAAACTCTCTTTGATAGGACTCGAGCAGGGAGTCCAACTCTTGATACTTTCCTTTTTTCAAGAGCGCCAAGATGCGAGATTTCAGCAAGAGCTCAGGAGCAACCGTGGGTTTTGTGCCCTCAACGCTTAAAGTTGGATTCGAGGAGTTTTCGAACTTGACCCCCTCTGCTGAAGAAGAATGTGTTGGTGGGGATGAGCACTGAACCGATAGAAGAATAAGAATGGCCAGACTGATCCCGGTAAAACTCCTTTTCATCAATACTCTCCCGGTTTTTGAGCGAATTCCGATAAGATCTGGTCAGCACAGCCGCGGAGCTGCGCGGTCACCCTTCTATCGGCATTCCGTCGCAACCGTGTTAGTGATTCTTGACAGGCAGCCGGCGCACTCGAAGAACCTCGGCCCTTTGGCGAGCGGGCACAGTTCTTGGCAAACCCTTTGCGCTTTTCGCGTCTTCGCGGTTAATTCCGGCTCAGGCTTACCGCGAAGGCGCTAAGCGCACGAAGGGAAGACTTCAACGCCGGCGAATTCCAGGGTAAATGCTAAGATTAATGCCATCCTTCGACCGCCGAGTTGGCGGGGACTGGCTTGTGATGTTCTTGAAAACCGTCCAGCAGGCGAAGCGTTTTTTCAAAATCGTGATAGGTTTCACGCTCCTTCTTCTCGGCGTGGTGATGTTGGTCACCCCGGGACCGGGCTGGGTCGCGATCGGCCTCGGCCTGGCGCTGCTTGCCGCGGAATTCGTCTGGGCCCGGCGTCTCCTGGACCGAATCAAGGAGCAGGGGGTCAAGATCAAGGATTCCGTCTTCCCTTCCAAGAAATAGGGACGTGTCGCCTGGCCGTGGGCCGCAAAAAGTTTTGACTGCCATCAGCCGGGCGGAGTTTGCCAGCTCGCCCGATAACGCCCTCAAAATGGCCACCACGCATATGGTTCGCTGGCTGGTGAACGAATACCAGCTGGAGCCTTGGGCGGCGCGCCTGCTCATCGGTTGCCATGCTCGCTATGACGCGGTGCCCGTGATGGGTTCGATGGCGCTGAAAGATTCCGAAGAAATACCTGCCGCAGCCACGGTAAAATTGGCGCGTCATCAGTTACACTTGGCACTTGAAATGGTTTCCAGACTGATTGCCGCCGCGTGCTTGCTCCTTGGACCGATCTTCGCCCAGACCCGGCCCGGCCTCTTCTTCCGCGAAGACTGGGCGGAAACACCCGCGGCGACACCGCTCACCCAGGAGCACGTGTCGAACAAAGATCTGGTTGTGACGCTGTACGGCCCCGGCCGGGACCAGATCAAGAAGAGCCATCACGACCAGCCCGCAGACGACCCCTACTACGTCTGGTCGGGCGAGGCAACGGGCAACTGGGCGGTCAGCCTCAGGCACCGGCGCGCTTACGCCGACCTGACCGGACAGGGCAAGATCCGGTGGCGCGCCAAGCAGGAGGGATACCGCCAGCTCCGCATCATTCTCAAGCTCGCCGACGGCACGTGGCTCGTGGGAGACCAGGCCGATGGCGCTTCCGCCGACTGGCGTGAGCGGGAGTTCAACGTCAGCGACCTCCGGTGGCGCCGGCTCGATGTCCAGAAAGTCGTCGAGGGCGCCTGGGTAGAGAAGCCCGATCTCCGGAAGGTCGACGAGGTCGGGTTCACGGACCTGATGATCGGAGGCGGGTCGCCGGCCTGCTCGCGCCTGGACTGGATCGAAGTGTGGGGCAAACCCGTGCCGCGTTGACCAGCCGAAGGGGCGCGCGCGCCGAATGTATATCGTCTCTCCAGAGCGATAACCATTAAGAGAATCGTGCTACAGCCTATTGGCCCGCCGCTAGTTCCACTAGGTGGCCACGAAGTTCACAAAATGGTCAAATTTTGCCCTGATGGCGGGTGCAGGTTCGGAGTTCAGCCTTCAGGCTGCACTGAGCCGGGCAGGCTAAAGCCTGAACTCCAAACGGGCCGTGCGCGGCGACTGACTTGGCGGTATGAGGCTCACTCGATATCGCTAGCTTGGTACATGATTTCATGAATACGGTAACGTGTTTTGCAGACAAGCCCGGACGCCCTGAAGAACCACGAATAACCATGCCAAATCTTGTCCGAAGCATTGTTGCCTTCTGGCTCTTCCTGGGGCCGACTCCCGCGTCCATCGGATCGGAGCGCTTCGGGGATATCGAAGTCCATGCCGAATTTCCGCGCAACAGGGACTTGCCCCACGGGTACCTCGAGTATTGGATTTCCGTGGTGAATCACTCCAGCGTCAGCGCGCACGAGGTAACCCTGATAATTCCCAAAGACAAAGCGTCCGGCCATCTTCGCTCGATCTCTCGCAGCGTCGTCGTTGGACCGTCCGAAAGAATGGCCGTATCGCTCTGGCAGCCTTCTGTGCGCATGATGGGTGAAAACATGACGTTGGCCGTCGACGGCGAAGAACAACGAGACGCGGTCAGTATGGAAATTACGAGGGATCCATTCCCTACGAGGCGCCCGGTCCCCGAGCCATGTCGCCTGGTCAGCTCATCCGTTGGGAATGAGTACCGCCAGGGTGCCATCAATTCGAAAAATTTAGAATGGTGGAGAGAATTGATTCCGTTCATAGCCTCCGATCCGCCCATTTCGAAATGGAGCGAGCATTGGTTCACTTACTCGTCTTTTGACGGCGTGGTTGTGACGAGCGGCGAATGGAAGGAAGCCCCGCCGGCGGTAAAATCCGCGCTCTGGCGCTATGTCGAGTGTGGCGGGTCCTTGTTCATACTGGGACCCGGCGAAGTCCCGAGCGGATGGAGGGGAAGAACTGAAACTCAATCAGGCCTGTCGATCTCCTACCTCGGCTTCGGCGTCCAAGTCTCGAGCGGCGAGCTCGATATCGACCGCCTCAGTGCAGATCAATTGTCGATCCTGAAAAAGCATTGGTACCAATCGTATAATCCATGGCGGAGGCGGCTCGATCTGGAGGGGGCCAACTCTGGACGATCCCGGCCGTATCGGCCGCGACCTGCCTCGCGGTGTCCGTGACGGCCATCTGGAGCGAGGGCTGGACTGCTCGGGTGCGGTCCGCAACCCTCACCGTCCTGGACGAAGATAGCCAGCGGGCGGCGACGCTCGGATGGATGGCCTTTTACTCGCCTCTGACTTCCGGCGGCGGGTTGCACTTCAGTTACGACACGGAGCTGACACCCCAAATAGCGCGTGACATTTCGGGCCCTGGCTGGAGAAGCTTGGATTGGACGCGCGATCAGCATCTGAGCGCCGGCTGGATCCAGGCGCGCGTCCCGGCTCACTTCATGATCAGGCGAGGAGAGCAGCGCCGCGAGCGACTCGGGATTCAGGCGCAGGACGGCAAGTTGATTTCGGTGGTAAACGGGTTGGGAAGCGCGATTCAAACGGTTTGGGTAGCGGATGCGGAGGGACGCATCTACTCCGCCGCGAGTGTCCCCGCGGGCGCGAAAGCTCCTCTGCTGCCAGATCGGATCGCCCCAAATGCCGCCGGCACGGCAAGCGCTTTGCGCGCGACATTTGCTTCGAGCTGGATCGAGAGCATCGAGGCCGTGGCTGCCCATCCCGAAAGGTTCATGCTCCCGCACTCCTATGTGGCTCTGCTCGATGACACGCCCTTCGCCGAACCGGGCCTGCCGGAGAAGGGGACGAAAAGGGCGGATCGAACGCTGGTCTACGGCATCCTGAAAGGCCTCGGGCCATGAAAATTGAGGCCTTGCGCCTGAAGAAGGTTTACGGGAACACGCGCGCACTCGAAGACGTCTCGTTCTCATTTTCATCGAGCGAAATCGTGGGCTTGATCGGCCCGAACGGCGCGGGTAAGACCACCACCATGAGGCTCATGGCCACGCTCGACGAACCGACCGCCGGCGATGTTTTGTTCGATGGCATCTCGGTGGTTGAGGCGCCCGAGCGGATTCGAAGCCTGGTCGGCTACGTTCCGGACACCCTTCCAACCCATCGGGACATGACCGTCCGCGATTACCTCGATTTTTTCGCGCGAGCCTACGGCATCCGCGTCCCGCGCCGCCGCACCGTGATTGAGACCGTGGAGGAGTTTACGGGCCTCACCGAACTGCGCGAGAAGTTTTTGGACGCGCTCTCAAAAGGGATGAAGCAGCGCGTCAGCCTGGCACGCTCGCTCCTCCACGATCCCGAGGTTCTGATCATGGATGAGCCTGCTGCCGCGCTCGATCCGCGGGCCCGGATCGAGCTGAGGGAGCTGTTGAGGACCCTCTCGGCACAGGGAAAGGCG
>QHZE01000255.1 GCA_003225335.1 Acidobacteriota bacterium
TCGGGCCGCCACGAGGCGGCTCAAACTCTTGATCATGAGCCCCGAAGATACCAGCAGGACCAGAGCCAGCGCCACTTCCGCGACTACCAAAAAACTGCGGCCCTTCAGTCCACGGATCGCGGCCCATTGCGACCCTGCATCTTTGAGGCCGTCCGCCACACTCACCCGGCTCGCTTGCAACGCCGGAACCAGCCCGAACAGCAGGCCGGCCAGGAGTCCTATCGCGAGAGTGAAGAGCAGCGCGCTTGAATCCATTCGGATCGAGTTGAACCCGATCAGGCTAAGGCCGGAAACGCGCCTGCCGAATCCGGTGGTGGCCGGGTTGATCGCGCCGAGAGCGAGGATACCCAGGTAAGCAACCGCCAGGCTGGCCAGAGCGCCGGCCATCGCGAGCAATCCGCTTCCGGTCAGGAACTGACGCACGAGCCGCCACTGGCTTGCTCCCACAGCCAGCCGGATCGCGATTTCGCGCCTGCGGGACCCGGCCCGCGCCAGCAGCAGGTTGGCGATGTTGACGCAGGCGATCAGCAGGACAAAACCGACCGCGCCGAACAGGACCAGCACCGAACGCCGAAGCGCCGGGTCGATTCTCGCCTCGTCCAGGGTCCGCGCGACTGCGCCCCACGGCTTCGCCCCCGGAGCCGGAAATCTGTCGGGGTGCGCCTCGTTGACCTGGGCGCCGAGGACCTCGACAGCACTCCTGGCCTGCTCCACACTGACCTCGGGCTTGAGCCGCCCGACCATCTGGTAAGAATGCATCCAGCGCTCTCGCAAAGAGTCGGTATTTTGCGTCATCACCGGGACCCAGACCTCGGCAGTCCCGGTCAACCCGCCGAAGCCGGCGGGGAGCACTCCCACAACCGTGTAGGTTCGGGTGTCCAGGCGAATGGCCCGGCCTACGATCCCGGGATCTCCGCCGAAGCTTCGCTGCCACAGCCCATGCCCCAGCAGGGCGACAAAGTGGGTCTCGGGGATGGCATCTTCTTCCGGAAGAAAGACCCTCCCCAACTTCGCTCCGACTCCGAGAAGGGGCAAGTACTGAGCCCCCACGTACTCTCCGAGGATACGTGTGGCCTCCGCATCTCCGGCGAGGTTGAACGTGCCGCCCCGGTAAATCGCGATTTCTTCAAAGACTTGCTGGCGCTCCCGGAAAGTCTGATGTTTCGGATACGACCAGACCATGTCGTTCTCACCCGTCCCACGCGGACCGCCCGGGGTCGTCAACGAGATCCGCATGAGCCGACCCGGGTCCTTGAAAGGGAAAGGGCGCAGGAGTGTGGCGTTTACGACGCTGAATATCGCCGTGTTCGCCCCGATCCCTATTCCGAGAGTGAGAAGCGCAACCAGGGTGAAACCCGGTTGTTTCCAGAAGGCGCGCGCTCCGTAGCGCAGATCCTGAAGCAAGGTTTCCATTCCAAACCCTCCCGTCTCGATCGCTGCTGCAGTGGAGAGAATAACGTTGGGTTAGACGCTGAAAGTTCCAGGTTAGTTAAGAGAAACCTTCGCTCAATTCACGGGGCCGCCGTTATATTAGGAGTGCTACTATACAAGCAGGTCGGCAGGAGGCTTCATGACGCCCGAAGAACGATTTGAGCGGATGGAGCGCCAGATGGAATTCCTGGCGCAGAACCAGGCGGAGCTCACCGCGAATGTCGGGACACTGAAGCAGGATCTGCTGGCTCTGGCGCGCATCGTCCAGCAGCACGTTGTCAGCACCGAGGCGCGGTTCCAGACCGTGGCCGAGCGGTTCCAGACGGTGGCTGAGCAGTTCCAGATGGTGGCCGACCAGTTTCAGAGGGTAGATGAAAGTATGGAGTCCCTGGCCAAAGCTCAGCGGAGCACGGAGGAGCGGCTCAATGCCCTCATCACAGTCGTCGAACACTACTTTTCCAACGGGAAGCATTGAGACCCGTTCTCCCAAAAGGACGGCGCTTTTCAAATTGACGCCGTTTTTACTTTTGGTTGCCGCTCCGCGCCGGGAAATTCGTGGCCGGGTTTTTAGTGTGTGCAAGCATCCCCTTCAGTCGATGCCGTGGTCGCGCAGCCGGATTATCTGATCGAGGGTGAGGTTCTGGACCCCGCGGGACCGGAGCTTTTGAATGTATTCAGGCGTAACTCCGTGATCGCGGCAGCGCACAAGCTCTTCCGCCGAAATCTTGTCGAAGCCTGCCTGCTTGATGCCCTTGACGAATTCGGGTGTGACGCTGTGATCGCGCATGCGAACGCTGTCCTCAAGCGAAAGATTTGTGTGCCCCAGATCGCGGATCCCGCGGATGAAATCGGGAGTGACGTCGTGATCGCGCGCGCGAACGAGGTCCTCGATCGGAATCCGCCGGAAACCCGCTTCGGCAAGCCCGCGCACGAAGTCGGGCGTGACGCCGTGGTCCCTCGTGCGAACGAGTTGGTCAGCGGAAAGCTCGCGGTAGCCCAGCGTCTGAAGGTCTCGAATGAAATCAGGGGTGACGCCGTGATCGCGCATGCGCACAAGCTTGTCGACCTGTCCCACGCGATAGCCAAGCGCGCCGATCTCGCGTATGTAGTCGATCGTGACTCCGTGAGTGCCCACGCGGACCAGTTGATTGATGTCCGATCGCTCGTAGCCCTGCTTGCGCAGCTCCTCGATGAGGGCGAGACTTACGTCGCCGAGCCCGAGACGAAACAACTGCTCGCCGGTCGGCGCCTCATAGCCCCGTCGTCGAAGCTCCGAAACATAGCTCTGGCTGCCGGCGAACACGAAGTGGCCCGATCCCTTTCCTTCCCTGAACCAGCCTTCGCAGTTGAACGCGCCCGCGTCGCGCCGGATCTGAAACTGCACCGCCGATCCCGGCGACATCGCCTGCGTTTCCGAAAGACCCTGCAACTGCTCGCGGGCTATCATGTGAGACGTCTCGCTGTGTCCGCCCCCTTCGTTATCGTAGCGCAGCGAGATATGCACCTGGCCCGGAACTGACTTGAACGAGTCCAGCTCGATGATCCACTGTCCGGCGAACTGGCTCTGAGCGCCGGCAGACGAATTGAGCCAGACACCAAGCGCGGCAACCAGACACGCAACTACCGCACGGGCAATACCAGTTGACCTTTTCATAACCACCTCCGAGACTCGGTTTTCTTGGCGCGCACAAAGTCCGTGGCATGGCCGTCCCGGTCATGATACAAAGCTTGACTTGCAAACGTTTTGTAAACCAAGCGGACCTGACTTGTCAGTCGAGGACCCCGGCGTCGCGCAGGCGAATCAGCTGGTCCAGGGAAAGGTTTTGAAATCCCTGGGATTTCGCGCGCCGGATGAACTCGGCGTCAACGCCGTGGTCCTTCATCCGGATGAGTTGATCCAGGGACAAATTGTCGTACCCGGCTTTCCTGACGCTTTCGATGTAATCAGGGGTTACGCCGTGGTCCCTCATTCCGATAAGCTGATCGAGCGCGGCATTCGAATATCCGGCGGCACGAATCTTTCGCAGGACCTCCGGCTCGACCCCGTGATCGTGAGCGCGAACGAGTTGATCGATCGGAATCCGCCCGAAACCCGCGGAGTTCATCTCCCGCATGAATTCCGGGCCGATGCCGTGATCGCTCACTCGAATCACTTGATCTATCGTGAGGCCGTCGTATCCCTGGCCGCGAATCGCTTTGATGAGCTCGGCGCCGACGCCGTGATCGTGAACGCGAACGACATCGTCGATTGCGAGATCCTTGTAGCCGGCGGATTGGAGGTCGCGTACGAATTGCGGCGTGACCCCGTGACCGGCAACGCGGGTGAGTTGATCGGCGGAAAGATCCTTGTACCCAAGCTCGCCGAGCTCTTTGATGAGCGCGGGACTTACCCCATGCTCTTGCAGACGGACGAGAGATTCAACCTGCGGCTGCTTGATCCCCGCCGCCGCCAGCTCCTTGATTAATTGCGGCGAGACGCCTGTCGCTTTCAGTCGCGTCAACTGCCCGACTGAGAGCTTATCGTAACCCTGGGCCTTTAACTCCCTGACGAACTGCGGGGTGACTCCGTAGTTCTTGAGCGCGATGAAATCGTCTACAGAAAGGCCGGCGTAGCCGAGGGCGGCCATCTCCTCGATGAAGCTCGAACCGCTCCCTTGAGACTGCTGAGGCTCAGAAGCAGGCGTCCCGGCTGCCGGATCGCCGTCCTGTCCGATTGTTTCGTTCTTTACAGCCTCCCTGCCGGAAGGTTTGATCTCCCGCGCAGCAACACCCGAAAGGTTTGCCGCAGGATTGCCGCCGGCCTCTGGCAGCCGCGGCGTTTCGTTAATCGCGATGGGTTCATTCGCCCGTGTGCTCGGGGAGAAAAGCTGCGCTGCGGCGGCAAACCCAAAAACTATCGCGACGACTATCGCCCCGGCTATCCACGAAGCCGTTTGCTCGGACCTTCGAGGCGAGCTTCCGATGATGCGCTCGATTCGCGCAAGCAACGATCCCCCGTCCGCAGCCATCGCCAGTTGCGGCCTGATGCTGCGCAGCGCCTCGATTTCCGCAAGCGCCCGGGCATAAGCCAAGGCGTCACCGCAGACTTCGACCGCCACATCATCGCAGCAATGCTCGCGTTCCTGCCGAATTTCTCGCGAGACCCACCAGACCGCCGGATGATAAAACAGAAGTATCTCGACCGCAGTCTGTAACAGGTTTACCAGGTAATCGTACCTGCGTATGTGCGCGAGCTCGTGCGCAATGACGGCTTCGAGTTGGCGCGGCGTGAGTCCCGCGAGCGCGCTGGCGGGAATGAGGACCACAGGCCGCATCCACCCGATCACGGTCGGGACCTGAACCAGCGCCGATTCCAGAATTCGAACAGGACGAAGGACCCGGATCTTGCGACAAAGCTCTGCAAATCGATGCTGCCACTCGTCACGGAGGAGACCTGTTGCGTGACGGTTCAGACGCCGGGCGTAGAACCATCCGCCGAGCATCCTCAGCGAAAGCACGACGACGCCCGCGAGCCACAACGATGCAAGCCAGGGCGCAAACTCGGAGAACACCTCACGCAGATTCTTGGATGCGGGCGCCGTCGCCTGGATCAACTCGCCGGCGAGGGGGGAGCCGGCGCCGGGTTTGCTTTTCAGAGAAGCTATCCCCGGAGCGGCACCAGGCGTCGCGAACTGTGTCCCGGCAATGCCGGAAGACAGACTGACAAACGTGACGAGAGGCAAAGCGAGCATCACCAGCAGCGCGGCGCAGGAGGCCAGGTAGCGTAGATTGGCCGTGTGATTTTTGAGCGCCGCCTTGAATATGGCAAGCAACAGGGCCGCGATCGCGCCCTGCCAGAGGAAGTGAATCAACGTCCAACCCAGGGCCGCAACAACCGGGATCGTTTCGATAGATCTCATTTTGAGCCTCCTTCCAGTTCGTCGAGAAGCCGGCGAATCCGCGCAAGCTCTTTTTTGGAAGTCTGCTTGACCGAAAGGGCGTGAAGCACAAGCCGGCGCGCCGAGCCGCCGAATGCGCGTTCGAGCAGGTCGCTCACAAGCTGCTTCTGCGTCTCTTCCTCAGGCAGCGTCGCTTCGTAGACGTGGGTCCGCTCGCTCTCGTCGCGGCCGACCAGTCCCTTTTCAGTCATGATCTGAAGCATCTTCAGGACTGTCGTGTATCCGGTCGGCTGATTCCGATTGAGCTCTTCCTGCACCTGCCGGACCGTGCTGGGGCCGAGCCGCCACAGCACCCTCAGTATCGCAAGCTCCGCATCGGTCGGCCGCCGTAGATTCGCCTTGCTCACCTTGCCCTCCATCTGATTCCCAAGAACCTTTTCACAGCTTCTGGCAGGGACTCGCGGGCCGCCACGCAGGGCCGCCCCATGCATCTCGCCACCGCGCAGGGGCGACCCTGCGTCGCCGCCCGGTCAATGGTCAGAAGCCCACAGCGCGGAATACGCGCCTCGCGACCCAGTCCGGTTTGAGTCATCATCACTGCCGAGTCCAAACTGACTGAGTCCGTTCGGCAGAGTAAACGAAGCTTTTCGTAGATGTCAACGAAAATCTTCGTAGACCGCGTTCTGTGTGTTGCCACTAAGGACCAGGCCCGGCAAACGGTCTCAGCGACAACCAGAAACTCTGGATTCAAACCGGCAACAATATTCTGGATTCCCAAGGCGAGATATGACAATCTTTTCGCCGCCTAATTATAAATTCAGTCCGAAACTGAAATTCATTCTCGTACTTGTGATTTCCGCCGCTCAAGAGCGCGTATCTCAATATACGGGAAGCAAACACGTCTTTCGCCTGCGCGCAGCAGTTCGAACCTTGGGCGGACTCTCTTTGGCAACACGGCTCGAGTTTGAAGCCTGGGATTTTTTTGACTCGGTGTCGAAGCGCGTGCGGGGCAAGGCCGATCCCCGCGAATATTCTTCTGGTTTCTGCGTGGACGCCTATTCAAGCGAATGTGTTCCTACTTCTGCGCAATGTAAAGGTTGGACACAAGAAACGACAGAAATGTTCATAGCTTCTGTTAGCACCCTTATCCCGCGGACCTGGCGGACGCTGCCTATTCCACAACGATGGAAGGTGATTATATGCGCGAAGTAGTCCGAACGTGCATGAGTCTTCTGCTGCTTGGCGGGTGGCTCGGGGGATGGTGTGTTATTGCCGGACGAGCCCAAAAACTGGAAGGTAAAGCAAGCGAATACCTGGCGAACGCTAGCGTTGCACTGGAGCAAAAAAATTATACGGCGGCGACCCGGGATTTCCGGTCAGCTCTGAAGCTTGACCCAAGCTCAGCTGCTGCTCACTCAGGACTCGGCGTAGCCTTAAGAGAGCAGGGGAATCTAAATGAGGCGATCTCAGAGCTCCAGCAGGCAGTGAAACTGGAGCCGAAGGCGTGGGAGTCGCGTTACCTGTTGTCACAAACTTTTGTCCTTCTCGGTGAATTCAAGAAAGCGATTGGTGAACTTCGCTGGGTTCTTCAGTTACACCCGGACTATCCCGACGCTCTCTATAATTTAGCGATGGCGGAGTGGGCCACAGGAGACAGGAGTGCTGCAAGAAAGGACCTTCGAAATTTGATCCGTCTCCAGCCGCAGGATTCCAGCGCTCATCTTCAACTTGGCCTGTTGCTGCGAGAGGCAGGAGACCATTGGGGTGCCATTACTGAGTTTCAGTCGGCATTGGCTCTCGGGCGAGTCGATCTCCGCGCACGCTATGAGCTGGCATCGACCTTGGTGCAGCTCCAACATTTTGATGAGGCCTTGGCGGAGTTTCGAGCAGTTTTGGAAGTCGATCCGGGGTACGCGCTCGGCCACTACGGCATCGGAGTGGTTTACGAGCTTACGGATGACCGTGACAAGGGCGTGTCGGAATTTCGGCAAGCAATACGCCTGAAACCTGACCTCGCCGCAGCTCATATCCATCTGGCTCGTGTCTTGATCGAGCAACGCAACTTGACGGAGGCTATGGCTGCCCTTCAGACCGCCGCGCGATTAAGTCCAAACGATCCGGCCATTCACTATGTGAAAGGCCTGTATTTCAAGACTAAAGCGGATCTACAACAGGCCATTCATGAATTTCGGCGATCTATCCAGCTCGCCGCCAAGGTTCCTGAGGCGCATTACGAGCTCGGGCTGCTGCTGCGTCAGAGAGGAGAGTTGGAGAGCGCGGCGGGGGAGTTCCGCAAAGCAATCGAGCTGAGTCCCGCTGACGGTCCATCCCTCCTGAACCTCGCCCAGATTCTGCAACGGCAGGGGAAGGCCGCAGAGTCACGGGATGTGATCCAAAAATTCCACGACCTTCGACGCAATCGCGAAACTTTTGGGGTGGTGCAAGTTTACAACGATACGGGCATCCGGCTCGTTGAGCGAGGCGACTTGGCCGCGGCGATTGGCTATTTTCGAGCGGCGGTGGATCTTCGCCCGGATTATTCAGAGATTCATCGGAATCTAGCAAGGGCGCTCTTCCAAGCGGGTCAGTTGGACGAGGCGGGGAGAGAATACCAAACGGCGATTCGCCTCAATGGGCGCGATTGGCAGGCCCATTATGGTCTTGGCGAAGTGCTGGCGCAACAAAACCGCGTAGCGGATGGCATCAAGGAAGCCGAAAACGCCGTGCAGCTGAACCCTCGCTACGTCCCGGCATACCATTTGCTGAATCAATTGTATCGACGGGCCAATGAACCCGAGAGAGCCGCGAATGCACTGGCGCGAGCAGAGTCGCTGAAGCCATAAATCAACCTTCGAGCACCACAGCGAGGAATGCAGACCGTCTCGCGCCCGATCTGCCGAACAACTGTCTCAGCCCTGAAAGAACGCCGTCATGAAGTTAAGGGCATCTATTGAAGGTCCCAAGCGAGGATATTCAGACCACAGAGGGGGTGCGGTCATGAAAGTCAAGAGCATCTGTTTTTCTATCTTAGCGCTTTTATTGCTGGGCGCGGGCATCGCGCTCTATGGGCAGAACATCCGGGGATCAATTGTGGGGAATGTAACTGACTCTTCAGGCGCGGTGGTTCCTGGGGCTCAAATCACGGTGAAGAATGAGGGGACCGGCATCGAGGTCAGAACGACGACGGGTGCTGGCGGGACCTACACGGTCCCTGACCTGCTGGCGGGGGTTTACGAGGTCAGCGCCGCCAAGGAGGGGTTCAAGACCTACCGGGTCAGTGGCATTCGACTTCTCTCGGCCCAGACCGCCCGGCAAGACATTATGCTGGAACTTGGACAGCTGGCTCAGACGGTGAACGTGTCCGCGGCGCCGCAGCTCGTACAGACGGATTCTCCCACTATCGGCGGCTCGATCCTGACGCGTGAGCTTACCGATCTCCCTTTCGTCACCACGACGACGGATGCCCTGTTCCAGCTCGTGCCGGGTATGTCCCAAGGCATCACCAATGGGAACGCCAACCCCACCATTGGCGGGGCCCCCTACATGGGCTCTAGCAACTTCACGGTGAACGGCATCAGCACGAGTAACCCGGGGCAAGGGGGAGGCGGCAACGTCACCTATGTGGGGTCGGACGAAATGATCGCGCTGGCCAACCTGCCTTCGATCGGGACCTTACAGGAGTTCAAGGTGGATAGCTCGGTCCAGGGAGCCGAATATCGTTCTCAACTGGCAGTCGACATGGTGACGAAGCAGGGAACCAACAAGTTCCACGGCCAGGTCTTTGAGTACAACGAGAACAAAGCTCTAAATGCTAATTATTTCGATTTCAACAAGTCTAACATCCCGGCACAACCTTTCAACCGGAACCAGTTCGGGGCAAATTTGGGGGGACCAATTCTTCGCGATAAATTGTTCTTCTTTGTCAATTACGATGGTATCCGCGAGATTCACCCTCAACCCACACGGTTGAACTTCCCTTCAACAGCGATGCGGAACGGTGATTTCTCCGCCCTTTGCTCTGGTTATGGTTCAAACGGTGTTTGCAACGATCCAAATGGCTCGCAACTCTACAACCCTGTTACCGGCCAGCCGTTTTCCAGTAACCGAATCCCCTCGAGCATGATCACGCCTCAAGCGAAGGCGCTACTCGACTTTATGCCGGCACCCACCGACGCGGCGTCTCCCGGGCTGCCTAACGAAGCGCCCAACTGGGTGGGCGCCATTCCCCTGCGATTCGGAACCAACAACGCGCAAGCTCGACTTGACGGCCAGTTGGGAAAGTCCGATTCTGCTGTGGCTTTCTTCTCCTGGTCGAGGGGCTTACCTTGGTTCTACGGCTACGAGGGTCCCTCGAATTACAGCAACTGGACGGATCACGGCTACAACTTTTTCAACTCTAGTGCGACCGAAACGCATACGTTCGGCCCCGGGATGGTCAACGAGTTTCGGCTGGGATGGGTGCTTGCTCTGAGGAACAAATATGGGCAGAACCTCGGTTTCAAACCCTGGAGCCTTTTCCCCCAAATCCCGGTCGCGCCAAGCAACAATGGAGGCCTGCCTGAGGTTGACCTGGATGGTTACCGAGGATTGGGCGACGTGGGTATAGCCCGGGGAAGACAGAACACGGTGGACTGGGTAGATAATTTCACCATGGTCCGTGGCCCACATACCATCAAGGCGGGCTTCGAGGAAAGCGGATACAAGGAGGAAGGCGTTGGCGGGCTCAGCGGTAGGCCTCCTCTGGGCTATTTCAGTTTTAGCGGGCAATGGACGGGCAACAGGGGTTGGCCGGGGCTTCCGCAATCCCCAGGCAGCAGTTTGGCTGACTTCCTGCTCGGCTTTCCTGTAAGCGCAGGCTATGGAATTAACGTGCAGCCTTACCTCCTGAGTCGCGATTGGGAATGGTACGTTCAAGACACTTGGAAGGCCTCGCCGCGCCTCACGCTCAATTTTGGAGTGCGCTATATGTACCAGAGGCCCTGGACGTTCAGAGACCACAACGCGACCTTCTTCGATTTTGCTAACAACAAGCTGGTTCTGGCTCAAAACTCGAGTACCCCCACACTCCCCCCTGGGGCAAATCCGGCGGCCTTTGCGGCTTATCCCTTCGAGACCACCCAGCAAATCGGCGCCCCGCTGGACTATTTCAATGGCGACAAGAATAATTGGGGACCGCGCATCGGCTTCGCTTATCGCCCCTTCAGCAACAACAAGACGGTGCTGCGAGGCGGCTGGGGAGTGTATTACAGCTTTTGGGCCGATTGGTATGGGCTACGCGACATCCAGTTTAATCCACCCTGGGGAGGAGGTAACAACTACACCAGCCAATTGCCGGGAAATCCGACCACACCCTACCTCCCGGACATCACTTTTGCCAATCCATTCCCCTCGAGCTTAGCTGTGGGCGTCTCGCCAAACCCGTCCGTCAACGTGGTGGACCGCGACTTTCGCAATGCGGTTACGCAGCAGTGGAACTTGACCGCAGAACATCAAGTTAGGGAGAACTGGTCGTTCCGCGCGAGTTACGTGGGCTCTCAGTCCCACCACCTGCTTGTCAACGGGTCCTATGACATTGACGTACCACACGTACAACAGCCGAACGTACCCTTCCAACAGCAGCGGCCTTTGCAACCCTGGAGCGGCATCTATTACCACACGCCCGCGGCAACGGCTAACTTTCATCAGCTTCAGCTTGAGATCCAGAAGCAATTCTCGCAAGGATTAAGTTTCCGGACTGAATACGACTGGTCGCGTAGCCTTACCAATGCCGGCTGGTACGATCAGGCGGACCCCCGGAATTTGCGCGCGGATTACAGTAACCAATTTTTTCAGTTCCGTCACAGATTCTTGACCTACTACGTCTACGAGCTCCCCGTCGGCCGCGACAGAAAGTGGCTCAACAGTGCGAATAGCTTGGTGGACGGTGTGCTGGGCGGCTGGCGGGTGTCGGGCATCACCACGTACCACAGTGGCAATGTGTTATACGGTCCGGTTCTGGAGGACCCCGGAACCAAGATCGGCTGGTGGGTGGGACGACCCGATCGCGTGGCGGGGGTTCCGCTTTATTCCGACCGTCAATCCGGTTCGCATGACACTAGCAATGGGGTCCAATGGTTCAACCCGGGCGCCTTCGCTCCAGCCCAGCCTTGGACCTGGGGCAACGCCTCGCCCCGCTCAATGTTTGGTCCCGGGTTCGGGAATTGGGACTTAAGCGTGATGAAAAGTTTCCGCTTGTCCCACGGCGAGTCGAAGCGACTGGAATTTAAGGCTGACTTTTTCAATCTTCCCAACCACTATAACCTGGGTGACCCCAACACCTATATGGCGGACACACGCGACGGGGGTTATCCCGATCCCACGTTCGGCAAGATCTACTACGGAAATGGGCCACCGCGAGTGATTCAGTTTGGCCTGAGGCTGTTTTTCTAAAACGGGGTTAACAACCCCTCCCTCCGGCCCGAAGAAAAGTGCGCGAATTAAGTTGCCAGCTCGTGTTCGCTCTTTCAATTTGCGGTCTTGTCTTCGGGCAGTCCCCTTCTTCATCGGTTGACCAAGAATGGAGGAGCTGGGGGCACGATTCCGGGGGCACGAGATTTTCATAAGGTTCACAAGAATGCGGCCGGCCTGTGAGATTTCCCTATGTTTAATGTGACCCGGCGAAATTTCGTAAGGACCATTTCTGCTTTAGCCGCCTCTCCGTTGCTCGCCGCGGCTTCAACGGAGGCAGAACCTAGACTCGACATCCACCAGCATACGCGCTACGGGCCGAAGCGGCGCTCCGACCAGGAACTGGTTGCCCACCAGGCTTATCACCGGGTGACCACCACAGTCCTGCAGGCTGGAGAGGGCTGGATGCTTTCCGAGCTGGGAGACAACGCCAGTTGCACGGCCCTGCAGGCCGACTATCCGGATCGATTTGTGCGCTTCGCCTGTGCGGATCCCGCTGAATCGAGAGCTCTGGATGTGCTGCGAGGAAACTTCAAGAGAGGGGCAATCGGTTTCGGCGAGCTGAAGTTTCACGTCGCCGTTGACTCGCCGGAAATGCATCGGGTCTACAAGCTGGCGGAGGAGATGGGCGTTCCGTTGCTCATTCACTTCCAGCATGAAACCTACAACACAGGCATCGAGCGCCTCGAGGGCGTGCTCAAAGAGTACCCGAAAGTCAATTTCATCGCCCATGCCCAGACGTGGTGGGGCAATATCGGTGCGGACCTGAATCCCCTGATGCTGTATCCCAAGGGCTCGGTCAAGCCGGGGGGACTAAGTGACAGGCTTTTAGCTGATTACCCGAACATTTACGGAGATCTGGCGGGAGCCTCAGGACTCAACGCGATTACCAGAGACCCCGACTTTGCGCGGGGTTTCATCGAGCGGCACAGACGGAAGTTGATTTGGGGAAGCGACTGCGATTGCCTGGATGGAAAGGGTACAAGCGGTTCGGATGGATTCTGCCTCGCAGAGCGTTCTCTCGCAGCCTTAAGCAAGCTTGTCTCAAGCCATGCTGTGTTTCGCCAGATTACTTACGAGAACGGCGCCGCCCTACTCCGCCTTAATTCGAGGTAGTTGATAGGCTAGAAGCAGTAGATATCGGCACAGAGGATTTGCATTTTGTGAGGAGGTCCGATGCGAATCAGTAGAAGAGACTTAGTTCGGAGCGCGATCCTGGCAGTTAGTACTTTGCCTTCACTGAGGGCAGCCTCGAAGCCGCGCCGCGTTGAATCCCTTGCTCTCGATGGAGGGCCGAAAGCCATCGCGTTACCCGATGAGCGCCATCTGGCTGCTATCAAGTGGCCGCGCTACGGGCAGGAGGAAAAGCGCCGAGTACTGGAACTGCTCGACAACAACCGTTTCTACGACGAGATCCCTCAGCTCGAGCAAGCTACGAGGGAGTATCTCGGAATCAAGCATGTCAAGGCACACTGTAATGGCACGAGCGCGCTCGTGTCGATGTTCTTCGCGCTTGACCTGCCGAAGGGCACCGAGATCCTCGCGCCCTCTTACACTGCTTGGGCCACGGTGGCTCCCATGTGGCTCTTTGGCTATGTGCCCGTGTTTGTCGACATTGACCCGCACACGGCGTGCTTCGATCTGGAGTATGCCGAGCGCCATCTGACGCCGCGGTGCCGTGCCCTCGTGGTGATGCATGCTTGGGGCCTTCCGTGCGAAATGGATCAGGTCTCCGACTTTGGCAGGCGACATGGATTGATCGTGCTGGAAGATGCAGCGCAGGCGCAAGGGGCAAAGCTGCGTGGAAAACAGATGGGCACGTGGGGAGCCATGGGAATTTTCAGCTTCCAGGCCAGCAAAGTGGTTCCGGCTGTCGAGGGCGGTATGGGGCTTTATCAAACCCGGGAGTACTTCGAGCGTGCCACGACGTTCGGCAACTACGACTTACCGGGCACATTTCCTCAGGACAGTCCTTACAGGGAGTACCAAGGGACGGGATTCGGCCCTAAGTTCCGAATCCATCCGATTGCCGCCGCTTTGGCACGCATGCAACTGAGCGGGCTCGATCAGCGGAATGCCTTGATCGCGGCGCAAGTGCGCAAGCTGAATGACCGCCTGACACAACTGCCCGGGTTATCGGAGCAACGGGCCAAGGCTGAGATGCAACGAGTCCACTGGGCAGCCAATCTGCTCTTCTTCGATGAAGCAAAGGCCGGTTTTCGCAAAGAAGCGCTACTAAGAGCCCTCAAGGCCGAAGGCGTTCGAGCCAGCGGCACCCCGTATGACGTACAGCATAAATACCGCCTCTATGCCGAGGCCAAGTGGTGGCATCATCCGCTGAAGATACCGGCGAGCCTGCCTGGCTGCGAGCAAGTGAACAAGTCCACGGTCCGTCTCCCACTTTTTACGGAGTCCGCGCCTGACTTAATTGACCAATACGCAACAGCCTTCGAAAAGATCTGGGCCCATCGGGATGCCCTGGGCAAGGCGTAGGACAGTTTCTAGCTGAAAGCGCGGAAGCTCACAATGTTTCCGGAGACACCTGCGATTTTTTGGTGCGAATCGTGGCTAACACGCCGAAATCTTCCACGAGCGAATGGAAGATGGAAGACTTCGGGAGACTCCAGGACCGAGCCATTTCACGATGCCCATGTCCATCGGGGAACTAATGTTGCCAAACGCGTTGAGAAAACAGCAGACACGCTCTATCTCGCCTCAGAACTGTGATGAGTACTGGCGGCAAAGCTCCACGCTCCGGTCGCAAGTCTTCTTGTAATATTCGCGAGCCTTGGCCAGCTCGCCCCGCTTTCGGTATTGGAGCGCAAGGTTCAGGTAAGCCACCGCGTCATGCGGGTCAAGCTGAACGGCTTTTTCGTACGCTTTGACGGCCTGCTCCCCATCACCCGTCTCTGCATATGCCATCCCAGTATAGTTGTATACGATGGCATCGCAGTAGCCGAGAGCCAATGCGGCGCTGAGTTCGGCCAGCGCCTCGTGGTATCTCCCAAGCTTGGCCAGGGAGATGCCGTGCTCGGCGCGTCCCTCAGCAAAGTCAGGGCGCTCGCGCGCAACCTTGGCGAGCTCCGACTCGGCTTCCTTGGAGCGCCCTTCGCGCCAATAGACCCTCGCCAGTTGCCGCCGGGCCGGATAGTTGTGCGGGTTGAGGCGGAGGGCGACGCGGAGAGCATCGCCGGCCTCCCTGTTGCCAGCCAACACGAGCGCAGCGCGCCCGAGACCTAACCATGCCTGATCAAATAAAGGATTGAGCGCAACAGCTTTGCGGAATTCTTCATCCGCTTCGGCGAACCGATTAAGACTTCGCAGATCACGTGTACGGAGCACCTGGTTGAATACCAAGATTTTGTCTTTGGGGTCGGCGCGACCAAGGGGCGAATCGCCACTCGCCGCCGGCGCTCGGTAGCCGAGGTAACCGAGCGACTTCAGCTTTTCGAGGGTTTCGGAATCGAGCATCGCCGCGCTCCGGGACACACTCACGTTCTCGTAGCGCCCTTTAAGCATCTCGAGCGTGTCCCTGAGCGCTGCGGCAACGCTGGACTGGCTCACCGCCAGGTTGTTCTTTTCTTCTGGGTCCTTCTTAAGTTCATAGAGTTCCGGCCGAGGCGCGCCAATGTACTTAAACTGGGGCGTGATGGCAGCGCGAAGTTCGTGCCAGCCGAAGGAGTTTCGCGGATAGTAAGACTCGGCGTAAACCGTCGCCGTGGAATGCTCTCCCTGGCGTGAATACATCCGCGAGAGTGAGTGGCCCTGAAAGCTGCGGGTGGAATCCGGCGAAATTCGAGACAATTCAGCGATGGCCGGAGCAAGGTCCACTAGGCTCACGGGGTCCGTGACTACGCGCGAGGCCGAGGTTGAACCAGGCGTCTTCAGGATCAGCGGAACGCGCAGTGTGGCATTATAGATGAAAAACCCGTGCTCGGCTTCGCCATGCTCGCCCAAGGACTCGCCGTGGTCAGCCGTGACCACGATCACGGTGTCGTCATAAATCCTCAACCGGCGCAGGTCGGCGAAGAGTCGTCCTAGCTGTGCGTCGTCGAAGGCGATTTCGCCGTCATACAAATGACCGGTGTAGCGGCTGAGATAAGGCTCGGCTGGGTGATAGGGACTGTGCGGGTCGTATAGATGAACCCAAAGAAAGAAGGGCCCATCGGGACGCGAATCAAGCCACGAAAGAGCGCGGGTCATGGTCCGGTCGCCGCGACGCTCGAGAAGAGATGGACTCTTGTTCAGAGTGTCCCGGTCGGTCTGATCGTCGTACAGCTCAAAACCGCGCGCGAGCCCCCACATGGAGTTCAAGACGAACGAGCTGACGAACGCCGCCGTCCGGTAGCCGTTCTGCCGCAGGATTTCGGCAAGCGTCGGGACCGTTGCAGGAAGACCGGTGGAGGTGAGATCGCGGACACCGTTGAACATCGGGTAGGTCCCGGTAAGAATGACAACGTGAGAAGGAAGGGTGAGGGGCACCTGAGCGTACGCCTGTTCGAAGCGAATCCCTTCTCTTGCCAGCTGGTCTATCGACGGTGTCTCAATTTGTCGATATCCGTAACAGGCGATGCGGTCGGCGCGCACTGTGTCGAGTGTAACCAGTACCACAGAAGGAGGCCGCCCTTGAGGAGTCTGGGCAAGGTCAGTGTTGTACTTGAGCGAGGAAATGCTCTCCCCGTAGAAGCAGGCGGACGCAGCCAGAAGGCACAACAAATTCCGCCAACCCCTATGCCTAGTCATGAGCTTTATTATGCCAAAGGCAACTCGGGCTCTGCCACAAGTCCCTGGCCGTGAGTACGGCGAGACGGATCTTCGTGGCATGGCGGTCTCGGCCATGGCCAGGTTAGATCCCCACTTCCCCAGGGGCGGACGCCCGTGCCGCGACGTAGATCCGACCGATTTCACCCAGCTGCTGCGATATTTCAGCGGACCTTCCCGGCCAACCTGTGCTATTTTCCAATCGGCACCCGAAAGCGGCTTTCTATCATTCTATCCATTTTCCTATGCATCGCCCGGACGATGCTGAGGAGCTGTAAAAAAGTTGGCGTGACGTAGGGGCCGGCCCTGGGCGGCCGCCCGCGAGTCCGCACTGTTATTTGGCCCGGCGCGCGACGACATAGGGCCCCCCTTACCGGCGGACGGATTTCTTCACACCCTCTGAGGGAGCCCGATGTCGTGTTCAACAGCTTTTAGAAAGAGATGGTTTGTGACTTGCGCCATGTCCAGCGAGCAACCTCTTACCGCCCAGTCATTGGCGGGCCAGACGGATCTTCGTGGGACGTCCGTCTCGGCCATGACCAGGTCAGGTTCTCGCTTCCCACCGGCCGGACGCCCTTGCCACGGGAGGCGCTTCATGAGCCGTTGGCCCGCTTCGAGCGTTGTGGCCGCTGTGCTCGCCCTTTCGCCCTGCGCCACGCGCGCGCAGACGCGGCTGCAGAGCGCCGACCTGTTCAAGCTGCGGTCGGTGGGCTCGGTGCAGTTTTCGCCCGATGGCAGTCGCCTGGCGTACACGATCAGGAGCAACGACGGGCCGGGCCCGCCAGCTTCCCAGCTGTGGCTCCTGGAGCTCTCGACGGGCAAGTCGTCGCGCGTGGGCGACGAGAAGACCCGCGGCTCGCAGCCGGCGTGGTCGCCCGACGGACGCTCGCTCGCCTTTGTGGGGAGCATGGACGGAAAGTCCGGTCTGATCATCGCAAGCGCGGACGGCTCGAACCCATCGTGGATGGCCGACATCCAGGGGACGAACAGCAGCGCCCTCACCAACACAGGGCGTGAAATCAGCTGGTCTCCCGACGGAAAGTCGATCGCCTTCGTCAGCGCGATGCCTGGACCGGAAACCGCAGAGGCCGCGGGCGACCCGATGGTCATCACGCGCTTCCTCTACAAACCGACGCTCACCGAAGGCAATACGCGCTTCAACGACAACCGGCGGCTCCACATCTTCGTCCTCGAAGTCTCGTCGAAAAGGGTCCGCCAGCTCACCGACGGCGTGCACGACGAGCACTCGATCGACTGGTCCCCGAACGGCGGCGAGATCGCGTTCGTCTCGAACCGTGAGCCTGATGCCGACCACTTTTTCAACTACGACCTGTTCGTCGTTCGCGTCGCCGACGGCGCTATCCGCCGGCTCACCGCCACCGAAAATGCCGAGTACTGGCCGCGGTGGTCGCCAGACGGCCGGACGATCGCGTACGGGGGCACGAGGCGCGGCCTTACCGACCTCGAGACGACCATGGAGGACACGCATGTCTGGCTGATCGGGGCCGACGGCGGCAACCGGCGCGAGCTGGGACGGAGCGTCGATAACCGGCAGGGACCCCCTGAATGGTCGCCCGATGGCCGCTTCGTCTACTCTACCGTCCAGGAGCGCGGCAATGTCCGCCTCGTTCGCCTGCCGGTCGACGGCGGCCAGCCGCAGATCATCGTCGGCGACCGGGGCGCCGCCGGCCAGTTTGCGGTTGCCAAGGGCGACCGTGTCGCCTATACGTTTGCCACAGCACGCGATCAGGCACAGTTGTATCTCAGGATGGGGCCGGAGCAGAAGCAGCTCACCGATCTGAACGCCGGCGTGCTCGGCGGCAAGGAGCTGGCCGAGGTCGAACCGTTCACGTTCATAAGCAACGACAACAAGCTGCAGGTCGAAGCGTTCCTGACGAAGCCGCCCGGCACGACCGAAGGCTCGAAGCACCCGCTCATCGTGACGATTCACGGCGGGCCGCACGCCCAGCAGGGACCCGCGTTCAACTTCCAGAATCAGGTGTACGCCGCACACGGATGGGCGACGCTGATGGTGAACTACCGCGGTTCAACCGGTTACGGCCAGGCGTTCGCCGACGCGATCTTTCGCGATCAGAACGGCGACGAGGCGCAGGACGTGCTCTATGCCGTCAGCGCCGCGATAAGGCGAAATCTGTGGATCGACCGCGACCGGCTCGGCATCGAGGGCGGAAGCTACGGCGGCCAGCTCACGGCGTGGCTGATCACGCAGACCCACATCTTCAAAGCGGCGATTCCCGGCCGCGCGATCATCAACCTCGTCAGCTACAACTACATGACGTATTACAACCAATATGAGGAGATGGAGTTCGGGATGCGCCCGCATCAGGGCAATCTGATGGACGAGCTCTGGAAGCGGTCACCGCTGCGCTATGCGGCGCAGGTGAAGACGCCGACGCTCCTCATTCACGGCGAGAACGACAACGACGTGCCGATTGCAGAGAGCGAGCAATTCTACATCGCGCTGAAGGACGCGGGCGTCGAGACCGTCATGCTCCGCTACCCTCGCGAAGGTCACGGTCTCCGCGAGCCGAAACACATCGTCGACAGCATCGACCGGTCGATTGCGTGGTACGAGAAACATTTCTAGCGGGTTCCGGCTGTAAGGGGCTAAGGGCTCGCGCAAGAATAATTTGGCATTTTGCTGCGGCTCCCATGCCTAATTGAATCATAACTGGCAAACCGCAACAGTTTGCTGGGGGCGGGAGCCGCAGCCCTGCGGGGCGCGGCGGCGGGCAGGCATCTGCGGCGTTGCCGCTCCTCGACGATGTCACCACATCGCCTGCGTCGCGGCGCCTTGCATCTGCCTGCCCGGCGCTCGCGCCAAAATGCCAACTTATTCTTGCGCGAACCCTAAGACCGGCGACGAACGCTCTTCGTGGGGAGCTGTTGAGAGATTGAAGCCTGACTTTAAATTATCATGATAAAAGAAGGGAGACCTCATGAGCGTAGCAATGGGTGCCGGGCAGATACTCAAGCAGAAACTGAAAAACGGAGAGCAAACGTTCGGGCTTTGGATCACTCTTGAGGCCCCTACCATCGCCGAAATTGCGGTGCGTATGGGCCTGGACTGGATCTGCATTGACACCGAGCATGGGCACGTGGATTTCAAGGAAGTCGTCGAGCACTTGCGTGCTGCTGTTCGTTCTTCGACAGCCACTCTTGTTCGAGTTCAGGAAGTTGAACAAGGACTGATTAAACGAATCCTGGACCTCGGAGCCGACGGAATCCTTATACCTCAGATCTACGCCGCGGAAGAGGTGAGCAATGCCGTTCGTTTTGCAAAGTATCCGCCGCGAGGCATTCGAGGCGTTGGCGGCGAACGAGCCACATTATGGGGCAAGGCGTTGCGTCGCGCCCGCACCGCAAACGACAGCACCCTGGTCATCCCTTTGATCGAGACGGTCGATGCCGCCAGGAATCTGGAGTCCATTATGAAGGTGCCGGATGTCGACGGGTTCTTCCTCGGGCCGGCTGACTTCTCCGCCTCTGCCGGCTACCCGGGAGATTGGGAGGGACCCGGGGTGGCGGAGGAACTGATTCGGATCAAAGACCGCCTGCGCGAGCGGGGACTGCCCTGTGGAATCATGGCCACGGATTCGAACAACGGAAGACTCCGGCTCGAGCAAGGATTTCAAATGATCGGATTGGGATCCGACTGTGGTCTGTTGATCCGGTCGGTTTCGGAAATGATGGAAGGCCTCGGGAGAAAACCGAATTCGGACGTGTGGAACGTCTGAAAGCCTGCCACGGATGAACACACATCCGTACTACTAAGGCGAAAGTCCTTCGCAACCCGGCAAGGATTTTTGGGTCAAATGACAAATGAAAAATGACAAATGGCAGTTCGTTGTCCGGGCTTCTGACATCTATTTGTCATTTTTCATTTGTCATTGGTCATCTTCTTTCTCTGCGCTCTCGGCGTCTCAGCGGTGAGATCTGGTTTGGTTCCAGCTGGGCTCAAGCCCTCTTCTTTCGTGACGGCGCCTTTTCACTCTCTGAAACATCGGACTCCTTTACCAACCCCGATTTCTTGGCAAGCTGCAGGGCTGCTCTCAGGTGTAGATGCATCGCTTCGCGCGCAGCTTCCGCGTTGCGCGCTCTGATCTTCTCGTAGATGTTCCGATGCTGTCGCAGATCGTCTTTGATCTCGGGAATGACGGGAACCAGTGCCTTCCTCATCTCCCAAAGCAATTCACTGACAATCAAAATGATCTCGAGAAGCAGGGGATTATGCGCGGCACGGGCGATCCGGTTGTGGAATTCATACTCGGCTTCCAAATAGCGCTTCCTGTCAGCGAGAGCGGAAGTCATCAGATGTATCTGGTTCCTGATCTTTTCGACTTCTTCCGCTGTCGCTCTGGTAGCCGCCAGGCTTGCCAGCTCTCCTTCAACCGTGATTCGAAAACCGAAAATATCTTCCAGGCTGATCTTCTTCATCAGCATGAGGAACATGAGCGGCATGGCGAGAACTTTTGATGTCGAATCGCTGATGTAGGTGCCATCTCCCGGCACCGCCCGCAGAATTCCCAAAATACTGAGGAACTTATAAGCCTGACGCAAAGAAGGCCGGCTGATTCCGAGCACACGTGTCATCTCCTGCTCCGTGGGAAGCTTGCTGCCAGCCTTAAGGATGCCTTTTTCGAGCATGATCTTGATCCGGTCCAGCACCATCAACGTCAAATCGCGCTTCTCCAGCGGGCCCACGTCGCCCATCAAGGCTTCAAAGTCTTTGTTCGCTTCCATTCAGTTCCCCCTCTGGTAAACGCTCTCCATTCCTCAATGCGGCCAGTTATAATACATCCAACAAGCTTGACACACAAGATGAATGACAGTAAAGTTTACAATCTAACATTTTGACCGCCTCATGAGCCGATTGTCACAACGGGGGGCGTCTGGTCCACTGCGCTCTTTGGAGTGCGGCAGCTTGCTGCCGCTTTTGGTGCGGGTGGAAATATCCCATCCAACTTCAGGCAGTCCTGGTCCAACGATTCAAGGAGACGCACCCCAGGGCGAAAAGAGCTTCCCGCTGGAGCTTCCCTTGAAGAAGCGCTCGTCCGGTTCTGCGAACCGCCCGATCCGAAAGCGAGTTTGGTGAACTAGAAAGTTTGAAAATCGTCGCAGCAATTCAGTGGCATTCACGAGGAGTAAGTTCGAGTCACTCAGTACTGCCGTTCTTACGGTAACCTAATTTGCTCGGTGAGTAGCAGTTGAGGCCTGAAGGCCCGCCAGTGAATAGGCCGGCCGTGAGGCCGGGGATTGGGCGTCCGTCAAGATGGAGCGCCGAAGGTGCGACACAACCGCAGTGCCGGGCCTTCGGCCCTCGTGTCAGAGGTATCAAGAAAACCCCGCCCTCACGGGCGGGGCTATTCACTGGCGGGCCTTCTGCCCTGGGTGAACCTGACCCAATAAAAAGTTTCGCGCGCACACGGGTAGTGCTAGTGTCTGCATCGCAGATAGTGAGGGAGGCGAAGGAAAGGGTGAGTAGCGGAACAAGCAAGAGAGTCTTCCGAGCTTGGACAGCCGGAGTGTGCAGTCTGTTTTGCACGGTGATTGTCACTGGACAGGATATCGATGTTTCCAAGCTGCCGGCGCCGGCGGCCCGGCGCGTGGACTTCGTCAAAGATATCCAACCCGTCCTGGAACGATCCTGCCTGAAATGCCACAACGCCACCGTGTCCATGAGCGGACTCCGGCTGGATAATCGCGAAGAGGCTCTGAAGGGTGGGGACCTGGGAGTAGACATTGCTCCCGGCCACAGTGCGGAGAGCCGGGCGATCCATTTCGCCGGGCGTCTGGTTCCGCAACTGGAGATGCCGCCCAAAGGGAAGGGAGACCCTTTGAGCGATGAAGAGATCGGGTTGTTGCGAGCCTGGATTGACCAAGGAGCAGAGTGGCAGGCCGGAGTCGTCCTGCAATCTCGGCCGAAGCCGGCTCCCGGGTCAGAGACTGATAAAGCCGGCGTGAAAGACAGCTCCACTCTGCCGCCTCCCGCCAACAGAAAAGTGGATTTCGTAAAAGAGATTCGTCCCCTTCTGGCCAGCAAGTGTTACCCCTGCCACGGGCCGAGTCAGCAAAAGAATCAACTGCGCTGGGATGTGAAGGCGGTGGCAACCAGGGGAGGAATCTCGGGGCCCGCCTTCAAGCCGGGGAAGAGCGCGGAGAGTCTCGTGATCCGCCTGGTCGGTGGGCTCCAACCAGGCCTGGTGATGCCGCTCCAGGGCGAGCGGCTCACGTCCACCGAAATTGGTTTGCTGCGAGCCTGGATCGACCAGGGAGCTCACTGGCCGGAAGGACTCGATCCCAAGGGCTACACAGCTCCGCTCATCCATTGGGCCTACCGGCCGTTGGCCCGTCCCTCGGCGCCCAGGGTGAAAGGAAGTTCCTTTGTCGTGCTGCCGGACTCGCGCGGGTTGCCTTACAACGGCCAGGGAAGCTTCTCTTCCGGGTTCCTGCCCGCCGCGCATCAAGGCACTCTGGTGAAAGCCACGGCCCCCGTTCCTATTAACGACCTCTTCGCTCCGAAGTCGGCCGGTTACATTACCAAGGCCAGCGAAAAAGAGGGATTGGCGTTGCTGAGCCAGCTCAACCGCGACCCGGAAACTCTATGGCCTGGACGAGAAGGACACCGAGGATTTCGGGCGAAGCTGTCTGATTGCCCGGCGTCTTTTGGAACAGGGCGTGCGCTTCGTTCAAGTCTGGAGCGGCACCAATTGGGACAATCACAGCAACATCACTAACGAGCTGGGCTTTATCGCCAAACGCACCGACATGGGTGTGGCGGGGCTGTTTAAGGATCTGAAGGCGCGCGGCCTGCTCGAGGATACGCTGGTCATCTGGACGACC
>QHZE01000187.1 GCA_003225335.1 Acidobacteriota bacterium
CACTCCTGTTCCGCCTTTTCCAAGGCCTGCTCTTCGACCAGCAGCCCTTGCCGTTCATACCGTTTCCGGGTGCGGCTCCATTTCAACACCACCGCAGACAGCGTCGAATGCTTCCGCGCGCGCCGGGTCAGCGCCATATCTCCTGAGGGAAGAAACACTAGATGATCCAGGTCGGCGCAGGCCAGACACAACGCGCCTCTCTCTCCGGCCAGCGTAATCCAGGCTTTGGAACCGAGGTTCTCGCCGCACTCGTCGCAGGTGGACTCGCGGGTCGAAATAAAGACCTTGAGATCTTCGCTTTGGTTCGGATGCAATACCATTGCCGCCCTCCTCAGCCTATCCCAGTTATATTCGGTGTAAGAATGTGCCGATCTTGCCAGTAGCAAGGCGACCTTGCAATCGAGAATGCAACATTCAACCCACCGCTGGGGTGCAATCAGGGGTGGGAGCTCTTCTTTGGTCAGGTGAAGATGAACAATCACACTCCTTTGGCGGCGACTTGTTGCGACTATGGCCGGGGCGTCAGAAGGAAAGCGGCGACAAGTCGCTGCGCTCCATAGCGGACTCGTTATTTGTCCGTCTTTTGCGCGCATCCCGCGGCAGAAACTGATTCTCACTTCCAAATTGCCCCCCAAACTCTGTCGCTACGTGACACACTTCAACGGCGCGTGTTACTCTTGCTGGCAACCAAGGGGCGGCAGGTACGAATTCGCGAGAGCTCAAGGCGCGAGGCAGCCTTATGATCTCCCTGTCATCAGCGCCGCACGAATCTCATTCATTCACGACGCCTCAATTTGCCGCGGGCAATCGTTCTCGTCATTGGAGAGGCAGCCAAGATTTGAATCAACGGAGGAAATATGATGACGCTCAAGACGATCGTTACCCTTGTCCTGACTGTTGCCGTCGCCGCGATTTGCCTGGGCCAGGGTGAAAAGCCCTTGCTTTTGCGCAGCCCCGCGGTGAGCCGCACGCACGTCGCATTCTCCTACGGCGGCGACATATGGATCGTCAGCCGCGAGGGGGGCGAAGCGAAGAGGCTGACCGCGAGCATCGGGATCGAGACGAACCCGATGTTTTCCCCTGACGGCAGCCAGGTTGCCTTCACAGGGGAGTATGACGGCAACCAGGACGTTTACGTTGTGCCGGCCGGCGGCGGCGTGCCACGCCGGCTGACGTACCATCCTGGTCCTGACGAAGCAGCAGGATGGACTCCGGATGGCAAGCGCCTCTTGTTTCGTTCTCTTCGATCGAGCTTCACATTCGGGGGCGTTCAGCTCTTCACGATTCCGGTTGATGGGGGCTTTCCCAGCGAGGTCCCTTTAGGGCGGGCCTTCGAGGGCTCGTTTTCGGCCGATGGTTCCCGGATTGCCTATGTGCCGACGCTGTTGTGGCAGAATGCCTGGAAGCGCTACCGGGGAGGACAGACGCGGGCCATCTGGCTGGCCAACCTCGCGGACTCGAGCGTCGAAGCGAAGATACCGCGTGACAACTCCAACGACTTTAACCCCATGTGGGTTGGCGACACCGTTTACTTTCTGTCGGACCGCAACGGCCCCGTGACCGTCTTCGCATACGACACGAAATCAAAGCAAGTGAAACAAGTGGTCAAGAACGACGGGCTGGACATCAAATCAGCCTCCGCCTGCCCGGGCACCATCGCTTACGAGCAATTCGGTTCCCTGCATCTGCTGGACCTCGCCTCCGGGCACGACCGTAAACTGAAAATTGACGTCGTCGGCGACCTGACCGAGGTCCGGCCACACTTTCAGAAAATCGAGCCGCGGCGCATCCGCAGCGCCGCCATCTCCCCGACGGGCGCGCGGGCGCTGTTTGCGGCGCGCGGCGAGATCCTGACGGTGCCGGCCGAAAAGGGCGACATCCGGAACCTGACGAACACGACCGCCGTCGTGGAACGCGATCCGGCATGGTCGCCGGACGGCAAGTCGATCGCATACCTTTCCGACGAATCGGGGGAGTATGCGCTGCACGTCCGCGACCAGAGCGGCATGGGAGAAGTGCGCAAGATCGATCTCGGCAACCCGCCCACGTTTTATTACTCGCCGGTCTGGTCCCCCGACTCGATGAAGATCGCCTTCTCCGACAAACGGCTGAACCTGTGGTGCATGAACCTCGACAAGCGGACGCCCCTGCGCGTGGACACCGATACGTATGCGGGTCCGTATCAGGTATTCAACCAGTCGTGGTCGCCGGACAGCCGCTGGCTGGCCTACACGAAGCAGCTTCGCAATTATTTGCACGCGGTTTTCGTTTACTCGCCGGAGCAGGGAAAGAGCTACCAATTGACCGACGGGATGAGTGACGCTCTTTACCCCACCTTCGACCAGGACGGGAAACACCTGTATTTCACGGCCAGCACCGATGTCGCGTTGCGCACGGGCTGGCTCGACATGTCGAGCTTGAACCGGCCCGTGACACGCAGCGCCTATGTCATCGTGCTGAAGAAGGACCTGCCTTCCCCGTTGGCGCCCGAGAGCGACGAGGAGAAGCCTGGCGAAGCGTTGAAGCCGGAGAAGGAGAAGGAGGCCCGCGATAAAGACAAGGAGAAACAGGAGCGGGCCGTCACCGTGCAGATTGATTTCGAGAACATCGGCCAGCGCATTCTCGCGCTGCCCGTGCCGGCCCGGAATTACACCGGAATGGCCGCGGGAAAGCCGGGAGTGCTGTTCCTCGTGGAAGGTCCCGCGTTCGATCCGCTCGATTTTGAGGGAGATGGGCCATCGCAGATCGTGCACAAGTTCGAGTTGAAGACCCGCAAGACCGAAAAGATCCTCGAGGGCGCCGGTTCCTTCGATGTTTCTTTCAACGGCGAGAAGATGTTGTACCGGCAAAAGGACCAGTGGTTCATCAAGCCGGCGCAGAAGCCTTCCGATGCTCCACCCAAACCCGGCGAAGGCGGTCCGCTGAAGCTCGACTCGATGCAGGTATATGTGGATCCGCGGGCCGAGTGGAAGCACATGTACTATCAGGTGTGGCGCAACGAACGCGACTTTCTGTACGACCCCGGTTTGCACGGGCTCAACCTGGAGGCCGTAAAGAAGAAATACGAACCCTATCTCGCGGGCATCGGCAGCCGCGAAGACCTGAATTACCTCTTTGAGGAGATGCTGGGCGACATAACCGTGGGGCACATGTTTGTCGGCGGGGGCGACAGGCCCGAAGTGAAGAAGGTAAAGGGCGGGCTGCTGGGCGCGGACTACCGCGTCGAAAACGGCCGTTACCGTTTCTCCCGCATCTACAACGGCGAAAACTGGAACCCCAAGCTCAAGGCGCCGCTGACGCAGCCGGGTGTCAACGTTGCCACCGGGGAGTACCTGCTGGCCGTAAACGGGCGCGAACTGCGGGCATCGGACAGCATCTACGCCTTCTTTGAGGAGACAGCCGGGAAGCAGGTTGTCCTGAGGGCAGGACCCAATCCGGACGGCTCCGGTGCTAGGGAGGTCACCGTCGTGCCGATCGAGGATGAGATGCCGCTACGCAACCTTGCCTGGATTGAGTCCAATCGGCGCAAGGTCGACGAGTTGACGGGAGGGCGGGTCGCTTACATTTACCTGCCGGACACCTACGCCGGCGGCTATACGAATTTCAATCGATACTACTTCGCGCAGGTGGACAAGCAGGCTGCCATTATCGACGAGCGGTTCAACGGCGGCGGCCAGATCGCAGACTACATCATCGACTACCTGCGGCGTCCGCTGCTGAACAAGTTCACCATGCGCGAGGGCGAGGACATCACCACGCCGACCGAGGCGATCTTTGGACCGAAGGTGATGATCATAAATGAGATGGCGGGTTCAGGCGGCGATGCGCTCCCCTGGATGTTCCGCAAGACCGGAATAGGCCCGCTGGTGGGCAAGAGGACCTGGGGAGGGTTGGTCGGACACTACACAAACCCGGCCGACCTGTTGGACGGCGGATTCGCCGGGACTCCCAACCTGGCCTTCTACACTGTCGACGGAAAATGGGAGGTCGAGAACCACGGCGTGCCGCCCGATATAGAGGTGGAGATGGACCCGAAGGCGGTGCGGGAGGGGCGCGATCCCCAGTTGGAAAAGGCCGCCGAGGTTGTGATGGAAATGCTCAAAAAGAACCCACCGCCATCGGTCAAGAGACCCCCGTACCCGAAATATCATTGACGCGTCGGGAAGGCAACGTCGTGGGCTCTCTGCAATCAGCATTTCGCGCCATTTGTAGCACGACATCGATCGAGTGACGAACCTCGTCTTCTGCGCTATCGAACCAACCGCACAGCCCGATTTACCTCTTCTCAATTGGGCCGTCGGTGGAACGGCGTGGGTGGGAAACGCCGAGCTTCCAGATCCCAACGATGTCGCGCGTCGCCGTGATGTCGACGGTGGGATCGCCGTTGACCAGCAGCAGGTCAGCGCGCAGTCCCTCCGCGATGCGGCCGCGGTC
>QHZE01000188.1:0-3994 GCA_003225335.1 Acidobacteriota bacterium
CAAGAATTTTCTGGAATTCCGCGGCGGCTTCGGCGCCTTGGCGCCCGGCCAGATAGGCCGCGCCGCGCACATAGATCGGATAGAGGGACCCGACGAACCCAACGGAGCAACAGCCCTGCCAGCCCAGCTCATAGGGAGCGGCTACTTGCAGCAGTTCGATGGCCTTGGACGACCCGCCATGGTTCAGCGCCTGAAGGGAGCGAAGAGCAGGCAGGTAACTGAACCTCACGACCGTATCCTCCGGGAAGCGCTTTTCCAGATCATCCGCGAGTGTTTGAGCCAGGGCAGAATCCATCGAGAGGACGAGGGCCAAGGCAGCGCCATACTCCGCATCCCGGCCATTGGAAAGGTCGTGTGCCGACACCGCGATCCGTCGTGCCTCTTGCGCATTACCGAAAAGGCTCTCCCGCACTGCTGCTCCGGCTTCGTGCTGAGCCGCACTTTCCCGATGGCCTGCCTGCCGCGCCAGGTCGACCGCGCGCCGTGACTTCCTCCTTGCCTGTTGCAAGTGGCCGTAATATGCCAGAGCAGAGGCCTCCTGGTCGCAGGTCCAGTCCTCCAATTCGGATTTTTCCTGACCCAAAGCCGCTAACCGTTCCATCTCCGTCTTGTCGTCCTTCAAAAAGGCGATCTGGTATCGAAGAGCCAAAAACTCGGGTATTTCCAGTTTGCGCTCGGAGGCTCGCTGAAGAGTGATTTGGGCCTCGGCCAGGCGATTACGGAAAACATAGTAGGCAGCAAGATTGGCGTACGGGAAAGGATGGTCCGGATCAAGCTCGATAGCTTTCTTTCCTTCTTCCGCCGCCTTTTCGAATCTGCCGAGGGCAGTGGAAGTGCTTGATCCCAAGAATGCGTGGGGCCGCATGTCGCGAGGATAGGTTTGTGCCCACAACTCACAAGTCTGTTGCGTCTTTTCCAGGTCTCCCCTCACCAGTTTGTAATAGGAAAAGTCGATAAAGAACCTCTCCTGGTCACTCGCGCGATCCCGCAACTGCCAGGCTTTGCTGGTGCTCTCCATGGACAGACCAAGCTCTCCAATAGCACTATACACGCGCCCCAGCCACGCATACGCCGTCGCGAATTTAGGGTCGATCTCAGTAGCGCGTTTGAAAAAGGGCAGAGCAGCGGCGTGGCCGGTTGAACCGAGAACCTTCCAACCCATGCTAAAGGCTTTCAACGCATCGAGCGACGGCGTGGTGGCTTCGGAAAGCGGAGTCGAGTGTTTTTCGACCGTGGCCAGCGATTCGCCGGCTCGGGTTCTAAATTTACTGGCCATCTGACTCAGTGCATTCAGCACGTCCTCTTTTCTCGCTGCCTGCACCTGTTCGTCGTCGAGGATGTCTCCGGTGCCGCAGTTCTTTGCGCGCAACCCCAACACGTATTGGCTTCCCAGGCTGGCAATCGAGCCTTCCAGGACGGCGGCACTGGCGGTTCGCTCGCAGCTGTCCCGCGCGAGCTGCGGAGTCAGTCGCGCATCCGCCGGCTGGCCCATCAGACCCAGCGCCCGCTGGATACGCTGCTCGGAGACTAGGCTGAGGAAAGGCGACTGTGCGAGCTGTACCGCTAACCCCTGGCGCAGCGTCCCGTCAAACACGGGGTCGCCCGTCGTGTTCGCGAAATCGGCGAGGACGATCGTATCCTTGTCCGAGAGCTTTGGCGCCCTGTGAAAATAGAAATAACCAGCGAGGAGGAACGCCAGCACCACCGCCGCAGCAGGAGCAAGCACTTTCCAGCGTTTTGCGATCTCAATTGCCGCTGCGGGCTTCTCACTTGTTGCTACCCGCGCCGAATCCGTGTCCCGCTTCAGGCGCTGGAGGTCGGCGCGAATTTCCGAGGCGTGCTGGTAGCGCAGATTGCGGTCTTTTTCCAGGCACTTGTTTATGATGCGCTCCATTTCCGCCGGCAAGCCGGGATTCAGGCGCACCGGAGGCACAGGAGCGCGGTTGAGAATGGAATCGAAAATGATCCCGGAGCTTTCCCCACGAAATGGCAGGTTGCCCGTAGCCATTTCATAGAGCACCACGCCGAACGAGAATAAATCTGTGCGTGCGTCCAAATGTTGAGCGCGCACCTGCTCGGGCGACATGTGCGATACCGTACCCAGGGCGCTCCCTGGACCGGTCAGTTGGTCTTCGTTTGTGAGGGTGGTTTCGCCGCTGCCTGCGCGATGGCCGAGGACGGGCCCCACTTTCGCCAATCCAAAGTCGAGGATCTTTGCGTGACCGCGCCCGGTGACGAAGATGTTCGCGGGTTTGATGTCGCGATGGATTATCCCTGCGGAGTGGGCCGCGTCCAGGGCGTCAGCGATTTCGATGGCTAAAGAAAGAAGTGTTTCGATTTCCAGCGGACGCCCCGTGATGCGATTCTTCAGGGTAGTTCCATCCAGGAACTCCATCACGATGAAGGAGCGGCCGTCCTGCTCGCCGATGTCATGAATCGTGCAGATGTTCGGGTGATTCAAGGCGGAGGCGGCTCGGGCTTCGCGCCGGAAACGATTCAAGGCATCCGGGTCGCGGGCGAATTCGTCGGACAAAAACTTGAGAGCGACAAAGCGCTGGAGCCGGGCGTCCTCCGCCTTGTAGACGACGCCCATCCCGCCGCCGCCCAGTTTTCCGACAATGCGGTAATGGGAGGCGGTCACGCCGATCGGGAAATCGCTGCTTTCATGCGCGTCTTTACTCCGCAAGCGACCGATTGCCCGCGCGGCCACTTCTATCGCCGGGCTCTCCAGGAAACTTCCCGCCTCCTGCTGCGAGGCCAGCAGCGACCGGACTTCCCGCTCCAGTGCCTCGTCACCCGCGCACGCCTGCTGCAAAAACTCCACGCGGTCGCCAGGCGGACGCTCCAGCGCGGCCTGCAGCAGGTTATCGACGCGTTTCCACTGTTCAGAATCCATCGACTGTCCCGCCGGTCAATTCGCGATAGAGCCAGGCCTTGGCGGTGCTCCAATCGCGCATCACGGTGACGGGCGACACTTTGAGCACCTCGGCCGTTTCCTCCACGCTGAGTCCGCCGAAGAAGCGCATTTCGACGACCTGCACTTTGCGTTGCCGCCCACCATGGCCGCCGCTTCCAAGGATACATGCTGCACGCCGCCCCCGCGTTTCAGGTTGTGGCGCCGCGCATGCTCCACTAGAATGCGCCGCATCAACTGGGCTGAGACGGCGAAGAAATGGGCGCGATTCTGCCACCGCATTCGCTTGTAATTGACCAATCGCAAGTAGGCTTCATTCACCAGGGCGCTGGTCTGCAAACTATGGCCCGGGCGCTCGCGTTTCATGTAGTAAGTTTGAGGGGACCGCGCTGCGGTATAATTCGACCCATAGGCGATGCAGAGGGCGGCACAACCTGGTGACGGGCTATGGGCGACATAAGCACGCTACTCCGCGCCTGGAGCGACGGAGACCAGAGCGCGCTGGAGAGGCGCCGCGCCAGGCGGTGCAGTTCGTCATAAACGATGGGGGTCACGGCGGCCTTTGCGTGATCCGCTCGCGGCGTATTCTGCGCCTACCTAGAATGGAGGCACATATGAGACGACAATGGAGCTTTTACTTGCTCGCGCTTAGCTTCGCGCTGGGCGCGGCATCAAACGTTCTTGGACAGGAGCCCTTCACCAAAATTGATTTCCCCGGCGCTATCGACACGCGATGCTGGGGGATCAATCCTCGCGGCGACATCGTGGGATCTTACGTGAGTACCAATCAAGTGACCTATGGCTTTCTGCTGGGCGGGGGGAGTTTCACTACGATTGAATTCCCCGGCGCTACCAGCACCGAAGCCTTTGGCATCAACCCCCGCGGTGACATCGTCGGACGGTATGTTGATGCCAGCGGTCGCCATGGCTATCTGCTGAGCGGGGACAGTTTCAGCAAGATCGATGTCCCCGGCGCTACCTTTACCGGGGCCGCCGCGATCAACTCGGAGGGCGACATCGTGGGACGGTACCAAAGTGCTGACGGCGTATTCCATGGTTTTCTATTGAGCAGGCAAGAAT
>QHZE01000188.1:4077-9341 GCA_003225335.1 Acidobacteriota bacterium
CGCGGTGACATCGTCGGACGGTATGTTGATGCCAGCGGTCGCCATGGCTATCTGCTGAGCGGGGACAGTTTCAGCAAGATCGATGTCCCCGGCGCTACCTTTACCGGGGCCGCCGCGATCAACTCGGAGGGCGACATCGTGGGACGGTACCAAAGTGCTGACGGCGTATTCCATGGTTTTCTATTGAGCAGGCAAGAATCCAAAGACGGAAGATGAAAAGCTGCGTGATAGAGCGATGGTATGATTGAAGGAAGACCCGATGCCAGAGGGCGTCGCGTAGGAGCGGCGCCCTCCGTGTTCAGCGCGCGCCAGAGCGCCTCCGAATACTAATTGCACGCCACCGATTTCCCTGGTGAAGACCAGAAGCTCGCCGATGAAACGCGTCGGAGCGAGGCGGTTAAATCGTCAGAAAAAAGTCACTCACCTACGGATCCATCCCGCAATCGAGAGTTGCGGGCGACCTTGCCTTTCTCTTGCCCTTTTGGCGCACTGAGAACGCGGCCTGCGCTGCGATCCGGAAGTGAGCCTGGCTCATTGCAGCGTGGCGTATTCCGCTTTGGCTTGCTGGAGGATCGGGAGGTCGGGGTCGGCGTCTTTCCAGAGGGTGAGGAAATCCTGGTAGGCAGTCTTTGCCCTGGTCTTATCTCCCGACATAGCGAACGCTCTGCCGAGTTGCAGGTGCGCCAGTACGCCTACGGGATCGCTGACAACAATCCCGCGGTGATCGAGGATTTTCTGGAACTCCGCGGCCGCTTCGGCGCCCTGGTGTGCGGCCAGTCGGGCCTCGCCACGCACATAGACCGGATAGAGCGCCCCAAATTCTCCACTTACACTGCTGCGCGGCACGCCCAGTTCATGGGGAACGGCGACTTGCAGCAGTTCGAAAGCCTGCGAAGCGTCGCCATGATTCAGTGCGAGGTGTGCGCAAAGTGCCGGCAGGAAACTGAATCGGACTGACGTATCCAGAGGGAACCGCCTCTCCAGGTCATCCGCGAGTGCCTGAGCCTGGGAGGAATCCCCGGAGAGGGCCAGCGCAAAGGCCGCGCCATACTCCGCCTCGCGGTTCTTTGAAAGCTCGAGCGCGGCCATCGCCCTCTTCCTTGCTTCAGACGCGTTCCCGAAAAACGCATCCCGCACTGCTGCTCCGGCCTCCCACAGAGCCGCCCTCTCCCGCTGCGAGGCCTGCTGAGCCTGATCCACTGCACGGCGTGACATGCTCCTTGCCTGTTGCAGGTGACCCGAGTATGCCAGGGCAAACGCCTCTTTGTTGGAGATCCAGTTTTCCGCTCCGGACCTTCCCCGAGCCCGAGCGGCTTCCCGTTCCATTCCCGTCTGGTCACCTCTCAGGAAGGCGATATCATACTCGAGCATGACAAACTCATCGATTTCCAGCCCGCGTCCGGCCGCGCGCCGGAGGGTGTCCTCGGCTTCTCCCAGACGATCGAGATAAACCTGGTTGACGGCAAGACTGTAATACACGATGGCAAAATCCGGGTCGAGCTCGATAGCCTTCCGGGCTTCGGCGGCCGCCTTTTCGTATCGACCCGCGACCTTGTTAATCATCCCCGACAACATCTGGTGGGGCGGTGCCTCACGAGGATAGGTTTGCGCCCACGCCTCACAGGTCTGTTGCGCCTCTTCCAGTTTTCCCGTTACCAGAATATCGTAGGCGGCAGCGATCCAGAACTTCTCGCGATCACTCGCGCGATCCCGCAACTCCCAGGCTCTTCTGATGCTTTCTGCCGCGAGATCGGACTCATCGAGATCGGCGTACATGCGCCCGAGCGACGCATGTGCCATGGCGAATTCAGGATCAATTTCCGTGGCGCGCCTGAAAAGCGGCAGAGCAGCCGTGGCGCCACTTGAGGAGTGAACCTTCCGGGCCGCGCTATAGGCTTTTAAGGCTTCGAGTGACCGCGTCGTAGCCTCGGCGAGCGGAGTCTGGTGTTTTTCGACCGTGGCCAGCGATTCGCCGGCTCGAGTTCTGAATTTACTGGCGATCTGACTCAATGCATTCAGCACGTCCTCTTTTCTCGCTGCCTGCACCTGTTCGTCGTCGAGGATGTCTCCGGTGCGGCAGTTCTTTGCCCGCAACCCTAATACGTATTGGGTTCCGAGGCTTGCAATCGAGCCTTCCAGGACGGCGGCACTTCCGGTTCGCTCGCAGATGTCCCGCGCGAGCTGAGGAGTCAGTCGCGCATCCGCCGGCTGGCCCATCAGACGCAACGTCTGCTGGATACGCTGCTCGGAGACGAGGCCGAGGAAGGGCGACTGTGCGAGCTGTACGGCCAATCCCTGGCGAAGCGTCCCGTCAAATACCGCATCGCCCGTCCTGTTTATGAAATCCGCGAGGACAATCGTGTCTTTCTCCGTGAGTATTGGCGCGCGGTGAAGATAGAAATAAGCCGCGGCAAAGGTCGCCATCACCGCCGCCGCAACTGGAGCGATCACTTTCCAGTGTTTTGCAATGTTCGTTCTGGAACCCGCCTCCAGCCTCAGCCGCCGAAGATCGGTGCGAATTTCCGAAGCGTGCTGGTAGCGCAGCTCACGGTCGTGTTCCAGGCACTTAGATATGATGCGCCCCAGCTCCGACGGCACCGCCCTCAGCCGCATCGCGGCTGAGGGAGGCGTGCCGGTCGCCATCTCGTAGAGCACCAGCCCGAAGGAGAACAGGTCGGCCCGCGCGTCCGAAGGCATTCCGCGCGCCTGCTCCGGCGACATATACGCGGCCGTCCCGAGCGCCGTGCCCGGGTTTGTGAGCGTCTCTTCAGTGCCGAGTTGAGCCAAGCCGAAGTCGAGGATCTTGGCATGGTCGCGCCGGGTGATGAAAATATTGGCGGGCTTGATGTCGCGGTGGACGATCCCGGCGTTGTGGGCGGCATCCAACGCATCGGCGATCTCGATTCCGAGCGGCAGTAGCGTTTCCATTTCCAGACAACGCCCGGCAATGGTTTCTCTGAGCGTGGCGCCTTCAAGGAACTCCATGACGATGAAGGCGCGGCCGTCCTCCTCGCCGATGTCATGAATCGTGCAGATGTTCGGGTGATTCAAGGCGGAAGCGGCTCGAGCCTCGCGCCGGAAACGATTCAAGGCCTTCGGGTCGCGAGCGAACTGGTCAGACAAAAACTTGAGAGCGACGAAGCGCTGGAGCCGGGCGTCTTCGGCCTTGTAGACCACACCCATCCCGCCTGCGCCCAGCTTCTCGACGATGCGGTAGTGGGAGATGGTGCGGCCGATCAACGAATCGGCGCCTTCCTCTGTGGATTTGCTCTGCTGGCGAGCGAGGGCCCGCGCGGCCACTTCTATCGCCGGATCCTCCAGGAACCTTCCTACCCGACGCTCCGACGTCAGCAGGGACCGGACTTCGCGCTCCAGGGCCTCGTCGCCCGAGCATGCATGGCGCAGAAACGGCTCGCGCTCTTCGGGCGGACGGTCCAGCACCGACTGCAGTATGTCATCAACTTGTTTCCATCGTTCAGAGTTCATCTGCGGTCCCGCCGGTCAGCTCGCGGTAGAGCCAGGCCCTGGCCGCCCTCCAGTCGCGCTTAACAGTGACAGTCGATACTTTGAGCACCTCGGCAGTCTCTTCCACGCTGAGTCCGCCAAAGAAGCGCATTTCCACAACCTGCACTTTGCGTGGATCGATTCGCGCCAGCCCGTTCATCGCGTCATCGAGCGCCAACAGGTCCACGTCCTCATCGCCGCCCACGACGGCTGCCTCTTCCAGGGAGACGTGCTGCACGCCACCTCCGCGTTTCACGTTGTGGCGCCGCGCGTGCTCTACCAGAATGCGCCTCATCAACTGGGCCGAAACCGCGAAGAAATGGGCGCGATTCTGCCACTGCATGCGCTTGTAATCCACCAGGCGCATGTAGGCTTCATTGACCAGGGCCGTGGTTTGGAGGCTGTGGCCGGGGCGCTCGCGTTTCATGTAGCGCTGCGCCAGACGGTGGAGCTCGTCATAAACGATGGGGGTCAGCCTGTCGAGTGCGCCTCGATCCCCGTCAGTCCAGGCTCGGAGCAGCTTGCTCACCTCGCCGGAAGACGGCGTTACCACGTCATCCTTTTGTGCCGGCATTCGGATCGCCCAGTGTTATCGATTATAGCCCCGTCTTCAGTCAGTTCCAGTGAGTTTTCCTTGCGTGATACTTCTCACCTGCCGTTTGCGCCTACCTAGATGAGAGCGGCTGAACCCGCCCATTCACCCACAAAAAGGAGGCAACATGAAATCCAGGGCATTCAGGATACTGACGGAGATCACCGTGATGACCATGCTTGCTGCGCTGGCGATGCCGGTTCGGCTGGCCGCGCAGGAACAGCAACACAAAGCAAAGCATGTTCAACACTATACCATCACCGACCTCGGCACACTGCCGCGTGGAACATTCAGCCAAGCGACATACGTAAACAATGACGGCTCGGTAACCGGCATATCGACCGCCGCTGACGGCTCACAGCACGCCGTCCTGTGGGTTGGCGGACAGATCGTGGACATGGCCAAAATCGGACTCGGAGGACCGAACAGTGGAGCGCTTGGCGTAACCGCGAGGGGCCAGGCCGTAGGTTGGGCTGAATCCTCCACTATCGATCCAAACCATGAAAACTTTTGCGCTTACGGTACCGGTCTCGCATGCCTGCCTTTCGTTTGGCAAGACGGCGTGATGACTCAGCTCCCGCTGCTCGGAGGGAACAATGGGGCGGCCGGACCGGTCAACAGTCGAGGCGAAGTGGTCGGTATTGCGGAGAATAACACTCGGGACCCGGAGTGCCCATCAACACCGGCAGTCAACGGCACCGGGCCTCAAGTTCTCGATTTTGAAGCCGTCGTATGGGGGCCCGGGCAGGGCCAAATCCGCGAACTATCTCCGCTCCCCGGCGATACCGTCGGAATGGCCCTTGGGATCAACGACCACGGCCAGGTCGTCGGCATGTCGGGTTCGTGCGCGAACACCATAATTCCTCCGTTCGTAGCTGCGCCGCACGCCGTGCTCTGGGAAGCGGATGGCTCGGTCCATGACCTCGGCAATCTCGGGGGGACGGTAAATACGGATTTGTTATCGATCGGAAATGCTGCTCTCGCTATCAATAACCGAGGTCAGGTGGCTGGTGTCTCGGCACTGCCCGGCAACCAAAGCACTCACGCCTTCCTGTGGACCAAAAAGACGGGCATAAGGGACCTCGGCACCCTTCCTGGAGATGTCAACAGCGCCGGCCTGGCCATCAATGACCGCGGCGACGTGGTTGGTGGGTCGGTAGACGGAGAC
>QHZE01000189.1 GCA_003225335.1 Acidobacteriota bacterium
GTCTTCTCCTGGTGGGCGCAGGTTTGCAGCCGGCCTTCGATCTGGCGGCGCTAAGGCAGATCGCCGGCACGGTGGCGCGCGCCGCTCGTTCCTCGGGATGCAGGACAGTCGCCCTCTTCCGGCGAAGCAGCCACCCTCCCCCGGAAGCCGCTCGGGTCGCCACGGAGGGGGCGCTGTACGGGCTTTATGACTCGGATCTTTACAAGACCCGGGATAAAGAAAAAACGCCGCTGGAAAAGTTTGTGCTGCTCAGCCGGGAGAGAATAGACCGGTCCGAAGTGATGGAAGGGATTCGTCGCGGCACGATTATCGGCGAAGCGACCAACTTTGCACGCAGTCTTGTGGATGAGCCGGCAAACATTCTGACGCCCACTGAGTTTGCCGAGCGTGCATGGAGCATGGGTCAGAAAGTGGGCTTGGAAGTCGAGACCCTCGATCAGGAGCAGCTTGAAAAACTCGGGATGAATGCGCTCCTCGCCGTGAGTCGCGGCAGTGAACAGCCTCCGAAATTGATCGTAATGCGCATCCCCGGGCAGGAGAAAAAGACAAAAGGCGAAATGTATGCCTTCGTTGGAAAGGGCGTCACCTTCGACAGCGGCGGTATCAGCATCAAGCCGGCAGAGAGAATGGAGGAGATGAAAGCCGACATGGCCGGCGGAGCTGCCGTCCTTGGCGCCATGGTCGCCCTGGCGCAATTGCGGCCGCGGCAGCGCGTCATGGGGCTTATCCCCGCGGTCGAAAATCTGCCAAGCGGCGGGGCCACTCGGCCGGGGGACGTAGTGAAAAGTCTTTCCGGAAAAACCGTAGAAATCATCAATACCGACGCCGAAGGGCGATTGATACTGGCTGATGCCTTGACCTACGCGCGCAACCTCGGCGCTACCGGCCTGGTCGATGTCGCGACACTCACGGGGGCCATCGTCGTGGCCCTCGGAATGGTGCGCGCCGGCATGATGGGGACTGACGAGAAGACAATGGAACGTTTGAAGAGGAACAGCAGCATTACCGGGGAACGGTTGTGGCAGCTCCCCCTGGATGACGAGTACCGCAAGCAGATACGCAGCGAGATTGCAGATATTAAGAACGTCGGAAACCGCTGGGGAGGAGCCATAACCGCGGCCAAGTTTCTTCAGGAGTTTGCCGAGAACACCCCCTGGGTCCATCTGGATATCGCCGCTATGGACCTCGATAGCGACGGCCGTCCCTACGCTTCCAAGGGAGCTACGGGCTTCGGCGTGCGCACCCTGGTCCAACTCATGCTGTAATTCTCAGAGGTGTGACCTCGGGCAAGACCGCCGGAAAAACTGGCCACGAATTACACAAATTGATTTGGTCACAGACGGTTCAGACCGTTAGCGGGCGTGATGCAAAAGCCCCGCGCGCGGAACCGCCAGCCGGTTTTCGAGTAATTCGTGGCCGGCTTTTCTCTGTGGCTCTATGTCTCTGTGGCCAATGACGCTTCTTTCCCCCTTTGCTTGCCGTTCAGGGGATGTGGATTGGCCCGTGGGCTTCAACCGGCTGGTACGCGAAACCCACGGCCTCTTTGTATGCCGCCGCCACCGCCGCAACGGAGATCGGCACTGTCACCAGCAGTCCAACCACGGCCAGAAGAAGCCCCAGAAAATTCAGGAGGGCAAGCAACACGGCAAACATCGTATAACCAATGAGGTTTTGCGCCACAACCTTGCGGCTCGACTCCATGGCATCCCAAAACGAGAGCTTTCGATCGACCAAAAACAGGTAACTGAACAGATAAAAGCCGGCGACGATGAAAATGGGAACGATGCAAAGGGCGAAGCCGCCGAGCATGAAAATCGCGGTAAGCAGCGAAATCAACAAAGCATCAATGAACGGGCTAAACCCGGCAAACAAATCGTTCAAATCGGTGCGCCCTTCCAGCATCCGCCGCCTCACCACCAGGAAAAAACCGGCAAAGACGGGACCGGTAACCACGAAGGCGCTAAAGTTCATCAACGCCAGCCCGATCAGGGCGACCAGAATGAAGTTTCCCACATCTTCCTTGAAGAGTCTCCATCCCATCCCGATCCACCGTCCCGGTGTCACACTGACGTTAGCCGCCATTTTCCTTCTCCTTGGGGGTCACATCCTGAAGGTTCACAATTTTCCCATGTCCTTGGGGTTCGGACTCTGAAAATTCAATTTTGGTTTCATGCCCGAGCCACTACACAAAAATTGAATCTTTCACGGTCAGACCCCAGGGACGGCACAGCTGGAATAACGGATTTCAGGTCGTGGGAGTTCAGGTTAAGGCTAGGTTCAGAGAAGCGGTGCACAAGGGATGCGGTTGAACAGAGTCATCCCGCATAGACCACTCCGGTCAGGTCGTTCACGGCCTCGAGGGAAACGCCGATTCCAAGGGATCCCGGTGGTAATCCGAGTTGGCGCGAACCGGCCCAAGGATGGCATCTGCAGCGAGCGCGATTCTACCTACTCCAGATCCACTTCATCAGGCTCTTGGTCGTCATGCTGTTTGTACATGTACTTGATGACGTGCTTCGGGACCAAAAGATTGGGACCTTCCTGCCGATGTACCTTGATACAGTTTTTGTCGTACCACTCGATCACGCCGCGGATCTCTTCCCCGTCGGTCAATTTGACGACCATCGGCGTTTTGGCAGCCATTTGCTTGATGTAGTAGTAATTCTCCGCGTTGGTGACCTCAGGGGGCACACGTTTTCTGGGACTGGCGCCATAACGCGGCATTTGATCCTTGATCTCCGACAAACTCGGCCGGATTAGCTTGCGGTTGACCATGCTCCTCGCTCCTAGGAAAGCGGCAATGACAGGCGAAATATTAATACTTCAATGAATCACCTCTGCGCCTCTCCGTGCTCACACTAATGGAAAAACAGAATGCTACGGAACTTCCTGAAGCCGGGTTGTCCGAATAGTAACCCTCACCTGCTTCTTTGACAAGAGAAAAATAATGAGCTAGATTTTATAACCAACATGATTTTTCAGCAGCTTACGCCGATGAGGGATTGCGGATTGCGGATTTGGAAATCCGAAATCGGAACTTGCGCTCTTATGGTCATTCTTGTAACTGCCGTGGGCGGTTATACGCAAAGCCGTCCTTCGAAACCCACTTTGATACGCGATACCGCAACAGCCGAAGGGAAAGAAGAAGCGGACGCCAAGGAGAAGGAGAAGGTCCTCAGTCCCCTGGAAGCCGAAAAGAACCTGAAAGTAGGTGATTTCTATTTCAAGAAGAAGAACTACAGCGCGGCTATTCAGCGGTACTTGCAGGCCCTCCAACACCAGCCTAATCTGATAAGAGCTTACGAGTCCCTGGGAAAGGCTTATGAAAAAAATGGAGAGCATAGTAAAGCGCTGAATGTTTACAAGGATTTCCTGCAGAAATACCCTGATTCACCGAAGGCCCCGGACTTTCGAAGTCGCATATCCGACCTCGAAAAGAAGAGCGGCTGAATTGGATTGCGGATTTCATTGCGGATTGGTTTTCAATCTGCAATCCGCAATCCGCAATCCGAAATCCTCCCCCTGGTCCCTACGAAAGAGAGATAGAGCGCTTCGAGAGCAATCTGTCGATTCAGATTATAGACCAAGGATCTTCGGAGCTTCTGCACAGCTTCGATCGCGGAAACGATTGTCGAGATCGGAAGCGAACCTGCCAATGCCTGAAGCTCCTGAGCGATATCGATCTGGGCCATACGAGCGGGAGACACGTGGGCAAAGTAGGCGTCCTGAAGCAGGATCGCAACCAGATCGAGCCAAAGCTGAAAGTTTTCCTTCTCCTTCGCCAGCGCGGAGGCCATTGGGCTTATTTGAAAGAATCCGCCGCGCTCGAAAAGCAGTCGAACAAAACGGAGCGCCTGGCCGCGCACCTCTTGGAAACGACCGGCATCGAAGCTGACCGCCGCACTCAAGCTTCCGTTGCTGAGAAGCGCTGCTATTCTCGCCTCCCGAGGATTGATCCCTTCTCGCTCCACCAGGTAGTGCTCGATTTGGTCGTGCGGAATGCCCCCAAATTGCAGCATCCGGCAGCGAGAGCGAATGGTTGCCAGGAGCGCGTACGGGTTGGTCGTGACCAGGATCAGGAATGTCCTGCTGGGAGGTTCCTCCAGTGTCTTTAGCAGGCTGTTTGCGGTTTCCTGGCGCATCTGATCGGCGCCATCGAGGATCGCCACGCGATACTCTCCCTCGAAAGGTTGAAAGGCGACTTCCGCGATCAGAGCACGAATCTGTTCAATCTTGATGAAGGCGCCTTCGGGCCCTAGCTCGCGAACATCCGGATGGACCCCAGACAGTACCTTGTGGCAGCTCATACAGGTTGCACAAGCGTCTGTTTCCGAAGGAGCGAGGCAGTTCAAGAGTTGCGCGAGCAGGTGCGCCAGTGTTCGCTTACCCACTCCCGCCGGCCCGGCGAAGATCATGGCATGCGGAAGACGATTCCGCTCTATTGCCCGGACAAGTGTGTCCACGGCTCTCGGATTTCCGAGAAAGGAACGTAAGTTGGAGGGTCGCTGCATGGGCTCATTCCTTACCATCCTTTCCTTAGGGTCTGTGAAGAGATTTCACTTTGCTGCTGGCCCCCAGGCCCGCTGGCGAGGCGCGAGCGACGAGCAATACCCGGTGCGGTATGTGAGGAGCGAGCAACAAAGCCAGCGGCCTGCGGGCCGCAGCCACGAAGGGGCGCGGTGGCGAAGGGCGCGTATCGGCTTTGTTGCCGCTCCTCGACGATGCGCCCCGGCATCGCCTGCGTCGCGGCGCCTCGCATATGCCCGCCCGGCGCTCGCGCCAAAGTGCACAGGTAATCTCTTCACAGACCCTTACCAAGGACGGTTGTTATCCATTCCTCAAGATGGGGTGTTATTCGCGAGAATACTTCGTCGGGGGTCCCACAAGCTTGTACGATCCGAATCCGCTCGGGCCAGCGTCCCGCAAGACGGAGATACGCTTCACGCACGGCTTTGTGAAATGAAAGTTCCTCCGCCTCGAACCTACCTTCCTCGAGGGAAGACCCCTGCAATTGGTTTCTGTCTCGAGCGCGGGCCAGCCCGAGTTCAGGCTCCAAATCCAGAAGGATCGTCCCGTCGGGCTCCAAGAGGTCAAGGGAGAGCGCAAGGGTCTCGATCGCTGTCTCGGCGATCCCGCGCGCCCCGCCCTGGTAGGCCCGTGTGGCATCGTGATACCGGTCCGACAAAACGGTGATCCCTTGTTCCAGCGCAGGAAGGATGACTTCTTTCAAATGCTGGTATCTGTCCGCCAGGTACAAGAGCAGCTCGCTCAGCGGCTCGCGGGACGCACTCCCCTTGTGAAGAAGGACCCGCCTTAGAGCCCGGCCGAATTCGGTGCCTCCCGGTTCCCGCGTGGCCAGGCAGTGCATTCCCTTGTCCTTCAGGTAGGCCTCAATGCGCCGTATTTGCAGGCTTTTGCCGGAACCTTCGATCCCTTCCAGAGTCAAGAACAATCCCCTGCGCCTGCTTGTCATGTCAGTATTGACGATTTACGATTGACGATTTACGATTAAGATCCTCACTGAATCGCCAATCGTAAATCGTAAATCGTAAATCGTCAATCTGCGGAGAGCCGGTGGAAGACATTGCAAGCAACATCCAGCGAGTTCGCGAGCGCATAGGCCGCGCAGCCTCAGCTTGCGGCCGGTCCGAGAGCGAAATCACGCTTGTCGCGGTGACCAAGACCTTCTCCGTGGCAATGATCTCAGAAGCGATCGTGGCCGGTCTCATCCATCTCGGCGAAAACAGGGTCCAGGAGGCAGAAGCCAAAATCCGCTCATTTTCGGGCAGGGCCGATCTCGAGTGGCATCTCGTGGGCCACTTGCAATCCAACAAGGCTCGTCGCGCCGTGGAGCTCTTCCATGTAGTCCACGCCGTGGATAGCGTAAAGCTCGGCGCGAAGCTGAGCGAGGCATGCATAGAGACCGGAAAATCTCTCTCGGTCCTGATTCAGGTGGACCTCGGCGAGGAACCCACGAAGTTCGGGGCTCCGCCGGACCTGGTTCGCGAGTTGGCGTCCGAAATCGGCCGGCTTCCGGGGCTGCGTCTGGACGGGCTCATGACTATTCCTCCCTTCTTCCCGGATCCTGATCAGACTCGTCCCTTTTTCGCAGAGCTACATGAAATTCGCGATCGACTGGAATCCGAGAGTCCTGGAAGTCTGGGAAAGAAACACCTTTCTATGGGAATGAGCCACGATTTTGAGATCGCGATTGCGGAAGGCGCCACGATTGTGCGCATAGGCACGGCAATCTTCGGCTCCCGCTCCTGAGGGAAGACACGCCGCATTCACCACTAAGACACGAAGACGCGAAGGATCACCGAGAATGATTTCGGTTACGGCCGAAACGGTATTGGCATGGGTTTGCTCTTCGAGACAAAGTTCTTTGCGCTTCTTCGCGCCTTCGTGGTGAAAGCAGGAGTTCGCCCTGAGTGAATGAAGTTAGTCCTCTGGTTCGCCGCCGTGGACGAGACGCAGGTGGACGTAGGTGCGCCGGTGGTCCTGGAGGATGCGCCTGGCTTCGTCTGCGAGCGACGCGGGGACGTAGACGCGGATCTCCCCCAATCCTTCCACCGCAAAAGGGTATATGTTGTGGGGAAGCCTTGACGTGTAATGACACGGTATGTCGTAGCTCTCCAGGAGGCTCTTGATCACGGAGGCCTCGCTGTCTGTCCAGATCCTGGCGACAATGGTTGGTGGCCCGTAAGTCATGGGTGTCAAGGGTCTGTGAAGGAATAATTCCTCCACAGTCTTAACCTATCACCTCCTTCAAAAGGCGAAAGAAATTGCCGCCAATGATTTTCTCGATCGCGGTTTCTTTGAAGCCCTTTCGGGACAACGCGTCCGCGAGGATCAACAGTCGCCTGGCTTCGTTGAGCTCCGGGACTCTGACATGAGCAGGCCTGCGAGTGTAGACAGTGCAAGCGGACTTGCTGTTGAAAAACTGAACATGACCGTCCAGCTCTTCAAGCAATCGCTGAACGCCTCCCATGGGCCCGTCGCTGCCAAATCCTACGTGATCGATCCCGGCAACTTTAACCGCATGATGGATGTGCTCCACAACATCATCCACAGTCGGCCGGTCCTTCTCTGTAAGCCAGCAACTCATGTTGAAAATACCGATGACGCCGCCCTTCTTGGCGAGCGCGCGAATCTCGGCGTCCGTCTTGTTGCGCTCTGTCCCCAACAGCGCCCGGCATCCTGCATGCGTGAATGCGCAGGGATATTTTGAATAACGAATGGCATCCAGAGTAGTCTGCTCGCCACAGTGCGAAAGATCAATCAGCATCCGGATCCTGTTCATGGCATCGACCAGGCCGATGCCGAAGGCGCTCAGTCCGCCGTTAACCCGGTCCACGTATCCGTCCCCAACAAGGTTGCGCGCATTATGCGTCAGCTGGAGCACTCTCAACCCCAAATCATAAAAGAGGCGCAGGCGGGTCAGATCCTGCTCGAGGGGATAAGCGTCCTGGAAAAGAAAGACCATCGCATGCTTCCCTTCGCGCTTGGCCTTGAGGATATCCGCCGCAGAGGCAGCGCGGACCACGAAGTCGGTATTACGGGCCACCGCCTCATTCCACTGAGAGATGCTTCGCGCGCAGTCTTCAAACCCGCGCCCCTTCGGAGTGATTGAGACATCGTAGAACGCGTAGGTCATTCCCGAGCTTCGAATGGCGCGAAGTGTAAGGTCGTCCAGATTCGAGGAATAGTCCTCCGTGTAGACCAGCGCATCGCCCGAAATTGTTTTCCTGTACAGTTGCTCGATCTCCGGCTCGACGCGGGGGGAAGGCTCGATCGCAAGAGCCGGTGCGCAGAAGAAGCCGGTCATTCCCAGCGTTGCTTTCAGGGCGTTGCCGAAAAACTCCCGGCGCGTGCAAACCATGATTAGGTCCCTTAGGGTCTGTGAAGGAATTACCTGTGCTC
>QHZE01000190.1 GCA_003225335.1 Acidobacteriota bacterium
ACCGGCATCGCACCGTTTGGCGCGGCGATCAACGCGAACGGAACCGTGGCATACGTCACGAACTGGGGTGGACGCCTGCCCCAGCCTGACGACCTGACACTGCCGGCCGGATTCAAGGCAAACGCGGATCGCGTTGTCGTCGATGACCGCGGCATCGCATCGACCGGCACCGTGACACGCGTGGACCTCGTCGCGCGGAAGGCAACGCATACCATTCCTGTGGAACTTCACCCAACCGCGATCGTGTGGGATGAAGCTCGACAGCGCTTGTATGTCGGCAATGGAAACAAGGATTCGGTTTCTGTGATCGACACGCGCGAGAACCGCGTCGTTTCCACATTTGCGATCCAACCCTTTGAACGCCCTGTTCCCGGTATTGCCCCGACAGCGCTGGCAATCTCCTCAGACGGCGCCACGCTCTACGTCGCGTGCGGCGGGATCAACGCGGTGGCCGTTCTTTCTGCTTCGAATGGAAAAATCCTGGGGCTGATTCCGACCGCGTGGTATCCGAACGCCCTTTCCCTCAGCACGGATGACAAGCACCTTGCGGTTGCCACGTTGCTGGGGGCAGGCTCCGGCTGGAGGGACGATCCGAAGCAGCGATACGTCCACACCTACAGAGGATCGATCAGCGTGGTTCCCGTTCCCGATGAGGCGCAACTCGCCAGCTACACCACGGCAGTCGCTGAGAACAACCACCTTCAGATCGGCGTTCCGCGGACTCCGCCAATGGCTCGCAGCGTCGCGCCTGTTGCCATTCCCACGCGGTCGGGCGAGCCCTCTCTGATCGGGCACGTCGTGTACATCATCAAAGAAAACCGAACCTACGATCAGGTTTTCGGCGATATGCCGAAGGGAAACGGGGACCCCTCGCTCGTGATGTTCGGGGAGGATGTTACACCGAATCACCACCGGCTCGCCGATCAGTTCGTCCTTCTCGACAACTTCTATGCCACCGGTGGAAATAGCGGCGACGGACACCAATGGGTGACTCAGGCAAACGAAACAGCTTATGCCCTCTGGCCTGGATACGTGGGGCGCAGCTACCCGTTCGACGGGTCTGATCCGATTGCCTATTCGAGTAATGGCTTCATCTGGGATTTCGCGTTGCGGATGAAAAAGACCGCGCGCGTCTATGGTGAGTACGCGGGACGTCTGCAGGAACCTCATACTCGCTGTCGAGTCCGGATGTCGTTCGAAGCCAGATCTTCCTGGCCGATTTGAAAAGGTGGGCTCAGGAAGGAAAAATGCCGAACTTCGTTATCCTGCAGCTGCCGTCCGATCACACGCGCGGCACCACTCCGGGTGTCAGCACGCCGAAAGCGATGATGGCGGACAACGATCTGGCTCTGGGCCGGATCGTCGAGGCTCTGTCGCGATCGCCGTTCTGGAGCAGGATGGCGATATTCGTTGTCGAGGACGACGCTCAGAACGGCGTGGACCACGTGGACGGGCACCGGACCGTGGCTCTCGCCATCAGCCCCTACATCCGCCGCGGCTACGTCGATTCGACATTCTATTCGCAGCCCAGCATCCTGAAGACGATTGAGCTGATCCTGGGTCTTCCCACGATGTCGCTGTTCGATCTCATCGCGAATGACATGAGGGCGAGTTTCACCAACACTCCGGACTTTTCGCCGTATTCGGCCGCCGGGCCGAAGCAGTCGCTCTTTGATCTCAACCCGCCGCTGAACGCGCTCAGAGGAGAAGAGCGCCAGGCGGCTGTCGATTCGATGCGCATGCGCTTTGATGTCCCCGATGCCGTACCGACCGAGCGTCTGAATCGCATTGTGTGGCACAATGCGCGAGGATGGAACACGCCCTACCCCGGGTCAAGACAGGGCGTATTCGCGCCCCTTTCAATGGATCTCGATGACGACGAGAAAGACGAGACAAAAGGACCGAAGCAGGATAAGTGAAAGAAGATTTGGCATGCCTGGCGATCGGCCCATTGGAGAAAGAGGAAAATGCCCAAGAACCGGATTCCTGGCGACCTGCAAGTCTGGATCGATGCGAGGAAGCGTTTCCACCTCTCGCACGCGCATGTCCAAATGGCGCGCGAACTCGGCATGAACCCAAAGGGGTTCGGGAAGCTTGCCAACCACAGGCAGGAACCATGGAAGCTCCCCCTTCCGCAGTTCATCGAGCGCCTGTATCACAAGCGGTTCGGGAAAGACCGTCCGGATGTCGTCGTCTCTATCGAAGAGCGCGCCAGGCGGACAGCAGCGAAAAAGGCTGCCCGGCGCGAGGCGAAACGCAGCGTGGAGAAGCAGACGCCCGTCATCGCATGGTACCTGGAAGAGCATTGGGACAAACTGCGAGAGATATCTGCAGACAAAGACTCGCTCCAACATACATACGCTGAATGGCTCGTCAACGCCAAGAACGCACAAAGACAGGCGGCCGCGGCGGGAGTCAACATCGAGACAGTAATCGTTCATGTTGACGAACTCCAGGCGTGGTGCCGGTCACAGGGTTGGGTGATAAATAGAAAGTCCCGGTCGCGGTTTGTTGCCCATCTCCTGCGCAGCCGGGCGGGCCAAAAAGAGCTCGCGGCCAATCCTTCTCCAGAGCAGGAAACCGCGCCCGCAGAGGAAGAAGTCAGAAATCCGCCGTCTTATTGAGCCGTCCCCGCTGCAAAAACCTTGCCCCAATTCGATAGCCTGTCAACCCCGCCGCCTCAGCCGGTTTGCGAGATCTTCGAGAGAACCCGGCTCCGTCTGCACACGCTTCGACTCCTGCGCACTCCGACACCTCGTGGCACGGGCGTCCCGCCCGTGATGCATAACTTGACCGATTTGTGAACTTTGTATCCACCAAGGAAACCTGGTGAGCGAGCCTCCTACCGCCGAGGCATTCACAAGCGAGCCTGGCCGTCCCGGACCCAAGTTAGATCCTGGTTTGCCACGGGCGGGACGCCCGTGCCACGGGAAAAGGACGTGGCTGCGACATAAGAGCCGGGTCCTCATAGCCCTTACGGCTAGGCAAATCGGGCAATTGCAAAGAACAGAGTCAGTGTGTTTTATAGGAGACATCTCCTCACTCCCATCCAGTTCTGATAGAGCCACCTCATACGGCGTCGCAGCCGGGGTGGCCGACTTCCATGGAGAGGGAGGACCAACATTCGTATGGGTAAAGTCTCTTCTTTGTCGGTGGCGTCGTGTCTCCTGGCGACAGCTGTTCTCGGTGTTCCCGGCAGCAACGTCGAGTTCAGCTCAGGACCCGAATGGGTTGTCGCTTCCGGTTCAGTACCCGAAGTGGCAGTCGTTGGAGACGACAACAAAACCTACGTTGTGTCCTCGTACACAAAGCTTGATGCCCAGCACTTTTTTTCGTCTGAGAATTCGCTGGTGAACGCGATGGTCACGTTTCTGGGCGACGACCGATGGAAGCTGGATCTCCAGGCAAAACAGCATCTGCGACGAATCTATTTTCCGGCCCAGACAAAGAGGACGCCTGTCGCCTCTCGAGTTTCAGACGAAATATTTTATTACCCGCGTATTTTGGGCTTGGCCGAGAAGGCAAGCGCCCGGAATACAGATTGGGATTGGGGGCCGAAGTTTATTTATCCCGGTCAGCTCTTCGCTCCGCTCGTTGTCCTTGCCAGCAGCAGCGAAGCGAAGTCCCGATCCATGCATCTGTCTCCTATGAGTGTATGATCGTCGATGTCGAAGGAGACAGCGCACGTGGGGATGTGCCCTGGCAGTTGGCGCTCGATCGGTATCGAGCCTGGTTGGATTCACATGTGCCTGCCCCCTCGTACCCGGACTGGATGTGGGATGGTCAGGGGTTCTTGGATGTTAACTTGTCGTTGACATCGCCCTACAACGTTCAATCCCTGCGAAAGCTCTATCTGAACTACAAGCATCTTTATCCGTGGGTTCTGTTCTGGGGCCAAATGACCCCTCCGGGTTCGAAAACTTGTTGCGCCTTGAATCAAGAGATGGACCCTTCCTATGTTGAGACTTTACCCGATCTCGTGAGGGAGATTGCCAAGAAGGGCGGACACGCCGGCTATTATTCCGCCCCTTATTATGGAACGGGTCTGGAACATCCGAGGCGGTATTTGGATTCTCCGGAAGGCCGAGATTGGCTTTGGACATGGTTGGAAAAAAATAAGAACTACGGCGCGACTGGCCACTACGTCGATACGGTTGGGTGGAATTATTATGGAGATCCGGTTCAAGTAATGGATTTATTCAAGTCGGGACTCATACCAGAGGCTTCGCTGATTGAAGGTGTCACCGATATCTATCCAGCGGCGAGTCTGGTTGCCGGATCTTTGGCTGGAAGCGGGAATGGCCGCGATGGTTTTTGTGGCGCGCCTTACAAGGTGCCTGAGGCCCATGACCGCACCACTTTTCCGCGATTCGGCCGTTACCTTTTTGGCGACCGGTTGTTTTATGGAGGGATAAGCAATGGGGATTCCACCTTTTGGGGGAATCTCAAATATTGGAAACGGGGAGACTATCCAAGGTTCCAGGTTTGTGGCTACGTCAGCTACTGCGAAAACAATGGCCCCTGCGAGTCTGGAACGGAAAGGCTGGCTTTTCTTCTGGGGGAGAAGCTCGATTTCCGCCCCCCTTACGGCAGCGAAATCGTTGATGCGATCAACCAAGAACGAATTCGTGCTGATTGGTGGTCCCGTCGCCCCGTTTACAAGGATACAAAAGGTTTAGACTTGACATCGATCCCACGTGATTCGAAGGTCGAGGTAACGCGATTCGAGGACGGAACTGGGTTGTCGTTATTTGCAATCTCCAATCCCAATCTTGTCGACGGCTTGAGTTTTCGGTTTAGCGGCGCATCCTTCGCCATTCCCGTCCAAAAAATAGCGATCGTGGAAGAGCTGTCCGAGCAACCGGTCCGTCAAGAACACGCGCATCCGCGACGGGGCGACGCACCGGTTCCGCTCCCGTCAACGACATCACCGAGGTGAATTTCGTCACCATCTCGAGCACCCAGATCAATCCACGGCAGATCCACAGTTCGGGATGAAGCGGATCTTTTAGCTTTAGCGCCCGAAGCCCGATAGCTGCGAGCGTGAGCAGAGTCGCCGCGGTGAAGCCCCGGTTGTGGCGCATCAGACGTAGCGCAAGTCGAGCGTCCTCGAGCACCATGGTCATCGCAATTTCCCTCCGCGCGGTCCAACCGCCGCGCATATGAAAAATTGTATTTCAAACCGATGATATCCAAATTCCCCGAATTAATTAACCGCGAAGACGCGAAGGACGCCAAGAAACGCGAAGGAGGGAGTCAGTGTGACAGGATCGCTGGGAGGTTCAGGAGCGCCTCACTCACCGGAAGAATCCGGGGTTTTGCCGCAACCAAGGAAATCTCACCACAAAGACACGAAGCCACGAAGATTCACACGGGCAAGAACAAACTGCCATTTGTCATTTTTCATTGGTCATTTGTCATTTGTATTGCTCACTGCGGAGGGCGGGAGCTCTTTCGGAGAGCGCCGACGATCTCGAGAGCCCGCGTCACGTCCGGATCCACCGGCTTGAGCTCGAAGGCCAGGCGCAACTCGCGCTCGCCGTTCTCGAGGTCCCCGGAGCGGCAGTAGACAAGGCCCAGGTTCTTGTGCAGGTCGGCGCGCGAGCGGCAGTCGGCGCAGAGCTCGAGAGCCTCCTTCACGTCCGGATCCACCGGCTTGAGCTCGAAGGCCAGGCGCAACTCGCGCTCGCCGTTCTCGAGGTCCCCGGAGCGGCAGTAGACAAGGCCCAGGTTCTTGTGCAGGTCGGCGCGCGAGCGGCAGTCGGCGCAGAGCTCGAGAGCCTCCTTTAATTGAGCAATGGCCTGCGGCCAGTCGCGGGCGCTTGCCGCGGCGAGCGCGAAGTTGCCGAGCGTGTCGGCGCGATCCGTGATCCGCTGCTTTTCCTGCAGCGTCTGGAACCGTTTCAAGTGCAGTTGCGCCTTGTCCGGGTCCTGGTCTCGCAGCGCGCGCGACAGGTTATAGAGAGCTTCGCCGTGCTCGGGGTTGAGCGTCACCGCCTTCTCCCACTGGGCCACGGCGTCGCGGGTGCGGCCGGCCCGCAACAGAGTCGTCGCCAGTAGATGACGGGCGTCGGCATTGGACGGCTCCAGTTGCACTGCCCGTTCGAGCGCCTCGATGGCGCGGGCGATGTTGTTGCTCTGCTTTTCCACCAAACCCAGCACGTAGAGCGCCGGCGCGTTTTCCGGGGTCAGCCCGCACGCCGTCTCGAGCTCGCTTCGCGCCTCCTCGTACCGCCGCAGGTCAAAAAGGGCGCGCCCCTTGTTGTAGTGGGCGGCTGCCGAGCCCGGAGACAGCCGCGCGGCCTCGGAAAACTCCGCCAGGGCTGTTTGCAGATCAAAAACATCGGCGAGCGCGATTCCCAGGTTGAGGTGGCTCTCGGCCGAGGAGGGTTCGAGGGCAAGGACCCTTCGGAAGCTCTCGACCGCCTTCTGCTGGCGGCCAAGCTTGGCCTCGACCATTCCCAGCGCCGTCAGGGCGCCGGTGTGATCGGGCGTTTGGCGCAGGGCTCCCTGGATTTGCTCTTCCGCCTCGCCCAAGCGGCCCTGGGCCGCCAGCACGAGGCCCAGGTTGAGATACGCCTGGGTATATTGCGGGTTGTTCTCAACAGCCTGACGGAAAAACTTCTCGGCCAGGGCATGCTTCCCTTGCTGCCCGTACAAGGTTCCCAGGTTGTTCTGGGCCTCGGCAAACTGCGGGTCGGTATCGAGTGCCGCCAGCAGCTCACGCTCGGCTTCAGTCAGGCGGCCTTGGGCGAGAAAAAGCAGCGCCAGCTGATTGCGCGCCGGCGCAAACTTTGGATCAAGGTGGACCGCCTCCTCCAGCGCCTTCTGCTCCCCGGCCCGGTCCCCCAGCCGGTTGAGCGCCAGCGCCAGATTGTACTGAGTCTTGGCATTTTCGGGATCGAGCTTCAAGGCCTCGCGATACAGCTCGGCGGCGCCGCCGGCGTCTCCCTTCTCGAGCCGCTCGTTGGCCGCGCTGCCCACACGCCCCGCGACGTTTTCCCCCAGGGCACGGTTCTTCCGGCGCTCGAACTCCTCCATCTCCTGCTTCGCGCGGTCCTCCTCGTTCAGGCGCCGCAGCACCGCAGCCAACTGGTAGCGGACTTCTTCTGAATCTGGGTTGAGCCGCTGGGCGCGCTCGAGCGTGGCGCGCGCCTCGCGCAGCTTGCCGGTGCGCGCCTGGGCAAACCCGAGGTTATACGCCGCATCATAATGATTCGGGTCGAGCCGGACGGCCTGCTCGAGCTCCGCTTCGGCCTGACCGTAGCTTCCGAGGCCCCGGAGTGCCAGACCCGCGAGGTAGCGCGCCTCGAAATCGAGGGGCTTTCGCGCGGCGTAGTCGCGGATCTCATCGTAGGCCGCAGTGAACTGGCTCAGCGCCAGCAGGGCCTTGACCAGCGAAACGCGCGCAAGGTCGTTGCCGGGCTCCAGCCGCAGAGCCTGGCGGTAGGCGTCCGCCGCCTCCTGGAAGCTGCGCTCCTGGGCATACACGGTCGCCAGGTTGAAGAAGACGAACGCCGACTGCGGATGCGAGGCCGCAAGTTCCTTAAGGAGCGCAATCGCGGGCGCTGGATTCCCGTTCTGGGAATAGGCCGCCGCCAGCGAAACCCGAAAGCCTAGGTCGCCCGGCTCGATCTCGACAGCCTGCTTGAGATAGGAGATGGCCGCATTGAACCGCCTCTGCGTCATCAATACGCGCCCCAGGCCGTGAAGGGCATGGACCGAACGCGGATCGATACGCAGCGCGGCTTTGAGCTCCTCTTCTGCAGCCTCGGCCTGACCCAGCTCCTGGAGGGCCGTGCCCAGGGCGTTGCGCGCGTCGAGGAGACCGGGCTTTTGCGCCACGACCCGGCGCAACTCGAGCGTGGCGCGCTCCCAGTCGCCCTTTTCGATCAAGGCGAGTCCCAGGTTGTAACGGGTCTCCCAGGAGCCGGAATCGATCTGGAGAGCTTTTTCGAAGGCGGCGATGGCGCAGGCAAATTGCTTCCGGCCTGCGAAGTAAGCGCCCAGCGCGTTGTAAGCGGCGGCCGAAGGCCGGCTCGAAACCGCGCGCTCGAGCTCTTCAGGGCCCTCACAGCCGGAACGGTTCTGGCCCCAAACAGGCGCGGAAAAAACCAGAAAGATTGTCCAGAGACAGATTGACCGCATCAGGAGATTTTACGCCAAAAAAAACTTCGCCACGAATTTCACGA